>PNOM01000235.1 GCA_013824835.1 Syntrophus sp. (in: bacteria) | reverse complement strand
CCTGCCCCGGACCTGATCCGGGGGTGAAAACCGGAGTCCAGAATGATTTTAATTTACTGGATGTCCAGCCTTCGCTGGAGTACTGCCCGCTTCGCTCTGCCGTGTCAAGCACGGAATGACAAAAATAATTATATCATGAAAAGGGTGAAGGTGCATTATTTATGAGGGTCTATTCCAGCCCTTCGGTCCAGAACGAGCGGTCCAGTCTGATATCCAATTCTTTTACCGTATCATCAGGGCCGAAAAGGCTCACATGGAGCTCAGGCGGGCCTTCCCTGGGCATAAGGACGATCCAGTTTGCGAGGGTTCGTTTTTTGTCGTGGGTACTACCAGTGCTGAGGATGCTGTTATCCACGCCTGCTGCCTTATCCTGACCAAGGGTGATGAAATATTCTATGGTGAAAGGCTGGGTATAGTTCTTCAGAAGATATCCCATACGGTCAAACCTTGTTTCACTAAAGGCTGTCTGATCAACGAGTAATGCATCAACGGTCTCAAAACCGGTTAACAGCTTTTCCGTAATATACTCGGCAGGCGGCATGTCCTTAAGGGGAGGCAGGGTTTCGCCTGCTGCCCATAGGGTAGAGGCGTGTGCCGGGAACGGAGCGGCTGCAAAAAGAAACAGTGCGGAAATGCCGGAAAGAAGGCCCTTTAATTTAATAGTTACGGAGAAGGTATTTAGTCCGTGTCGCCCAGGGGGGAACCCATTCCTTGAGGGGTTGCAGCTTTCCGCTTCACTTGTTGCCTGATAGCTCAAACTCCAGTATGAATTGTGTTCCTTCATGCCGTTCAATCCGGAGGGTTCCTTCAAGCTGTTCGGTTAGTATACCGACAAGCTGCAATCCGAACCCGGTGGGGGTTGCAATATCAATCGACTCAGGAATACCGATACCATTATCCTGAACAATAAGGGTAATTTGCTTCGCAAGGGTAGCTTGCTTCGCAAGTGTTCTATGTTCAACGTTCAATGTTCGAGGTTCATAATCCTGAGGGAGAGAACACCCATCGCTTTCT
>PNOM01000234.1 GCA_013824835.1 Syntrophus sp. (in: bacteria) | reverse complement strand
TCAAGTTTTCCAAGATCTCTTCCCACCATATGTTTTGTAGATGGAGAGAGCATTGCTGCATTCTTTCCCAATGAGTTGGCAAACTCCTTAAATCGTTCAACAGGCGAATCCGATGAAACAATACCCTCTATGACAGAAAGAAGACACTCTACCTTAATCTTGGCCGTCAGGCTGCCCACAGTATATGCAGGAAGTTTGTTCTCTAACCGGGCCAGTTGATCGGGATGAAAAAAAAGACAGTGATCAACCAACAGACTCAAGATCAGGCCTCTGCTTGATCCGTCTTCACCTGGTTGTTTGGTCAAACTGTCCCAACCTTCATTCCCCTTCCAGTCCTGAAAGAAAACCTCGACCAGCCATCTCAAGGTATAGGCCTCAACAATGTCAATGGTTCGCCATGCCATATCAGATGCGATGATATACCGATACTCTTCTTCTCCATTATATTTGACTGCAATCACGAAGAGCTTTTTCCCATGTGCGCATACATACAAACGAGCGCTACCGATTGTCGCGATTATTTGTTTGCCTCCTCGAATCGTTATTTTCTGCGCTGTGCCGGGAAACTTCTCAAAGTATTCTTCCGCCGACATCTTTTCATCTCGAAATCGAATAAGCTGATTGGATCGAATCTGGCTGATCACCTGAACGTTTTTAAATATCCGGGATGCCTCACTCAGAAACTCCTCATTACCATAAAGTGCATCCGCAAATATGCACCGAATGCGTATCTCTTTATGGTTTATTTTAAATTGATCCAGAAGCGACAGGGCTATTTGTGGCATGGTTGGATAGTTGGGATCTCTCCGGGGTTTGAGCGGACGTAATTTACTTGGCACCCCTTCGTTTTTGAGCTTCTTGTCATTTTTATACCAGGCGGTTAATGCCGGGTCCGGCATAAAAAAAGAGAAACCGACCGGTATCGTTATTTTCGGAGTGATCAGTACCAAAAAGACGATACTTTGCCCCATGACATATCCGCCACTGGGCTTGTCCTTGATTTTGTGAACATGGGATATTC
>PNOM01000233.1 GCA_013824835.1 Syntrophus sp. (in: bacteria) | reverse complement strand
CTTAAAGGAGGTAATGAAGAAAAAATCGAGAAAATCGATATCTGTTAAAGTAGGTACCCAGAGAACTAATAGGTAATATGAAACTAAAATATGTTTGGAGTTAGATATATTTAATTATGGCGGTTAAACGGTCTGCGAAAATCGGTGTTTAATGAAAATCCCCAGCAAGGGTACTGCCAATTCTGCTGTTACCACGATTCAGAGACAGTTTAATCCAGAATGTTTGGGATCGGAATAGTGGGTTATTTGTGGGTAAAGGGCAGACCTAGTTGCCACGGACAACCTTGGTCTAACCTCCTCTGCCAAGGCTTTTCCTTTAGTTGCTGCTTTTGGTTTTTGGCGGGTCAGAAGTTGCCTGGGGGTAACACCCACAAGGCCTTCCCCTGACCGCATTAGCGAATTTGAGGACATTGCATTCCTTTCCAAAGATTGTGGTTTCCCTCGTATACCTCCTTTGGTGTTTTGTAACCCAGAGACTGATGTGGTCTTTCCGTATTGTAATAGGTGAGGTAAGTTCCTATACCCTTGCGGGCATCCCGGGGACTTTCGTAGTCTTTTAGATAAACCTCCTCGTATTTTACGCTCCGCCATAAACGTTCCGTAAAAATGTTGTCCATTGCCCGTCCACGGCCATCCATGCTGATCTGAACTTGATTGCCCTTGAGAAGATCGATATATTGATTGCTTGTGAAATGACTGCCCTGGTCGCTGTTGAATATTTCCGGCTTCCCCCTTGTGAAAGCCGATTGAACCGCCTCCAGCACAAAAGGGTTTGACAACGTTTGATCGAGCTCCCAACTGACAACATACCTTGAAAACCAGTCCAGAACGGCTACCAAATACATCCAACCACCTCGAAGTCGAATATAGGTTATGTCGATTCCCCACACCTGATTGGGAAAGGTGAATTTTAAGCCACGAAGAAGGTAGGGGAAGCGCAAATGTTCTGTTTTCGACTTGCTCAAATTGGGCCCGGGGCAAATCCCGGCAATCCCCATTTCTTGCATGTATCCCTGAATTCTCTTGCGGTTCACGTCCAA
>PNOM01000232.1 GCA_013824835.1 Syntrophus sp. (in: bacteria) | reverse complement strand
AATTCAATAGTCTATTTTATGTCAGATGTCATTGCGAGCAAGGCGAAGCAATCTCAAGGCCTTAGATTGCCACGTCGCTACGCTCCTCGCAATGACTTGAATTAGAAATGGAATTATTGCAATTGCGTAGAGATGTGGCCGAGTTGCCGGCGGTAGTCCGTAAGGCGCAGGCGATACTCCTTCATGCAGGGGTTGCAGATCCCTGAGGTGATGAGCGGCATGAGCAAATAATCTATTCTTTGCTCTCTGTGAGGGCATTGAACCTCACAACTCACACCCTCTTTCTTTACATCCAACGCTTATGGTAATAGACGATAGAGAACATGATTTTTCTTCAGAAAAGGTGGGAATATTAGTTCACAATATCCTTATCCTTTCTTTCACGCCAGTTCCCGCAGAGAGACTCATAAACAACTCCCATTGTGGATTCATGGGGAAACCATGTCCATGGGCGACCCTCATTCTGGCCATCAGACACAAACCTGCCCGTTATTCTGTCTACAGTACCGGAAAGGTCACGAAACTTATGGGTAACACAGTTCATCTCAATATATACAATCTCTCCTTCCCGGGTATCCAGGGCAGCGGTCTTCAGGGCTACTCGCACCAACTCCTTTTGCGGCCTCTCAATACTCGCTCTATCATAATAGCGCATTTCAATGCCGCTCTCATAATAGAGGGTCCAGTCTGCCCCAAAAGAGAGACCGGACCAGCAAAGGAGAATACACCCAAAGGATGCCATTTCAAATATCTTCCTCAACACCTTCATACAACCTCCCGCCATTGTGCTTCAGTTTTTCTTGTCGTCCTTTGTCTGGGCTTCATCTTTCTCGTTGGGCTCATTTATTGATTTTTTGAAACCCTTTATGGCCTTGCCGACTGCACCCCCGATCTCCGGGAGTTTTCCAGCCCCGAATACAAGGATAACAATAACGAGAATAATAATGAGTTCAGGCATTCCGAGACCAAACATAGTGCACCTCCTGTGATAAAGTAGATATAATAGAATGTACTCTTCTTGTCAACAAGTCATTTTTTCTCTTTTGAATGAT
>PNOM01000231.1 GCA_013824835.1 Syntrophus sp. (in: bacteria) | reverse complement strand
CAATCTTTCGAATGGTATTGGATGTTTATTGAAGATTTATACGGTGTTTACTGAGGATTTTCGATCAGGCAACTCCCGTTACTCGTTATCTTTCCATCCTCACAGCAGATCATCTTAACAAACAGGGGACAGCCCAATGAAAGATCAATCCAAGCCAAAGCAGGTACTGATCCAGGAACTGGCTTCTTTGAAACCGAGAATCGAAGATCTGGAAAGATCGGAATCAGAGCGAAAACGGGCGGAGGAAACGCTCGGGGAAACCAAAGCTTCTGTTGTATATCATGACGACAAGCCACATTCAGTCATGGGGATCGCCCGCGACATCACCGAGCGCAAGCAGGCGGAGGATGCGCTGCATTTGTTCAAGGATTTGGTGAAACATTCCTCCGACGCCATCGGCATGTCAACACCCGAGGGGAGACACTATTATCAAAATGAAGCTTTTAATCGCATGTTCGGCGATATCGGAGATTATCCACCCGATACCTTATATGTAGATAAGGAGATCGGAAAACAAGTGTTCGACACAATCATGGGCGGAGGGAGTTGGCAGGGAGAAGTGAAAATGTTCATGAAAGACAGAACAATCATGGACATTTTCCTGAGAGCCTACACCATCCAGAGCCATGACGGTCATATCGTCGGACTCGTAGGCCTGCATACAGACATTACCGAATTGAAAAAGAAGCAGAAGGAAATCGATCGCCTTGCTTCATTTCCTCAACTCAATCCCAGCATGATACTTGAAGTAGGAAAGGACAAAGAGATTGTTTTTTGCAATCCTGCCATGCAATCTGTTCTCAATAAAATGAGGATTGAGGATCCCCGGATATTCATTCCTGAGGATATCTGGGAAATCTTCAATGCGACAGAGATAACTATAAAAAGCAAATACGCAAGAGAATTGCAAATCAATGACGCTGTCTTTTGTGCGAATATTTACTTTACTCCTGAGTTTAACTCATTGAGGATTTATGCAACAGATATCACCGACCGCAAGCGGGTAGAGGAGGAAAAGCGAATTCTGGAGGAACGGTTGCAACATGCAGATAAAATGGAGGCCATCGGAACATTGGCA
>PNOM01000230.1 GCA_013824835.1 Syntrophus sp. (in: bacteria) | reverse complement strand
GGTAGCCGCCTATGAAGAGCAGTTTAATAATCCCTACTTTGCCGCATCCATGGGGATTATTGAGGAGATTATCTCCCCGCGGGAAACTCGAAAACGCGTCGCAGCCATTCTCGATGCTCTTAAGGACAAGACGCAAGTCCGGCTGCCCAAAAAACACAACAACATCCCGCTTTAAAGAACAGCGATTCATCATACATTAAAGGTTGTCTTCCAGTTTAGGAAGACAACCTTATTTTATCAAATATTACATAAATTCATCTCCTTGATTATACGATAAGCCTGTGGCAATCGCCTCATTACTTGTTCCATGGGGGTATCTCCTTTCTTTTTTATGGTCTAGTAAACCTGGAGATACCCCTTCTTCTACCTCTGACACAAGATATGATACATCACCTCTGTAAAGATTACCTTGACATACAAGACCGCGTTTCCTATAATTGCACTCACAAAAAGGAAATTCTTATTTAATAAACATTCCCAAATTGCCCTGTTCAGGACTTTAAGAAAAGGAGTACCTGGAAAAACTCACCGCCTTCGGCATCAGCCGGCTTATTACCAAACCGATTCGTATGAGCGCATTTATCAACGTCATTCGCTAGGTGTTGGAGAAGCACTAATGCATAAACATTTAAATGTAATGTAACGGCATAGATAAGGAGCGGAAAAATGACATCTGGAACTTTAAGGACATTTCTACTTCTAATCGGCTTATTTCTGCTATTATTAATTGCGGGCTGCAGCGGAAGCGATAAGCCGGCGAGTCCGGGTAAGGTCAAAATCGGCGTAATCTTTCCCATAAGCGGTGATCTCGCCGACAAGGGTAAGGACAGCGTCAACGGCATAATTCTGGCTGCGGAGGAGATCAACGCAGCCGGCGGCATAGCCGCCCTTGACGGGGCCAAGCTGGAGTTGATCTTTGGTGATACTAGGGGTAACCCTGACATCGGCGTAAAAGAGACCGAGCGATTGATCAAGGATCAGGGTGTAGTTGCCATCATCGGTACATATCAAAGCAGCGTTACCAAGCCGTCCACGCAGGTTGCGGAACGGCTGGAAACTCCATTCATAGTCAGCATCTCTATT
>PNOM01000229.1 GCA_013824835.1 Syntrophus sp. (in: bacteria) | reverse complement strand
ATACGGCGGCTCTATGCAGGGCATTTCCAAAGGGATTTACAAAGAGGGGAACAAGTTTTTCCCTCTCTTTCAACGCGCGATAAGGGTTGAAGGCGGAGATACGGATGCACTCTATGTTCTGAAAAACGAAGGGAGCAGATTATTTGCGGGGTTTAAAAAGTTTGAAAGAGGACAAGTGGCTTATCTTAAATTTGATGAAATTCATTACAAAGAAGCCGATGTCTCTGAGATGATTGACGGCTACTTCTCTGATTTTGCGGCGGATAAAAAGGACGGGAAAATTTATGTGAGCGTAGTGATGGAAAACAAAGAAGGAAGGATTGTAATCTTTCAGAGGTAAAATACATCCTTGGTGCTGAAAAGATTCCCATCTCTTCAGATAAAGGGGCAATTGAGGGAAGAAAATCCGCACCAAGGTACTGTTCACCATTGTCATAATGCCCTCTCCCAGAAATTAATACTTTTAATTACGAATAGTTATCAATGTACTCCCTCGTTATTTTCTTGTTGGCATAGCCGTTGCACTAACAAGGAATAAAAAGGACGAGAGGAGGTGAGGGGATTTTCATCGGGAAGCGAATCGGCAACAGGGGATGAAGGGCGGCGCGGGGAAGGACCAGTTACGGAGTGGTTAAAGAGAACAGGGAATAAAATAAACGAAACTCAAACTAAGACATTGGAACGGAAACGTTCAGAAGGAGGAGAAAATGAAGAAGTTATTGGTACCGACAATTTTTGGAGCGTTGTTTTTACTGACGCCGTTTTTTGCAACGGCAGCAAGCATCACCGGCTCCCTGAAGGGATACAACAGCGTGGCGCAGGGCCAGGCCACGGGTAAAAATGTCCATATAGCGGATCACATAGCCGCTACGGAGGTCGCTTTTGTGATCATTAAGGATGGGAAACATTATTTGATTAAGAACGCGGATAGGGGGATCCTTGCGCAACTGGTAAACAAGCAGGTCAAGATCGATGGGGATGTGGAAAGTGCCACGGATTCCATCAAGGCAAAGGAGATCTATACACAGTCTTCCGACAAATCGTGGAAGAAGGTCTGGTCCAGTAACGTCAATGACAACATCTACAAG
>PNOM01000228.1 GCA_013824835.1 Syntrophus sp. (in: bacteria) | reverse complement strand
ATATCGTTTTCTCCTTGTAATGTCATAAATATGAACAGTGGCACAGTTGAGCCAACCTTTCCGGCGTAAACTGCCGGAACTTTTCTTCTAAAGCATCCATCATGTCTTCAAGCGTCTCGAAGAGACTATTGTGTGTGACCTCTTTCCGTAACCATTGCCAGAGCTTTTCAATGGGGTTCAATTCCGGCGAGTATGACGGCAGATACAAGGGGATAACAGCATCAGGATATGTGAGGTCTTTTGCCTTGTGCCACCCTGCCTGATCCATAACAATAAGGATTTCCCTGTCCGGATATTCTTTTACAAGTTCCTCAAAAAAGATATTCATCATATCGGTATTTACTTCCGGCAGAAAGAGCGTGAATGATTCTCCTGATATGGGAGACACACAGGAGTAGAGATAAAAGTTCTGATATCCCTGCTGTACTCTTTGAGAAAGAGGGATACCTCTTTTTGCCCATATACGGATAAGGGTTGACTGAAGGCCAAATCGTCCTTCATCAAAAAAGAAGAGAAGATGCTTCGGATATGTATGGATGGTCGTATTCAGTTTTTTTTAAATTCTTCCTGATCTTCCTTATTTGCCTTAGCATGGGCCGGACGGGGTTTTTTCAAAACGAGACCCAGGCCCCGTACGTGTTTCCAGAGAGGGGTAGTGCCTATTCCTATATCAAATTCTTTTTCTATCTCTCTTTTCAGTTTGTTCAGTGTCCAGTGGATTCTTTCTCCTGAAGCGCTCTTACCGGTTATGAGCCATTCTTCAATAACTGTTTTTTGCTCATCATTGAGTTTTGATCTCATATGCCCTTTTGGCTGATCACGAAGACCTTGGACCCCCTGTTCTTTGAACTTTGTGACCCATCTGAATATGCTTCGTGGTGAAACGTGGAATATATCTGCAATTTGATGAACCGGGTGACTTGATGCGGCAATAATACCTTTTAGCTGAATTGATAGCTTGCTCTCTTTGATCTTACTCAGTTCTTCTTCTGCTTTTTTTACGGTTTCTGTATCAACATTCAGTTTCGGTCGTGGCATATTCATCCTCCTTATTAAATACTGTTATAAGAAGGATTGTATGTGTATTATAATGTCATGTCAAGTAGGAAATGATA
>PNOM01000227.1 GCA_013824835.1 Syntrophus sp. (in: bacteria) | reverse complement strand
ATTCCATTTCTAATTCATAAGAGCATTAATAATCCATGGCCACGCAACAATGGAACGAACACGTTCCATGTCCTGCTCCAGTTCTCGTAACGATGTTTCAAGATGATTCTCCAGTCCGTCAATACTCTCGAATACCCTATTGTGGAATGCTTTTTCCCTCAGATCGTCCCATATATGTTCCACGGGATTCAGTTCCGGTGCATAGGGTGGCAGAGAAACAAGTTTCATATTCTGTGGTACGGTGAGTAATCCTGAAGTGTGCCATCCTGCTCCATCAAGGACCATAATGACTCGTTCATTCATATGTCGTGAGGCAACTTCATCAATGAATACCTGCATGCAGTCGCTGTTGACGTGGGGGAGAATCAGAGAATCAAGCACCCCGTCGACAGAGACGGCTGCAAAGGCGTAGGTATACTCCTGGGTGACCATCGCATAGCAGAGGGGGCGAACAGGTTTAGGACACCAGCATCGTCGGGTATCGGAGATGCGACCAAAACGTGCCTCATCCTGAAACATTACCCTGATCGGTCCTTCTTTCTCCCATTCCCCGTCGATACCGGTGATGAGCTTGGAGAATTTTTTTTCCACTCTTCCTGAACCGCATGATCAGCCTTGGGGTGCCGTTTATCAGGGGCAAGTTTCCTCCAGCCATGTCTGTGGAGAAGATTATATGTAGAAGCTAAAGCAGTATTCCGTCCCAGTTCCTTATCGACTTCTTCCTTAATCGCCCCCACTACAAGAATGCCGCCTTTTGATGCCTTCTCGAAAAAAGGTGCAAGAAAGGCAACTTCTTCTTCGTGGCTCATATTCTGTCGTCGTCTTCCACCGTGAAATCTTTTGTTGTCTTTCTTTTCGCCTCCAGATCGAATAAACTCTGTCCGCAGACGACTTGCCCATCCTTTTGATACCCCGATAATTGCAGCGGTTTCTTTTAAGGAAAGACCAAATTCCAAAGGAAGTACCACTGCCTGCGCCTGGCGCAGTTCTTTTGCGGAATGTGCACGAGAGAGCAGTTCCATTGCTTTCTTCAACACTTCTTGACCTTGTGCAATTCTTGCCATACACTCACCTCCTTGGTGAGTGTATTATATCACACTTGAATTAGAAATGGAATT
>PNOM01000226.1 GCA_013824835.1 Syntrophus sp. (in: bacteria) | reverse complement strand
GATGCAGGAACGTTTCCGTCCCGAAGGTGCCAAGGATCTGGACACAGTTTTTGGATATGAAATCAAAGACGAAGGGAAATGGAAACTCACAGTAAAGAACAATGAAATGAAGATCGAGAAGACCGACGACCTGTCCGGCAGTGTGGCGATCATGCAGGCCGATGGTGAGACCTTTGTAGGGGTAAATACCGGTAATGTCGATGCGACGAACGCCTTCATGGGTGGTAAGGTTAAGGTCGAAGGGGATATGGCTGCGTTTGGGAAGACCGGAAAGCTTTTTCGTAAATTCGTTCTTGCCAAGAAGGAAATGACGACTAAAGATTATCTTGCAGACATGTTTGCAACAGTTGTTCCGCGGTTTAAAGCTAATGAAGCCGAAGGACTGGACGCATCGTTTGCCTTTGATTTGGGTGGTCCGGATGGAGGCAAATGGACTGTATTCATCAAGGATAAAGTCTGTACGCTTACGACAACAATTGAAGGGAAACCGACGGTTACCCTTGAGTTCAATGACGCCAAGGACTACGTTGATTTCATTTTGGGGAAGATTGACTCGCAGAGCATACTGGCAGCAGGAAAGGCATCAGCTAAAGGTGATCTCAATATGATGGCCTCGAAGTGGCCGATCCTTTTCGAGAAGTATAAAGATCCCATGGCCGGCAATGTCAAGCAGCAGGAACTCATAGTGCTCAAAAAGATCATATCACTGAACGAGAAGTTTTCTACAGGACCTGTTATGGGGAAATTCCTCAAGGGTCTCAAGGATAAAAAGATATACGGGAATAAATGTCCCCAGTGCGGTCGTATGCAGATCCCACCGCGGGAAGTGTGTGCCGATTGCCGTGTGCGCGTCGATGAATTCTTAGAAGTCGGGCCCAAAGGGGAAGTCCGTTATATGGACACTGTATACTACGCAATGCCTGATCCGCTTACCGGTGCGGTTCGGGAGACACCTTACGGGTCGATCAATATACTTCTGGACGGCTGCAAAGGCAACGAGACCTTGCCGCACTTTCTACGCAAGGATCAGTTGGAAAAGATCGAGCTGGGCTGGAACGAGAAGAAAGGGACCCGCGTTCGTCCCGTCTGGGAGGAAAACCGTACTGGAGATATCTGGGACATAAA
>PNOM01000225.1 GCA_013824835.1 Syntrophus sp. (in: bacteria) | reverse complement strand
TCAAAAATCAAAAGAGCCGCTTCAAGAAGAACTGGCTATACTTCGCAAAAGAGTTTCAGAGCTTGAGGCACTCAATATCAAGCAGAAACGCATCGAGGAAGAATTAAGGGAGAGCGAAGGGAAATATCATTCAATCACAGAGGCGACAATCTCAGCGATAATCACAATGACCGGGGATGGAAGGATTTCCTTCTGGAATCCGGCTGCGGAGAGGATTTTCGGATATTCAAAAGAAGAAGTGTTCGGAAGGGATTTGCATTTTCTGCTGGCTCCCGAGCAATACCACGACGACTATAAAAAAGGAATCGGCAAATTCAAAGACAGTGGCAAAGGACCGTTGATAGGAAAGATGATCGAACTGACGGCGGTCAAAAAAGACGGGACACGGTTTCCCATCGGATTGTCTCTGTCGGCTTTCCAGGCAAACGGCCGCTGGAACAGCATCGGCATCTTGAGGGACATTACCGAGCGGAAGCAGATCGAGGAGGATTTGAGAAAAGCTCGCGACGAACTTGAACAGCGCGTGGCCCAGCGGACTGCGGAGCTTCAGAACGCCAATGAAGAGATGGGGAGAACGGCGCATGAACTTTCAGAAGCAAATGTCGCACTAAAAATCCTCCTTCAGAAAAGCGGCGAGGCAAGCGCGAAGATAGAAGAAAAGATCATAGGCAATTTGGACCAACTGGTGATGCCTTACCTTGATGAACTGGCAATCAAATTTGCCAAAAAAAACGAGGGGACTCTGATAAACATCATTAAAGCCAACCTTGAGCAGATTACCTCCTCATTTACCCAGAGACTGTCTTTGAAATTTCGTTCTCTCTCGCCACGGGAAATCCAGATCGCGAATCTTGTCAGGCAGGGGTCGTCCACAAAGAAAATGGCCGGCCTGCTTAATGTTTCCCAGTACACTGTGGAGACATACCGGGCAAGCATACGGAATAAATTCGGCATAAAGAACAAAAAAATAAATCTAAGGTCCTATCTCCAGTCCTTTGAATAATAACTAATTTTTATAGTCATTTATTAGTTATTTTTTCCCTCTTGTCCTTTTGGAATGTCCCCTATATAGCTTCAATCAATTTCTGTAAGTCAAAAAAACCCATCAATAAATTAGGAGGACCCTATGTCAGATGCAC
>PNOM01000224.1 GCA_013824835.1 Syntrophus sp. (in: bacteria) | reverse complement strand
TAGAGGATCTTCCGGAGTAGGCTCCTCCCTCTTTTTGAGATCCTCCGTTGTCCTTTCCTTTTGCCGGAGCTTATCTCGAAGAGGTCAAGACCGGCCATCTTCATGATCTCCGACCGTGTCTTGAATTTTTTAAAATCTCCTATCTCTCCGATGATGCCTGCCACGGATACTACGCCAAGCCCTTTTATGGAAAGCAGCTTTGAGCTATAGAGTATCTTCCCAAGGGCTATCTCCATCTCGCTCTCTATTTCGGTAATAAGGTTTTTTAGCATTTCCAATTGAACGAGGATATGCCTTATGTCCAGGGAGAGACCAGAAACGCCTTCCCTGATACCGACGGTATTCTTGGCAAGGTTGATCAGCATGTCCGCATGATGCTCTGTAAACTTGCCCATGCTCCGCTTCCTCATTTCTTCGCCGAGGAGATGCTTCTCCAAAACACTTATGGCCTCCGGCGTCGGATATTTCCTGAGAAGGTAAAGAGGTGTCTTGCATTTGATATCTTTTATCACGGTCATGAACTCGGGAAACAACAGAAAGACCAATTGCTGTAACTGGTTCACAAGGGCGGTCCGTTCCCTTACATGCCTCTCCCGCGAGTTGTTCAGCCGCCGTAAATATGCCGCGTCACCTTCCGGGATGACAATGCTCAGCGCATGACCCCACCGTATAATATCCGCAATGACCCGCGGATCCTTCTCGTCGGTTTTTAAAGGAGAATTGTCGTTTATCTCCTTTACCCTCTTTGTGTGCATGGGATTGACCTGCACAATCTTGACCGGCTTGTTCATCAGGTAATGAAGCATAGGCTCCCCATAGGGACCGGTTGATTCATAGCCAACAATTACCTCGTTACATTTGAATCTGTTCTTGCTCGCTATGATCATGTTCCAGAGCGTATCCAAGCCCTCCCTGGTATTTTCAAACTTAAAAGTCTTCGTGCTCCTCCCGTCTGGGGTGGTACAATATCCTCGATTCATCTCCATTCCTATGTCTACGGCTACGATCAACGCGTCTTCCTTTACAACCTTCACTTTCCCGGTTTCTGCTTTCTTCATGACCATATCCCTCCCTGAGTTCCGTTCTCCTGGAAAAACAATTTTGCTGCGGAAGGATATATGGATCTCGACATTCCCTCAATCCTGAACTACAATATAGCAAGCTGTA
>PNOM01000223.1 GCA_013824835.1 Syntrophus sp. (in: bacteria) | reverse complement strand
AACTCAGGATCTTTTCTAATAGCCTTGTTAGTCCAGTTTATCCCTTCCTGATATCTTGAGGTATGGTAGCAGAGATTTGCCATTCCTGATAAAGCAGCAGGATAATCTTTCGAAACTTCTATAGCCATACGGAATTTACTCTCAGCTTCAGCATATTTCGTTTCTTTAACAAATGCACGACCTTCTTTCACCAAATCTTCTGCTATTATTTTTGCTTCACTCTCTCGATCAGGTCGCCAACTTGGTCGTGAACCTGACTCATCGATAGGTTTCTTTTTCCACCTATCATGTAATCCCTAACAATCCTTCTGTCAATATTAACAGAAATTCCAAGAAATCTATTTGCTAATGTCGGGGAAAGGTGCTAAAATAGAGGTTAAAGAAATTTACAAGGTTTATTTAAGCCTCTAAGAAGGAGCATTCCCCCGACATTATGCAAATACCATATCCAATACCAGATATATCTACCTATATAGAGAAATTCCGAAAAAAAGCTGGAACTTCCCGGATTATTCAGCCCAATGCCCTCTTTGTGGCGGTAAGGATTGTGCTGTGCACATTGGTGTTTATTATCGAAAGGAAGTAATCATTAATTTTCAAACCTATTACCTCTTACCCATTGCCCGCTATTTATGTCACGAAAAAGGACAAGAAAAGCATTCTCATAAAACCTTCTCCCTCCTTCCATCTTCCTTAATTCCTTACCATAAGCAGGACTTAACCTTAATGACATTCGCCCTTTCCTTAATCCATCAGGAAAACCTTTCGTTAACTAAAACCATGGATAAGATTATCTCTATGGGACAGGATGATGTTCTTAATATCCAGTCTCATCAACTCCATGAATGGGAAGATATCTTCTCTCAGGCATTGACTAAAATCAGTACCCTTTCACAACTTGAAAATCTCCTGCCTGCCAATAGATGCAACCCTGTATTGGCTATGATTGATATTATCTCCACCTATCAATCCCCGATAATTTACTCTGACATGGCTTCTCCTGCTGAAAAACTCTCCCTCGATTTCTTCTTCTCCCATCAGCCTATTGATTATTTCTCTCGCCAATTCCTCTTTGGTACACCTTCTCAAAGACGCCATCCAGGCGGCTAATTTCTTGTTTTTTCCCTGACCACACATTCCTGCCTGAATTTTTTACCCATCAAACGGGTGAGTTGTGCCCAAATTGCCC
>PNOM01000222.1 GCA_013824835.1 Syntrophus sp. (in: bacteria) | reverse complement strand
GAGACCTCTGCAAAACCCCTGATTTTCGATGACAGGATACAAGATATTTTGGTATAATTGGGAGAAATTTAAGAAGGAAGGAATCTCCCATGATAGGCAAAGTGCAAGTACAACAGGGTCTGGCCGAAAGCATAGCAATGATGCGGGTATCGGACCGGAACTTTCTGATAAAAATAGAGCGGCAAATAGACTGGAAGCCTGTGGAAAAAAAGTTACAGAGCCTGTATTGCCCGGATAACGGGCGGATGAGCCATCCGCCGATAGTTCTTTTCAAGATATTGCTGTTGGAACAGTGGTATGGGTTATCGGATCCCGAAGCCGAGGAAGCTGTGCGGGACCGGCTGTCGTTTCATAAGTTTTTGGGCCTGAACTTTGACAATGAGATACCTGATGAAACCACCATCTGCCGGTTTAGGAATAAACTCAAGAGCAATCGTTTGTATAATGATCTGCTGGAAGCGGTCAATGCCCAATTGGAGACTAAACGACTGATAGTTAAGAAAGGCACAATAGTTGACGCCAGCCTGATAGAAGCCAACTGCAAGAAGCCTAAAAGGGGAACTGAAGCCTCGGATCCCGATGCCGACTGGACGGTAAAGAACAAGAAGCCGCATTTTGGTTACAAAGCCCATATCGGAACGGATGCCGAAAGCCAGATGATACGGGCAGTAGAGATGACTTCGGCCAGTGTCCACGACAGCCGGTTATTGGAGCATATGACTATCGGAGACGAACAGGCCATCTTTGCAGATAAGGCCTATGCCAATGCGAAGCAGAAAAGACAATGCCGGGCCATAGGGCTGTATTATGGTATTTTGGATAAAGGCTATCGCAATAGACCGCTTACCTCAAAGCAAAAGAAACGCAACCGCAGATTGAGCGCCATCCGCAGCGCTGTGGAAAGAGTCTTTGGCACGATAAAACGCATATATGGATACCGCCGGGTCAGGTATCGGGGCCTGGCGGCAAACAATAATCATCTTCATCTTTTGGCCATAGCGCTCAATCTTAAGCGCATGGTGGTGTTGACCCCATGATGGTAACGATACCCCAATAGCCCCAAAAGGGGCATATCACATGGCTGAAAGAGCCATATCAGCAGTCTATGCATGGCCAATTATTGCTGAAAAGCCTATCCTACATTTTAAAAGAACGTATTTATACCACAGCTAAACTATATTGGCCTTTTGCAGAGGTCTC
>PNOM01000221.1 GCA_013824835.1 Syntrophus sp. (in: bacteria) | reverse complement strand
TTGCATTTCTTTTCCTGGACCGGAATCTCTTCACTGTGCCCGGTAGACCAGCTCCTCCTTTTCTTTTTCCTGGTAAACTTCCCAGGGAGTCCTGTTATTCAGCCCCTGATGAGGCCTGTCCCTATTGTAAAACTTGAAATACTCAGCGATTCCTTTTATTGCTTCTTTGCCCGTTACATAGCTTTTCAAGTAGACCTCTTCATATTTCAAACTTCTCCAAAGCCGCTCCACGAAAATATTATCAAAACAACGTCCCCGGCCATCCATGCTGATGGCGATCTCACGCTTTTGCAGTTGGGACGTAAACGCTTGACTTGTATACTGCGAACCCTGATCCGAATTGAATATCTCTGGTTTGGCACAGGAAAAAGCTTTGTCCAAACAATCGAGGCAAAAACCAGCGTCCATGGTGTTGGACAACTCCCAGGAAAGGACATAGCGGCTGTACCAATCCATCACAACGACCAGATACAAGAAACCCTTCTCCATCCGGATATAGGTGATATCACTTGCCCAAACTTGGTTGGGTCTTTTGATTGTCAGGTCTCGGAGAAGATATGGGTATTTTTTCCCATCATTCGCTTGAGAAAGGCTCTTCCTTGGGTAGATCGCCTCAAGGCCCATCAATCGCATGAGTCGCCGGATTCGCTTGGGGTTCACAGAATACCCCTTGCGGCGAAGAACCTCACCCATCCGAAGGACCCCGTAGAATGGAGTTTTGGTAAACTGCTCATCGATAATCCGCATCAAAGCAAGGTTCATTGGCGTTTCTTCCGCTGGCTCGTAATAATATGTGCTTCTTGTCAGCCCCAGTAGGTAGCACTGCCGGGAGACCGGTATCTGAAGACACTTTGCCTCGATCAACATTTTCTTTTCACACACGCTGATGTCCAGATTTTTTTTTCAGCCAATCAAGTTCAACCTTGAGTTGGCCAATCTGCTGAAATAACTCGGCTTGCAATGCTTCCCGCTCACGGTCCGATCTTGAATGCTTCAGACGAAAAATCTCCGGTAGGAAGTCAAGAATCTGTTTCTTCCATTGGGCGATCTGATTGGGATGAACTGCATGTCCTGAGGCCAGCTCATTGAGGGGAACAAGCTCCTTAATGGCTTCCAGACCAATCTTTGCTTTCATTTCGGGACTATACCTTTTGCGAATCAACCTCATACTTTTCCCTCCGTTTTCCGTCCAATTTACCACCTTATTGGTCTGTCCGAAAACTGGGGAGTATTAT
>PNOM01000220.1 GCA_013824835.1 Syntrophus sp. (in: bacteria) | reverse complement strand
AGCCTCCTCACCCGAAGAAAAAGATGAAACGCTGTAACTCAACCTGGACAGCATCTCGGATGCCAAATCACGTTGTTCCTTTACATCATCAACTACAAGGACCGATTCGCCCTTGCCCTTGTAATCAGGCAGAGACAAGGATATATTATCAACAGATATCTCTTCCCTCGTTACAGGGAAATAAAGGTTGAAGGTTGTTCCCTTTCCTTCCTCGCTTTGAACATCGATATATCCGTCATGATCCTTCACAGTACCCCAAACTACGGCCAGGCCCAATCCGGTTCCGCTTCTTCCCATCGCCTTCTTCGTATAAAAAGGCTCGAAAATATGCCTGATATTGTCCGGGGAGATACCATCCCCCGTGTCGGATATTGAAAATACGACATACTCTCCCTCACGAACATAATCATAGCCGCTAATCGCCTTGTCCAGATATTGATTGGATGTCTTTATGTTCAGGCTGCCGCCATGGGGCATGGCTTCGGAGGCGTTGGATAAAAGGTTCATTACTGTTTTATGAAGATGTATCGGAGAGCCCATTATATTCAGATGTCCGTCGGTAGATCGGCATTAACCTGCATCCGCGGGTTATATGATAGTATCCTCTCATACTCGGGTGTCTTCAGGAAATTCCTGATGATATCATTGATATTGACAACGCTTCTTGTCTGAACTCCTCTTCTTGCCAGAGTAAGCAGGTCCTGCACAATTGCTGCCGCCCTTTCGCCACCCTTCATGATGTTGGCAACTTTCGATTGGAGGGGGCTGGACTTGTCTATGCCGCTGGAGAGCAGCTCGGAATAACCAACGATAATCCCCAACGTATTGTTGAGGTCATGGGCAACGCCACCGGCTAAAGTTCCCAATGCCTCCATCTTTTCGGACCTTTGCAGCTTGTCTTCCAGTTCACGCCGCTTTTCCTCCGCCTGCTTGCGCTCGCTGATGTCCGTATGGATGCCGACCAGCGTCGTGATACGTCCGCTCTTGTCTTTGTTGGCATACGCCCGCAGAAGGATGTCCAGGATTCTCCTGTCTCTGGCATACATCTGCGCTTCGCCCGTCCATTGCCCGCCGGCCATTATAGCCCGGAATACCTCATGCCCGACGGCAGGATCGACATATACTGTCTCCGGGGGATTTTCGCCAATCGGCCCAAACAGCTCATTAAATGCCTGGTTTTGGTAATAGTGTTTCCCTTCAGGCGTGGACATGCCCACAGCATCGGATGAATTTT
>PNOM01000219.1 GCA_013824835.1 Syntrophus sp. (in: bacteria) | reverse complement strand
GTGAGCAGGGTGAGCGCCGAAATAATCATGTTTTGCTGTTCCGGGGTCAGGGCATCCGTGAGGCCCTCGATCCATTTGCAGCGGGCTTCGACACCCTTCTCAATTAGAGCGCTGCCTTTTTGAGTCAGTGCCAGTCGTTTGGCGCGGCGGTCTTCAGGATCCTCCGTCCTTTCGATCAGACCCAACTGCACCAACCGGTCCACGGCCTGGCTGGCGGCGGCGTTCGTCACCCCCAACTGACAACCAATTTCGGAGACGCCGCTGCTGCCTCCATGCTTCAAACGCATCAGGACAGAGATCTGAGAAAACGACAGACCGGTTTCGTCCATGAAACGCTTGAAATCGCGCATGGAGCGGTGCATGAAAACTTCCGACCATTCGCGTATCACTTCAGTTAATAATACTTTAGTTGGTGACATAATAAACATCCTTGATTAGTTAAGCGTGGTTGAATATATCCGCGTGTGTTCAACCTGTCAAGAGCCCCTGCTTCTTCCCAGACCTTGACGTTTCCATTAATCGGTAGGCGGCTTTGTTCTGAATTAATCCAATAACCCCAAAATCTCTTTCTGCTCATCGCTGCTCAACTTCTTCATTCCATCTCTGATTACCCCACTGGCGTCTTTACCGGGACTTGCTCTGGCCCACCGTCCCAGAAACTCTGCTACTTCCTCACGATTCTTTTTGGTGATCTCTCTCAAAATCCAGGACACTGCCTTTCTCACGTCTCTATCCTTGTCTTCCATAACCGCATCGAGCAGTTCGAATACTTTCCCAGTAGTTTTGACTCTCTTATATCCCAGCAAAGTCACAACTCCAAAACGCCTGATCCATTTATCAGCGCTCTGGATCCATTTTTCTGAAAGCGGCAAAACAAGTTCAGGATGGGAACATACGATTGGTTCTATTGCATACATGGCAAGGCAATCACATATAGACCAGTTGTCGAGATCGGGTAATGCTGAAGAGACAAAATCCAAACAGATTCCTGGATTCTTTGCGCCAAACTTTTCCAAACTTTTTCCTGCTATCTGCTTTGCTTCAAAAGAGCCTTCGGCCCAGATAACCTTCAATAATCCTTGTGCTTTCTGGTTCTTTCTGGATTAATTTCCCTATCTCAGAGGCTATTATCCACAAGATAGGCTTAGGAACCCCATAGAACTTTCCTGTATCAGGAATAATTCTTCGATAGTTCTTTGTTGCTTCGCTATCTACAAGGATTCGAAGGAGTTCTTGCAAC
>PNOM01000218.1 GCA_013824835.1 Syntrophus sp. (in: bacteria) | reverse complement strand
GGTTAATAATAATATCATACAGTGGTAATTCCCTTGAACGTGACAATCGCTCCTCAATCTGCTGCCTTTCTTTTCCGACAATTTTGACGCCCTTCTCATAGGTGGTATCCAACAATTGCACAATTGTCCGGACTTTCTTCCATACAAAATTAGAAGCTCTATTCAAAACTACGTTCACAGTACTCAGCAAGTATCCATTCCACGATTTCTCCAATCCGGCCCAGTATCGCTCAATCCCATTATACTTGCTGTGATAGGGAGGGTAGTATGCCATATGGACATTCAGTCCGGTACTATCAGAAAATTCGACCATCCTTTTCAAAAACTGAGTTCGCCGACCACTGCATTCAGGACCGTTGTCCAGATTGAGGACGATACACTTCACATCAGGAAGATCCTGTTTTCTTTTGTCCCACCAGAGCATAAGCCCATCAACTATAAAATCACTGGTTTTATTGCTGCCGGTAAAAAATATGAAGGATCGACCGCTAACCGGTTCAAGAATACCCCCGGGAACAAGTTTCTCCTTGGGTCTCATGTCGTGATCCAATGCCTTGACCGGCTCAAGACCCCGTGAACGGCCGTACCTGGAATAGTCTCCGACATCTACGGTTGCCTTTGTATCCATGCTGATCCTTATGATCTCGGGGTCTGTATCTGCTTCGGCGTTCACTCTCCGGACGTTTTCAAAGATTGCGTCTGTTTCTTCCGTTTTTTTTGAACCCTCGCCTTGGCGACACTATGCAAACGATAATGATGACGATTTAAAATGTTGGAAATCGTTTGCCTTGTCGGCAAAGTTTCTTCTGACCACCCTTTCTCCAAAAGCGCATCATATACAACCTTTGCAGTCATGTTCGTATATAAAAGCGTCGTCCTTAAATGGGACTCCGCTTGGCTTTGTGGATTCATGATTTCTATAATGTCAGACAATAGTCTCGGATTTTTTTCTTCTGTCTTCGGTTTCTTTCGGTTTGAAAGGTCATTGACACAAACTATCTTCGTCCTGAATTCATTGACGCCCAAAGCAACCGTAGCTCTACTCCAGCCAAACACATCTTCTGCAACCCGAGGCTTTCCATCAAGAAGAGATTCAACCACATCCCCCATTGCTGACCGCCTAACCGGCCAGGGAATTAAATCTACTAACCGGATAATCAAATCGACAACTTGCTCGGTTACTCCGTTCCGCTTCTGAATTGATGTCTTCATGTTCAAAACCTCCTGGTTTGATGTTTGAAGACATTATAAACGGTATATTAATATTTTGCAAGTCCCT
>PNOM01000217.1 GCA_013824835.1 Syntrophus sp. (in: bacteria) | reverse complement strand
TGGTCGGGTTTGTCAAGACCAGTATTTTACTTTCTTAAGGTGTAAGCTTTTTTTGGTTTATGCAACCCTTGCTACCGCTGTAAAAATATTACAGCTTCCTGAATATATCTGCCATGGCGTTGCATAATCCAGCGACTCATGATAGCGTACATGGTTGTAAAACTCAAAATACTTCCTTAATCCTTCCCGGGCTTCTGGGATGTTCTGATAGCCTTTGAGATAAATGTCTTCATACTTGACGCTCCGCCACAGCCTTTCCACAAATATATTGTCGTGTGCCCTGCCCTTGCCGTCCATGCTGATTGATATGTTTCTTCCCGGTACAGTCAACACCCCGATAAAATCATCACTCGTAAACTGGCTACCCTGATCGGTATTGAATATCTCCGGACAGCCGTAGTTCCTGATAGCTTCTTCCAGAGCATCCACGCAGAATATGCTTTCCAGCGTATTTGATATACGCCAGCTGAGAACACATCTGCTGTGCCAGTCGATTATTGCCGTCAGATACGCGAATCCCTGCCCGAGACGGATATACGTTATGTCCGTGCTCCACACCTGGTTCGGCCGCTTTATCTCCACATCCTTCAGCAGGTACGGATATATCTTGTGTTCCGGATGCGGCTTCGACAGGTTCGGCTTTGCAAACACCGCAAACAACCCCATATTCCTCAACAGAGTCCTTACATGGCAGTTGCCGACATTGTATCCTTGGTCCCGCAGATACTTTTTCATCTTCCGTACGCCGTAAAACGGGTACTTCGTATACTCCTCATCCAGCAGATTCATCATTTCCCGGTCACGGGGCCTTATTCCGACGGGTTTATAATACAGTGTCGACCAGTTTATATCCAGCAACAGGCTCTGTTTCCTCTGGCTGAACATCTCGTCTTCCTTGTCAATGAGCGATATTCTGTCTTTTAACGTAAAAGATCCAGTTTTTTTTTGAGCCAGTCGTTCTCGACTTTCAATTCCCCGATGCTTTTATATAACTTATCTGCTTTTTCTTCCTGCACGGGGTCCACCTTCACGTGTTTGCCGTTAAATATTCCTGCTGCCCCTTCCAGCAATTCCTGCTTCCATCGGCTTATCATATTCGCGTGAACTCCGTATTCTGAGCTCAGCTCTGCCATTGTCTTCTCGCCCCTGAATGCTTCCATGGCTACCTTTGCCTTAAATCCTGCTTCAAATTTCTTCCGCATCATTTCTGGCCTCCCCTTGGTGTTATTATACCTCTTTTTACACCTTAAGTCAGCCTAAATTCTGGTCCAGTTTTTCCAGACCA
>PNOM01000216.1 GCA_013824835.1 Syntrophus sp. (in: bacteria) | reverse complement strand
ATGCCTTCTACATATGATTTCATCCAGAGCAAATCACGGCGAACGTCCGGATGTTGAATAATGGCAACAGCCTTGGCATCGGGATTCTTCATTTCCCAGACAGGCGTGCTCTGAATTCTTTCCTTGGCGTACTGAACTGCATGTTCGTAGGCGGCAGTACCATGACCCAAGCCCTGCATACCGACTTCCAGACGGGCTTCATTCATCATATGGAACATGACTTTCATGCCTTCCTTTTCTTTGCCGAGAAGCTCGCCGATACATTTGCCATCGTCGCCGAAGTTCAGAGTACAGGTGGCATTGCCCTTAATTCCCATCTTGTGTTCCACGTTGCCGGTATGGACGTCATTGAGCTTACCGAGGCTACCGTCTTCTTTAACCTTATACTTCGGAACGATGAAGATGGAGATACCACCCGTTCCGGGAGGATCACCTTCGATTCTGGCCAGAACCGGATGAATAATATTCGGTGTCAGATCGTGGTCACCGGCGGATATAAAACATTTTGTTCCCGAGATGCTGAATGTTCCATCGGGAAGTCTCTTGGCTGTTGTCTTCAGCGCCCCGACATCGGAGCCTGCGCCCGGTTCGGTCAGACACATGGTGCCGCCCCATTCACCGGAAAACATTTTGTACATATATTTGTTCTTCTGCTCTTCCGTACCGAATTTTTCGATCAGACCGGCGGCGCCGACGGTAAGACCACCATACATGCAAAAAGCGATATTGGCTGCGGAAAACATCTCGAGGTACGCCGTGGCCATGACCACCGGCATTCCCTGCCCACCAACATCCGGCGATTTTGTGGGACACATCCATCCGCCTTCCTTGAATTTTTCGAAGGCATCCTTGTAGCTTTTCGGTATCGACACATTGCCGTCTTTCAGATGGCAACCTTCCTTGTCTCCTTCCGTGTAAGTGGGAAGGATAACATTAACGGCCATTTTCTCGGCCTCGTTCTGCATCATCAACACGTCATCTTTAGAGAAATCCTTGAATTTCTCGGTAGCAAACAGCTTCTCGATGCCCAGCTGTTCAAAGAGGACAAACTGCTGATCTCTGGTATTAACTAACCCGTTACTCATATATACCTCCTAATATTGATTTGATGTAGATTTGTAATCATAAGATTTATGCCCATATGCTGAAAAGCCTCTGAGAGATAAAACCTTTTGACAGGAAAGGGTTTTTTTATCAGTCAGGACAAGGGAAAATCGAACCAATGAACAACGGTCATTGTTTGACCGCCGGTAACAATACCGTTGCTGGAGTACCTTAATATCTCA
>PNOM01000215.1 GCA_013824835.1 Syntrophus sp. (in: bacteria) | reverse complement strand
CTTGTTGATGCAGAGGTAAACAGGGTCATCTGGATATTTGCGAACCTCTTCCCGGGTTGTCTGAATAAGTCAATCGACGGTATCCGCCAGAAAAAGAAATTCTTCTGGGATACCACGAAGAACGATCACAGATACTGGCTGGCCACAAATATGATGGGCGAAGCATTTGCTGGATTTGGCGCATTCAACACCAAGAAGATCACCGGCGTGGATACCATCGACTTTATAAAGAACCGTCAACTTATTGCAAAAGGTGTGCTGAACAACGAAGCGTACTTCGAACAGATTCTGGGCAAACCGCTGGCGAAGTAATATGGGCACTAACCATAAGGGGGGGGGATATCCCCCCCCCTTATTCAATGGAACGCTCAGATAGTGTTCTGTTTCAAACTCTTCTGTTAGCTTTGGTGCATTCCTCTTCCAGGGGGACTCGTTGAATCCTCCGAACTGAAAGAACCTATCTTCACGCCTGCCACCAAGGCTGAAATCGGGGAGCATGACCAAAACATCACTGTCGAGGAGATGGAGAAGATTGTGGGAAAGGAAACGGCGCAGAAGCTCAAAGCTTTTTCTATTGCTCTCTATCAGGCAGGGCGGGATTATGCAGATCGACGGGGAATCATCATTGCCGACACCAAAATGGAGTTCGGTGTGAAGGATGGGAAGATCCTTCTCATCGACGAACTCCTTACGCCTGATTCCTCCCGGTTCTGGCCCAAAGATGACTATCGACCGGGCGGCCTCCAGAAGAGCTTCGACAAGCAGTTCTTGAGGGATTACCTGCTTTCAATCAGATGGAACAAGACCCCTCCGGCACCTGAGCTGCCGGAAGAAGTGGTGGACAAAACACGGGGGAAATATGTGGAGGCCTACGAAAAGCTGGTGGGAACAAAACTCCGTGAGGTATAATAGATGGCAACCCAAGGAGGAGACAACATTATGGAAATTCAAGGGACATTCAGGTTTGTAAATAGAAAAGTTATTATCTTCTTACGCGACAGGGTATGTGAGACCCCGGAAGAACTAATGTCAAGCGAATTGTTCCATGAGGTGGTCACGCGTTTCATTAATGACTTGAAGCGCAAGCAATCTCCCCTGCTACAGATCTTCGGTAAACAAATCCATCAGATTAAGCACGCCGATATTCAGGAGCTTATTCAAGTATTCAAGGTTCTTGGCAAAATGACACTTGAGGTTGTTCCCAAATTGATAGAAGAAGGGGAACGGTTTGTTGCCAATCCGCTGCTTTTACAGGCTTTTGTGGAGAGCCTGTACAATTATTGGAGAGAATTCGAACGGTTTATCGTC
>PNOM01000214.1 GCA_013824835.1 Syntrophus sp. (in: bacteria) | reverse complement strand
CGAATTGCCTCAAATAAAATGTTACCGAAGGAGTGACTAAAAAGGGATCGTTGACTCATAATTCGATGTTACCGAACATCGGCTTCCAAAAGGAGGGATAATTATGAGCCCACAGTCCAAACGCGAGTATCGGGAGGCAGTCCATTTGCGATATAAAAATGCCACCCGTCATGAAAAAACCGCCATCCTGGATGAATTCTGCGCCACCTGCGGATGTCACCGCAAACATGCCATCAGGGTTCTTAGAGGATTCAAACGCTTTATCAAACCAAAGCCAAAAAGAAGAGGGAAATCTCCTGTCTATAAGAACGAGGCCATTGTCACTCCCCTGAAAGAAATCTGGCTTACTGCGAACCTCCCCTGTTCAAAACGCCTCAAAGCCATGTTACCGATCTGGCTGCCAGGATATGTCGAGCTCTTCGGCGAACTCTCTTTCGAGGTGACCAGTGCCTTACTTAAAATCTCTCCTCCCACCATAGACAGGATTCTTAAGCCTGTCCGATTCCATTACACAAAGCGCGGTCGGTCTACCACAAAGCCAGGAACCCTGCTGCGAAAACAAATACCCATCAAAACCAATCAATGGGACGAGTCAAGCCCCGGTTTTCTCGAAGCCGATACCGTCGCTCATTGCGGTGAATCCACAGCGGGTATGTACGTCAATACCATCGATTTCGTCGATATCGCCACAGGATGGACCGAACAACGAGCCGTCTGGGGAAAAGGCGAAACAGAGGTCCTGGCACAAATCAAACACATCGAAAAAAACCTCCCCTTTCCCATACTCGGCTTTGATTGCGATAATGGAAGGGAGTTCCTCAACTATCACCTCCAAAGGCACTTTATACAAAGAAAACAACCCGTCCAGTTCACCAGAAGCAGGGCCTATCACAAAGACGACAACGCCCATGTGGAACAGAAAAACTGGACCCACATCAGGCAGTGGCTCGGATACGATCGCTTAGATAATCTTAACGTCGTCCCGCTGCTCAATGACCTTTATACCAAGGAATGGAGACTCTTCCACAACTTCTTCTGCCCTTCCGTAAAGCTTATCGCAAAAGAAAGGGTCGGCTCCAAAACCATTAAACGCCATGACTCTCCCAAAACCCCTTATCAGAGAATCATGGATTCCCCGCATATCCAAGAACCTGTAAAACTCTCCCTCTCCAAACTACTTGAAAAACTCAACCCCTTTCTGTTAAGAAAAACCATCGATAAGAAATTGAAAAAAATCTTCTCCATAAACAACAAACCCGGGTAACATCTTTTATGAGTCAACGTTACCTCAAATCTCTCCCCCTTCGGTAACATTTTTCAATGAGGCAACA
>PNOM01000213.1 GCA_013824835.1 Syntrophus sp. (in: bacteria) | reverse complement strand
ACCTGTTAATTCATGATCAGATGCCTTCTTTGACTTTATAGATGGTCGGATGTGCCTCCGTATCCTTGCGATGGGCCGCAAGATCGGCAGCTACGGCGTCGATCTTCTCATTCAGCACACCCACTTTAAAATCAACTATACTGATCTTTTCACATAGTTCTTCTCGTGTATCCCTGATTTCCTTACGAAGAGCGGCATGGCCCTCCAAAACCAAATCAAACTTTCCGCTAATGTCCTCCAGCAGAATCTCCAGATTGTCTTTTTCCATGCTTCCCCTCCTCTGTCATGCTTACCATCGTTGCCTCCACCTCTTCAGTCTTGAATGGATGGGCTCTGTCCCTCGTATCTCTAAGTGATCATCGGCTCGTCATAAAGTCGTGAACCGCCCTTATGATCATTCCGGCACTTGCAATACAGACGCTGGCATCTTCTTCGTTAAAGGCAACATCCGGAGTAATATCAGGCAAACCATTCGGATATCTCGTCGGAATGTAAAATCGGTCCAGGAGTGCTCCCTGCCTGGAGAAATTCTTGAATGTCTCGAAAAGGCAACTATCTACAGATTCCAGATCATCTATAAGTCTTTTTATGGAGTGCCCCCACGG
This sequence comes from Syntrophus sp. (in: bacteria), assembly GCA_013824835.1. GTDB lineage: Bacteria > Desulfobacterota > Syntrophorhabdia > Syntrophorhabdales > Syntrophorhabdaceae > PNOM01. The sequence goes on along the minus strand of PNOM01000213.1, from coordinate 734 downwards.
GTCTGCATCAGCGTGATACCAGACGGCCTTCAACGCCTTTTCCGCCGCCTGCTGGGCATGAAAGCATGAATGTGCAAACTTCCTGTTTTCCTTCAGAATGATCGCGGTATCCAAATCGTCATCTGCCGTATGCAACCATCGCCCTGCTTCTATTCTGTTTTTTTCAGTGCTCATAGATTGTCTTACCTTCCGCAATGATTTTCCGGATAAACGGCCGGTGCGATATATTTTCCAATTCTTGCGGGGTGTAAATCAGCAGATCAATGGATGTCCCTCTCATTAATTCAAATATTTCATCAAATGCATCATACCTGTCAAAGAACCTTTTGTCCGTTTCCATGACAATCATCAAGTCGATATCGCTCCTTTTTGTTTCCGTGTCTCTAACGGCAGAGCCAAAAAGGACAGCTTTGAATACCTCGTTTCGTCTAAATATCGGTTCCATTGACGACTGGAGTCTTTTAATATCTTCCGGTTTCATTGCATGGCCTTTCTCACCCCATTGGGATCGCGGATATCACCTGCAAATACATCAATCTTTCTTTACGTCCCCAATTGCGTCAAATATACATTAACATCCGTCGTGTATATCCCTCTCACGGTGAAGGCATCCTCAAGAACGATCTTCAACTTTCTTTCGTCCAACTCGTACGAACAGGCATGTCTAAATAAACGCCTGAATGATCTGAGATTGTCGAGAAGGAGTAGGAAAACAGAGGAAAACAGGGACAGAC
>PNOM01000212.1 GCA_013824835.1 Syntrophus sp. (in: bacteria) | reverse complement strand
CGAAATGTGTGAAGGCAAGATGTGCCCCATTTCATCCGCTCTGCAGACCTATTGACACATCCTGTCTTACCCTATATATGTATAAAGAGTGGATAAACGTAATCGATGCCTTTTTATCTTTGCCCTCTTTGTCACAGGCCTCAGTGGGATTGTTGCCCAGACAGTGCTCCTCAGGGAGCTTCTTATTCTATTCTCAGGCAATGAGCTCTCCATTGGCATAATTATAAGCTCCTGGGTCATCTGGGAAGCAATAGGCGCCTATGGAGGCGGGACAGGGAAAAGGCAACTCACTGCAAATATCAGAATGTTTTCATACATTACCCTCCTTTTCTCCCTTTCTTTCCCCCTATCTGTCTATGGAACCCGCATCTTCAAGGTACTGGTCAATATCCCCCCTGAGGTGGGTGTCGGCCTGATCCCTATATTCTATGCCTCCTTTTGTATACTTCTCCCCGCCGGGCTTCTTCACGGATTCCTTTTTACCCTTTCATGCTCCATCTGGAATCAGATCACAGGGAAATGTGCAGCGTCAAGCGGTAAAGTCTATTTCTATGAGATGACCGGGACTATGGTGGGCGGAATACTGGTGAGTTATCTCTTTATTCCCCTTTATAATTCCTTCCTCATAGCTATTGTGATCGCCTTGCTCTGCGGCCTTGCCTGTCTCATATTGATACTCTCTTTTTTCCGCTTCAAAGAACGGTTGCCCCTCTATCTTACTGGAGCCCTTGCAGTCCTTTCTCTTATCCTCCTCTTCAGTAACAGCGCAGACCATATTCAGCAATATGCAATAGAGCGGCAGTGGCTGGGGAAAAATGTCATACACTATGAAAACTCTATATATCAGAATATTGTGGTTGTGAAAACCGAGGATCAATACACCTTCTTTTCAGACGGGTTACCTGTAATTACCACACCTGTCCCTGATATTGCCTTTGTTGAAGAATTTGTCCATATACCATTACTTGCCCACCCTTCTCCGGAACGGATACTCATCATCGGGGGCGGGGCTGGAGGCATGATTAATGAGGTTCTCAAGTACGGGTCAGTAAAAAGAATAGACTACGTGGAGCTTGATCCCCTCCTCTTAAAGATGGTGACGCGGTTCCCTACGGTCCTCATTGACAGGGAAATCTATAATCCCTTGGTGCACCTCCATTTTCTTGATGGAAGAATGTATCTCAAACAACCTCCCTGTACCTATGATATTATCCTTCTCGGTTTTCCTCCCCCCCATACCTTGCAGCAAAACAGGTTCTTTTCAAAGGAGTTTTTTGAGTCTGTCAGAAAGGCGCTGGATAAGGATGGTGTCTTTGCCCTTACTATGACAGGGTCACTCTCATACT
>PNOM01000211.1 GCA_013824835.1 Syntrophus sp. (in: bacteria) | reverse complement strand
GATGAAGGATCTGATCGGCGCAGCCGGTTCCGATGAAATATCCAGATATATCGATCAAAAGCAGGTAAAATTCCTTGCCGTCCACAAGATTCCGCACAAGGATGGACACCATATCTTCGGAGAAAATAACTGCATTGCCATCTATGAAGATGGCCGTCTGGCCGGCTTGAGAGGCAGTATTCGCGACATTACCGAGAAGCAAAAGCTGGAAGAACAGCTTCTCCAGGCTCAGAAAATGGAAACTGTCGGCACACTCGCCGGAGGGCTGGCTCACGATTTCAACAATGTCCTGGGAGGGATTGTCAGCACCCTGTCCATCCTGCAATTCGAAGTCCGGGATAGTCGGCAGATCGATCCGGAAAAGCTGAAAAAAAGGCTGGATATCATGGACAAAGCGGGGCAGCGGGCCGTGGACATGGTTCAGCAGCTGCTGACCCTGTCGCGCAAACAGGAAACCCGATTTTCACCAATTGATCTGAATACGACCATACTGAATGTCCGGAATATCTGTAAGAATACCTTTGATAAATCCATCGAGATCCGGATTTATGTTTCCGGGGAAAAGGCCATTGCCTATGCCGATGCGTCCCATATGGAACAGGTTCTGCTGAATCTCTGTGTAAATGCCAGTCATGCCATGACCATTATGCGCCCGGAAGGAGATATCAAAGGCGGCATTTTGACTGTTAATATAGAGATGGTGCATGCAGACGCCGATTTCTGTCAAAGCCACCCCGAGGCCAAACTAATCGACTACTGGCGGATATCAGTCGAGGATACGGGTGTGGGCATGAATCCGCAGACTATTTCCAAAGTCTTTGTTCCGTTTTTCACGACCAAGGAAAAAGGGAAGGGAACTGGTCTCGGCCTTTCCATGGTTTACAACATTGTTCAGCAACACGAAGGATTCATCACCATCTACTCAGAAATAGGCAGCGGCACAAACTTTAAGGTCTATATTCCCGTTCTTCATGGAGCAGAGCTTACGGCAGCTAATGAGAAGCGCTTTGTGCTCCCGCAAGGCAAGGGGCTGATCCTCGTCGTCGATGATGAAGAAATCATGAGGCGTGCGGCCGAAAACATCATGATAAAATGCGGCTATGAGGTCATTACCGCCTCTGACGGCATGCAGGCCTTAGAGATATTCGGTAAGCGACATACGGAAATCAAAGGCGTCCTGCTGGATCTGGTCATGCCCCAAAAATCGGGAGATCAGGTCTACCTGGATATGAAAAAAATCAACAGCCGGGTCAAAGTCATCATGACTTCAGGTTTCAAGCAGGATGAAAGAGTGACATTCGCTCTGGAGCAGGGCTTGAATGCCTTTATTCAAAAACCATATACTCTGGAGAAACTGGCTGAAGTGTTCGACGAGGTGTTGGGTTCCTCTT
>PNOM01000210.1 GCA_013824835.1 Syntrophus sp. (in: bacteria) | reverse complement strand
GGAAGGAAATCCGTTTCTCTTGGCAGATCTAAACGCTTCAATTCTTTCACGAGTTCAGGGAATTTCTGCGTATAATCGCTTTGCTTTCCTTCGGTGATGCCTCTCCCGATTATCCGTATATCATCCTCTATGAATACTTCGGCACTCGCCCCATCGAATTTTCTCTGGAATATCAATCCCTGAGATTCTAAAATGGAAGGTGAGGCAGGCATCACCTTTATGAAATGATACTGCCTCTGCCTCTTTTGCACGCACTGGCTCATTCCTCATCACCTTCTACGCTGTCAAGCCTGAACATCTTGGGGTCCTTCACTATCTCAGCAAGCCTCTCCTGTGCAACCTCCGCACTATCGCAGTCCTGTATTATGACCACGCAATAGTCTGATACGAAATGGTAATCTCTCGTCATGGCTATTTCGCCCCCTCGATCTTCAACACTCCGCATTTGTTCCCTTCCTCATCGGCATCTACCCACACTCTAAGGGTCTTTCCTTTGAGCTTTACGGTGAAGCCGAAAAACTCCCCAGCCTCATCCGTAAAAACTCCTGTTATTGTTCCCCCGATAAGAGAAGGGATGACCTTCTCTACCTGATACTGTACATCGTGTGACATGGCATCCTCCTCACGCTTTGATTGCGGGTATCTCCAGACTGCGCCTGAGTTCTGCCATTATGTCCTTTGTCGGCTGCGCCTCTGCCTTTATCTCGGTTATGGTTATGGTCTCTCCTCTCATCTTCCTCTGGATCATCTCCGTAACCTTATCCCGATAGGTGTCTTTAAAGGTCTCATGACCAAAGGGCGCACGGAACTTATCTAAAAGCATGGTCGCCAGTTGCATTTCCTCATCGGGTATCTGCTCAATCTTTTCAAGCAGGGGTTTGATGCTGTGCAGCTCATCGTTCCAGTGAAGAGTAGTAAGAAGCAAACCCCCATCATAGAACTGGATGGCTGCCAGATGCTCCTTACCCCGCATTATAAACCTCCCTATGAGAACCTGCCTCTTCACGGATAGAGCCTTTACCAGCAGCGAATACGCATGCTCTGCGTATTTGTCAGGCTGCAGATAGTAGAAAGAATCGCAGGCTATCGGCAGTATTTCCGATGCTTCAACCACTCTCTCTATTTTTATCTGCCTGCTTTCCTGAATGGCTACAGCTTCAAGTTCCTGCTCGGAAAACTCTATCAGCTTATCCTTCGCAAGCGCAAAGCCTTTGTTAAGTTCGTTTGTCTGTACTTCCTTATTGCAGATTCCACACCACTTTTTTAAGTTGATTGGATTGTGGCATACTGCATGGACGTTCTTGAAATGCACTTCGGCGTCCTTATTCGCCTTGTGCAATTTCACAGGTACGTTTATCAGGGATAACTGTAAGCTCCCTGACCATATTGCTCT
>PNOM01000209.1 GCA_013824835.1 Syntrophus sp. (in: bacteria) | reverse complement strand
TACTACTCCGTTAAGTAATATGCTATAATATACCCATGAGAAGGAGGGTATATTATGAACCTACAAGAAATGCGGCGAGTTAAGAAGGACCTGGAACAGTACTTAGAAGCGTTCAAGCCGCTGATTGGAAGATCTGAGAGGATGCATTGGTGTCAGCAATATCTCTGCGGGCTGATGCTCAACGGCGAGCGGAAATCAATCCAGCCACTTGCGGAGCGGATACCGGGAGGCAACGAGCAGAACATGCAGCAGTTTGTCAATCAAAGTCCCTGGGAGACCGAACCCGTGCTGAAGTTGCTAAATGAAAAGATGCTCAAGGATACCGAGAAATCCGACGGGATATTGGTATTGGATGATACGAGTTTTCCCAAAAAAGGGGAACATTCGGTGGGAGTGGCTCGGCTGTACTGCGGAGCATTGGGGAAGATAGCAAATTGCCAGTCTTTAGTGAGTTGGCATTATGCAGGGAGCAACGGACACTGGCCGATAACGGGCGAATTATTCCTGCCCGATGAATGGACGAAAGATAAAAAGAGGATGGCTCGGTGTGGAGTGCCGGAAAGACGCCATGATTATAGGAAGAAGTGGGAATTAGCGTTAGAACTGTATGATAGGATGGGATTGAAAGATATGCCGCATGAAGCGATTGTCTTTGATGCGGGGTACGGAGAAGTTGGAGAATTCACCGGAGAGTTGGATAACCGCAGAGAGAAATATATTGGCAGGATACCGGAAAGCCATTCATTCTGGGCAATTGAGACGGAACTGACGTATAAGAACAAAAATAAGTTGGGGCGTCCCAGAATATATCCTGTGGCAAAAGACAAGAACAAGCGTCCGCTCAAAGCGAAACAGTGGGCAGAGGTGCTGAAAAAGCATCACGGTTGGAAAACGATCTCTGTGGGAACTGCCAACAAGAAAAGGGTCAAAGCGATTGCCTTAAGGGTGTATCGGGCTAACAGCCATGCGTATTGGCGACCGGGAGAAACACGCTGGCTCATTATTGAACAAGACGGGAAAGAGGTAAAGTATTATGAGTCGAATTTTCCCGAAGGAACGACGCTCAAGCGGATGATACGGATTATACATAGAAGATGGACGGTTGAACAGGGTTATCAGCAATTGAAAGAAGAGCTTGGTCTGGACCACTTTGAGGGCCGGTCATGGCGAGGATTGCATCATCATATGGCATTGACATTCATGGCATACTGTTTTCTGCAACAACTCAGAAGTAAGGGTGGCTTAAAAAAAGGGCTTCATTACCGACTCTCCCGCAGGTCAGAAAGTGGATCAACGAGTTGTTTACTGCCGGCAGGTGTCCAAAATGCCATCGTTGGATCGGCAAGGAATACTGGATATTCTTCAATACAGAGTAGTTATACTTAACGGAGTAGTAATAG
>PNOM01000208.1 GCA_013824835.1 Syntrophus sp. (in: bacteria) | reverse complement strand
GTGCTTCACGATATTCAATCCCTCGTTCAATTTCTGCAGAAGAGCGGCATTATTCTTCTTTACGGCGAAGCAATATTTTCTTACCGGTAGCTGTGTTTCTATCGCTCTTATGCCCCTGATCCCGTGCTTGCTGATCAAATACATCCCCTGAATCTTTGAGGAGAGCAGAACACCGTCGTGTTTTCCGGCTGCTAACAACTGCAAGCCTTTAACAGGATCGTCGACAGCGACAACAACAGGCGTGAATCCCTGTTCGATGAGGAAATCGTGCATAACGTCCCCTTTTTGGACGATAATCTCCTTATCGCGGGCCTTAGCAAATGATTTGATTGCCGAGCTATCTCTCACAAACAGCGCGGATGAAACCATATTGTGAGGAACGGAAAAATCAGCCACTTCTTCCCGTGCTTTTGAATAATACATTCCCGCGATTACATCTATCTTTCCTGCATCCAGTTCCGCCCGCACCTTATTCCAGACATCCAGTCTCACGTCTACCCGCAAACCAGTCGCCTCGGCAACAGCGTTGATGAGATCGATATTAAATCCCGTAGGCTTTCCCTTCTCATCGTTGAACTCATAAGGAGGATAATCGTGATCGCTGCTCACGCGTATGTTTTTGATAGAATTAACAGCCGGGGAATGGGCGAAACAATTGCCCGGAAAAAAGAAGGGCAAACTGATTAATATAAACAACAGAAGGGCTGATGATGTTTTTTTCATAGACATCTCCATTGCCGCGCTAATTGATCCTTTTCTCCAGCACCTCACGAATAGCCTCGGCCAGCGCATTCATCTTGACCGGTTTGGTAATCAGCTGGCCGATACGGAGATCAGCAAGTTTTTCCATGTCCTCTTTTTCCTGAAAGCCTGAACAAAGAATAACAGGAAGATCGGCGCGAAGACTTCTTGTCTCCTTTATAAAATCAAAACCTGTCATGTGCGGCATGGTTTTGTCCGTAATCACCAGATCAATGGCCTCGATGTTTTCCTTGAATATTTCAATCGCCAGAAGGGGATCTGTTGAGGCAAACACTTTATAACCGAGCATCTCCAGAAGCTGCTTGTTTACAGCGACAATCATCTCTTCGTCATCAACAAACAGGATAGTTTCACCTTTCCCCCTCAGGACAACCTCCTCCTCAGCTTTTTCATCTTCCACCTGCTTTTCCATCACCGGCAGATAGACCCGGAATATAGTTCCTTTGCCCACTTCGCTGTAAACGTTGATCTCCCCGCCGTGATCTTTAACAATCCCGTGTACGACTGCCAATCCCAGGCCTGAGCCCTCTCCCTTCTCTTTCGTCGTAAAATATGGCTCGAAGATTCTGGCGATATTCTTCGGGGGAATTCCCTGCCCGGTATCCCGAACCGATAGTTCCAGATAGCGGCCGTACTTTAACGCCG
>PNOM01000207.1 GCA_013824835.1 Syntrophus sp. (in: bacteria) | reverse complement strand
TATACGTAACAAAATGATGGTTGACAGTTTATAGGATGGTTGTCATCATCTATCTGTTTTTCTTATTGAATTAAGGAAAGGAGATAGCGATGATGAACAGTGATGTCGATTTGCACGCGGCAGTCATATCTTCGGATAATTTTACCATTCCTCCGCAAAAATCTTTCGATTATTACCAGACCAGACTTCGTTTTTACTCACATTCTGATGGAAGCATAGAAGCGCTTCTTAAGATATTGAAGCAGCTGTCTAGGTTGGATCTACCAGGCAAGGAGCATGTTGAGGGATATCTTCGCCATATGACTCGTAGTAACCGCAGGGCAAGGACAATGTTTAGCCGTTGGGGGACCCTGCTTATTTTTCTTGGTCTGCTAAAGGCCAATGGCAAGGCAAGCCTTGAAGAAGTGACGAGGAGAGATGTGGAGGCATTTATCGAGCATGAGCAGGACAGGGGTATCAAGATTACGACCATCAGGATGAGACTCACGGGCGTTCAGTCCTTTCTCCGGCACCTGGCGGAAGAAGGGATTGTTTCCCGAGATGTTTTTGGCAAGAGGATACGGTTGCAGTTGCCGGAGCGATTGCCGCGGGCCATGGACCCCGACGATTTACAGAAGTTGCTTTCCGTCATTGAAGGCAACCGTGACCGGGCCATGATCCTGGTGCTTTTGAGAACGGGAATGCGGATCGGGGAACTGCTCAATACGAGGGTGATCGACGTCCACATGAAGGAGCGGAGGATAGAGATCTATGAGGCTGCCAAGAACCGCCTGGGACGAGTGGTTTATCTCAGTGAGGATGCGGTCTTTGCGTTGAAGACTTGGTTGGAGGAGAGGAATCCCTGGGAGGAGTATCTTTTCTACAGTCGGGGGAACACAGACACGATGTCTTACAGTACAGCCCGGTGCAGATTCAAAAAATATATCGTAAAAGCGGGATTAGATCACAAAGGTTATAGTCCGCATACTCTTCGTCACACCTTTGCCACGGAGCTTCTCAACGTCGGCATGCGCCTGGAGTGTCTCCAGGTGTTGTTGGGACACCGTAACATTGAAGAGACACGGCGCTATGCCCGGCTCACCGATAAGACCCGCGAGGAGGAATATTTTAAGGCCATGGCAGTAATAGAAAGGGGGGACAGTCGTGGTAATGACCGATGCGATCCTGAACTGGAGGCGATTTTTGAAAAGGCGAAACTGTGCACCGAATACCGTTAAGAACTATCTGAACATGATCAAGCATTTTGTTATCTGGGTGGATGTTCCGGTGGAAGAGGTGACGCATACAACAGTGTCTCGCTACATTGACTATCTTATGAAGAAGAGGCTGGCGCCCAAGACTGTTAACTGCCATTTGGATGGCATTCGCCAGTTCTACCATTACCTGAAGGAAGAGGAAGGTATGGCCATCACC
>PNOM01000206.1 GCA_013824835.1 Syntrophus sp. (in: bacteria) | reverse complement strand
GCTGCTCCTCTGAAACCCTTTGTATTATGCGTCACAATGAGGTTCGTACCAGAGGCAACGGCCAATTCCAGTAAATGATCATCGTTTGGGTCAGACAAAAAAGGGCGCCACAAGTAATGAATCTTTTGGTGTTCGCTTTGCAGGCAGAAGTAATCCAGCAACCTTTCAATTTCTTCATCTGATACACCAGAATTTTCCCGGGTAGTTCAGGCACCTGATTACTCATCTTGTTGCATCGCAAGAAAACAGGGTGGTAGGCATCTGCCAGCCCCAGGCTCCGGGGATCAGGGAGAAGCAGTTTGCGCCTGTGCTCAAGACTGTGTATAAGCCCCACCGGGAGCCGGCAAAAAATGTCCATCCCTATCTTGCCAATGTGGAAAGAAGTGTGTTGAACGGGCAAGGGGTGGCGCGCCTCCTGCTCGCATTGCAAAAGAAAGGATTCAAACCTGACCTTGCTTTTGCCCATATCGGGTGGGGGGGAGCCCTTTACTTCAAGGACATCTTTCCCGATGTACCCCTTGTCGGCTACTGTGAATTCTATTACCATAGCGAAGGGGCAGACCTCGGGTTCGATCCAAAATTTCCCGTCACTATGGATGATCGAATGAGGGTGCACACTTGGAATGCGACCCAACTTTTGAGTAAAAGAACTGCAAGGAGGAAGTCGTGCTATGCGCCTTCACCGTATCCGCACTGAAATCGCCCATGCCCTTACAAAAGAACTGGGAATACCCTATGCCGAAATAGCACGCAAACTTGGGGTACCACCTGTTGCAATGTCAAAAATGATGAAAAAGGTGAGCAAATCATGAGCAGGTTGCAGAAGTTAATTATGTCCCTGATGTCATTTTTTCCTTCATGACCTTTTCGTGAAGCCATACTTTGATAAGAGCGCCTCGATCAACGCCTATTTTTTCGCGTATTGTGTCGATATCCTGCACAAGAGATTCTGCAATGTCCAGCGTTATACGTACTTTTCTGTTGGAGCGGGTTATCTTGGCCTTCGATAGATCGATGAGGTCTGAAACATCCTCTCCTGCATCGAACCTCTTGTCAAATTCATTTGTTGTTTCAGCTAAGCGTTTTCTTGTCATAAATCTTTTTCTCCTTGGTTCTTGATCGCCGTACCGAAATGATACGGATAGCATCATCTCTGATTGTATATATGGCTGTCCAAACTTTGTCTTCTATAGTGCCAATAACAATCGATCTCCTTTCTATCGGATAGGGGGCATCAATTTCGATTCTGCTTTCATCAACCCAGATTTTCTGAGCAGTTTCAAAGTCAATACCATGTTTTCTAAAGTTGGAATTGCTCTTCTCCTTGTCCCACTCAAATACCATATACATTAATTATACAGTATTTATACAGATTTACAATAAACATATGCAATAAGAGTAATCTACATCACTG
>PNOM01000205.1 GCA_013824835.1 Syntrophus sp. (in: bacteria) | reverse complement strand
ATGTTCCGCCAAAGTGATAATGTCCTAAATAAGCAAAGTAGAAATGTCCTACAGGAAGGCTATAGTTATTTCCCATAACGGGAGGTAAATATGGCCGGAAGGGACATGATCGTAATGAGTTTAAGCGAAGTGAAGCGGCTTAAGTTGATCCAGTCAGCGATAGACAGGCATATGACGCAGAAGACGGCTGCTTCGATGATGGGAATCAGTGAGCGCCAGGTGCGTCGGTTAGTGAAGGTAGTCCGGGAGAAAGGCGATAGAGGGATCATTCATGGATCGCGCGGGCGGCCGTCGAACCATCGATTTCCCGACAAGATCAAAGAGAAGACCATATCTCTTTACAAGAGAAGATATCCTGATTTTGGGCCTACTCTGGCTACGGAGAAGCTTTTAGAGATAGAAGGCATCCATTTGAGCGACGAGACATTACGGAAGTGGTTGCTGGAGGCCGGTTTATGGAAGAAGAGAAGAAAGAGGTCGATATACAGGCAATGGAGGCCGAGAAGGGCGTGTTTTGGCCAGATGGTTCAGTTGGATGGTTCCCACCATGACTGGCTGGAAAGTCGGGGACCGAGGCTTGTGTTGATGGCATATATCGATGATGCTACGAACACGACCTATGCGAGGTTTTATGATTACGAGGGGACCATGCCGGCCATGGACAGCTTCAAGGGGTATGTAAAGATGTACGGTCTTCCGATCAGCGTGTATCTTGATCGGCACACGACTTACAAGTCTTCCAAGAAACTTACCCCATGGGATGAGGCTGATGACATAGAGTTTCTCAGTCAATTTGAGAGGGCGCTAAAGGAACTTGGTGTGGAGGTTATTCATGCCCAGTCTCCGCAGGCAAAAGGGCGGGTTGAGAGGCTCTTTGGCGTGCTTCAAGACCGGCTGGTCAAGGAGATGAGATTACAGGGCATAAAAACGAAGGATGAAGCCAATGCGTTTCTGAAGACATATCTTTCCGGATATAATAAGAGATTCAGGGTCTGTCCGGCAAATGACACTGATGCTCATATAAAGCTTCCCGGTAACTTCAATCTGGACAAGTATCTCTGTATTAAAGCCCAAAGGACGATCAGGAAGGATAACGTCGTAGCTTATAATAAGAGGCTTTACCAATTAGACGAGAGCGATAGCAAGAAAGTCTGTATAGAGGAACGAATCGACGGTTCCCTCCTCATGATAAGCAAGGGCATTACTTTAAATTATAAAGTATTTACCGAAAGGCCAAAGCAGACAGTCGTCAAAACAGACCAGAGACAGTATAACAGGCCAGCAAAACCTTCAAATGACCATCCATGGAAAAAGAAATGGAAAAATTGGTATCCGCATCCTCAAAATGAGGCATACCGATGATAACTCAAATAGGACATTTCTATTTTGGTAAGAATAGGACATTTCTAAATTGGCTGGAC
>PNOM01000204.1 GCA_013824835.1 Syntrophus sp. (in: bacteria) | reverse complement strand
GTCAAGCCAAAATAGAAATGTCCTATTTTTACCAAAATAGAAATGTCCGGTTTTTACGCTGCCGCTTTTCTCAATTGTTTCCGCAGTTCTTGTCTTTTAAACATAAAATTCCCTGATACTCTCCAAGGGTGATCTGCAGGCATACTATGAATTGTCTGCCGCCTTACTTTCCGCTTCTCTTGGTGCACTTTCTCCGGCCTGGCATGAATCTGTGTGTATTTTATCCTCCTGTCCTGATATATTATGAGCATTGAACCATCAACTCGATCTTCTACCATAACTTTAGTTTTCTTTGGAAATGATTCCTCAAGCTGATACAGCTTTTTGTTGTGCGGTACAGTATTGTCATTGCGTACCGTGTGCTCTGTCCGTATACACAATATCCTGTCAAGATTCAGCCCCTTGGATACAGCCCGATGAATATCATCTTTATGAAGAGCTTTGACCATGAATTGCTTATTGTAGTTAGCCCAGTAGCTCTCCTCTAAGAACCTGTTTGCTTCTTCTATCGTACTGATTCCGCGCAGCCGCATTTCCTTTATCAGCCGATCCTGCAGCGTTTTAAACTGCCGCTCAATCCGCCCCTTGGCCTGAGGCGAATAAGCATAGATCAGCTTTACTCCCAATTCCGTCAATGCCCTACCAAACTCGCTCAGAGGTTCCGTTCCGTTTATCTCGTCCTCTATAGTCGGCTCAGAGGGTGATTTGTAGGTCGTGTGTCTATCAAAATATACGCTCATAGGAATGCCGTATTTCTTAATGTAACGATTAAAACTGTCCATCGCGGGTATCATCCCCTCATACTCATAAAACCTCCCGTATACCTTGTTCGTTGCATCGTCTATATAGGCCATGAGCACACACTTCGGACCCCTGCCTTCAAACCAATCATGCTCAGAACCGTCCATCTGCAGCATCTCCCCACAATGCTCTTTCCGGGGACGCCACTGCCGGTGTGTACTCCTTTTGCGCCTTTTCTGCCATTCCCCAGCATCTATAAGCCATAGGCGTAATGTCTCATCACTTATCTGAATTGCATTTATCTCAAAGAGCTTTTCTGTCGCCAGAGTAGGCCCAAATCCTTTATATTTCTGCTGATACAACTTTATAATCCTCTCCTTAAGCTTTTGGGACTTCTTCCTGTTAGATTGCCTGCCACGAGATCGATGCTGTATGCCTCCGTCCCCTTCTTCCCTGATACGTTTTACTATCCGCCGTATCTGTCGCTCGCTTAATGAAATAATTTCTGCTGCCCGCGCCTGCGTTATCTCTCCTTCGATTGCTTTGTGAATCACGTGCAACAGCTTCAACTCTTTTTGCCTTACCATGATAATGTCCCTTTCCGCCACTCTGCCTCCTCACAAAAAAAGGCAGTATAGCACTGTTCAAATAGGACATTTCTAAATTGGTAATATAGGACATTATCATTTTGGCGTTAC
>PNOM01000203.1 GCA_013824835.1 Syntrophus sp. (in: bacteria) | reverse complement strand
CGGGAATGGGAAGATAGATCATACCCCCTCTCCCGTAGGTTTAAGAAAGATTAAAAGAGTTAGCTTTAAGGTCTTTCTTGGTTTAAAAGAGCTTGTTAATAGTGTTAAGGTTAATGATTCGATTACCCCGAGGGGTAATCGAAAAAAATCGGTTTTAAGACGTAAAAATTCCGGCGTTGCCAGACAGCGGCATTACGCGCATGAATACGAGCCAAGTACAGCCGTTAACGCTAACAGTTCCTTATGGCGATGGTATCGTGTCAATGAGTGGCACGAGTATATCAACGACACAGGCAGAACAAATAAAAGGGACACATAATAACCTGATGTGCTATTCTCCTATTCGACCAAAGATAAGGAGAAAGGTTAATCATGTGCCCATATCCATGGTATCAGGTTATGCGATTAAGTAAAGATAAAAAACAGCAGCGGTATCAGATGGTAATCTATGCCAAAGAGCATGGTGTGAAGCCAGCCTCGAGGGTCTTTGCCACGACGCCTAAGACCGTCCGTAAATGGCTCTTACGCTTCATAGAGGGCGGTTATCAGGCCTTGGCTGACCTGTCAAGGCGTCCTCATCATTCACCTCGCGCTGTGCCGAAAGATGACGCAAAGCACATCGTAAAGCTAAAGTCCAAATACAAGCGTTTAGGCGCTGAGCAGGTCAAGGCGCTGGAGAGCTTGCCGACTTCCTCCAAAACTATCCGCAAGATATGGCGCGAGAACGGCGTATCGAGCCGCAAACGGCGCAAGAAGCATATCACCAAGCAAAACCTGCGCGAAATCAAGAAACAATTCGCCCTCTTTGAAAGAGTCTGCGAGGATACGAAGGATCTCGACGATATCCCCGAATACTGGCCGCAGATGATGAGCAAGAGATTGCCTAAAGTCCAATACACCTTCCGCGAGATATCTTGCGGTGTGCAGTTCTTAGGATTCTCCGATGAGAGATCTCTTACCAATAGCATGTTATTCGCCGGATATATCAATGAGCACCTTAAGAGATACTCTCTTATTGTCGATAAAGGCATCCGCCAGACCGATAACGGATCGGAATATATCGGCTCATGGTCGGCTAAAGAGCCATCGGCGTATACCCAAAAGATCGAATCGGAGAAGCTCGTACACGGTACTATCCCGCCCGGAGCCCACCGCTTCCAGTCCGACGTGGAGACGGTCCACAATCTAATCGAGGTAGACTTCTATGAGATAGAGCGATTCGCTGATAGACGCGACTTCATGGATAAGGCCTACACATATCAGCTATTCTTCAATCTCGAAAGGCCTAATACATACAAAGAGAATAAATCCCCATGGCAGTTAGCCAAAGAGAAGCGTCCGGATATACCAAAAGAGGCTCTTATGCTGCCACCGGTTGATTTAGACGATTTACTCGATAAAAAGATTGCTAATCCGGCTATAGGGGGGTATCATGTGTCTTCCAGTCCCT
>PNOM01000202.1 GCA_013824835.1 Syntrophus sp. (in: bacteria) | reverse complement strand
CCAGTTGCCTCATAATAAAATGTAACCGAAGTGGAGAGAAAGATACGAAGAGAAAGAGGTATTAAGCAAGGGCTTTTTTCTTGGAGAAGATAACATTGTTTTTCCTTTCAAGGGAGAGTGATAGATCAGTGAATTTGGAAGAAGTTAATTTGTGTCGAGGAATATTTCGGTTGACGATTTGTTGTTGATCGAGCATGGTTGAAGTCGGCAGATGCCTGAAGATAGCGGTGATCTTTCGTTTGATGGTTTGATGCAAAAGAAACGGATTCAGGGAACGATGCTGTTGACGAAGTTGCAGCTTGATCGCAGGCGTGACATGAATAGATTCAAGAACACGTTGGAATGGAGTTTTAGGTGGATCGTGTTTTTTGATTGTTCGCGAACCGATGCGTTGTTTGTCGAGAAGCTTCATTGAAGGGAGAAAGAAATTGAAAAACAATCTCCATTCGGAAGTATATAACTCATTGAAGAGCGTTGCATAATCATGGTGATCGAAGCGACGATAGCCAAGATACTGTCGGACATGAGTCCAGTTCTTTCCTTCGATATGAGCATTATCATCTTTGTGGTATTCACGAGATCGGGTGAATTGTACAGGACGTTTTCTATGTGTAAGATATTTTAAGAGACGCCAGTTGAGGAATTCACTGCCGTTATCAGAGTCGAAGCCACGGAGACGGAACGGAAGCGATTGCTCAATGCTGGCAATTGCTTGTAAAACACCGTATTCGCCTTTTCCCCATGTAGCTCTTTGTTCTGTCCACCCTGTAGCAATATCAACTGTATTAACCGTATAGACAAACATGCCAGCCATTGAAGTACCGCAATGGGCGACCGTGTCAGCCTCAAGAAAGCCTGGTTTTGTTTCATCCCATTGATTAACTCTGATGGGAATATGTTTCTTCAGCAATGAGCCGGGCTTGGTAGTGGAGAGACCGATTTTTTGATAGCGTGATCGCAACGGAGCCAAGAGGCGATCAATTGTGGAATGTGAAATATTCATCAGAGATGTTTTGACATTGAGAGAAAGCTCAACATTGTATGTTTGCTCGTAGTATGGCAGCCACAGTGGAATCATTGCCTTAAGTCGTTTCGAACAGGCAAGATTCGACGCTTGCCACAGATCGCGAAGAAATTGAATGACATGTTCATGATGGTAATGTTTTGGTCTTCCTCTACGTTTCTTTTGTCGAGCCTTCCGTTGTTTCGGAAGAATATTCAATACCCGTATAGCATACTTGCGGTTGTATCCACAGGTACGGCAGAATTCATTTAGGATCGTTCCTTTGTCTTTCCGTCCGGCAAGCCAGTACCGTTCCTGTATCTCACTGAGGTATTCTTGCCTTGATCCGTTGCTCATCATAATTGGTCCTTTTTTTGGGTTACTTAAATTATGAGGCAACGACTTCTTTTTCAAACTCCTTCGGTTACCTTTTTTATAGGGCAACTCG
>PNOM01000201.1 GCA_013824835.1 Syntrophus sp. (in: bacteria) | reverse complement strand
AAGAACAAGGTCCTTCATGAAGAGATAGGAGGCGAGGCCCTCGTCGGTTGCCGGATATTGCCGTTTCTCTTTGATTGAATACCATATAAAACCGCTCAGAACAATAAAAGGCGCTATCACCAGGAGATGTTTTATGGCAATGCCTTCTTGTCTTTAATACCTTCCATTGCCGCAACCCGCTTCTGGAAGGCCCGGTCAATCACGTAGTTCCGGACCGCCCTCGCTGCCTGCACCAGTTGTTTTGTTGTTTCAGCATCCTGTTCCTCAGGCAGATGGGCCGTCAGTTTCTGCCGCAGCCGCATTTCACCGTCTACAATCAGTTGTGCAGCCTCAGCATAAAAAATAATATCGGACAACTCTGTCCCTCTCGCAGCCCCACCTGCATAAATTTTCCCGATAGCAATGTCATGCTGGTTAAAGCAGCCGTCCTCAAGGGGCAGGAGAAGCCCATTCTCTATCAGTTTATTTGCCCGTTCAAGATCAAGGCCGGTGGCATTGCAGAACTCCGTCTCATTAAGAATAGGTCCATCGTTGGCTCCAAACACAATCCCGCTCAATTCTATAAGGGGGGCAACATCCTTCCCCTGATCCTTCCGGTCAAGAAGGAGCTTGATCTTGCTCAAAGGGAACGCATAGGAGCCCTGCATGGATTTGATAAATTTTACCCGCTCTATACAGGCCTGATCATAATAGGCCATATTTGGCCCTGTCCTGACCGGCTCCGGGAGCAATCCCTGGGCTACATAGTGGAGAATGGCCGACTTGGGGAGACCTGTAGCCTCTGTCAACTCCTTCATACGGAGGCCCTTGATTTTTCTGCCCGCCTTCATATTCTTTGTTTTATTCTTTCTGTCCATAGTCATCTGTTTTTACTCCTTAATAATAGCTTGATTTATCGCCACTCTATCCTCGGCGGTCTTCTTTCGATCCAGTTTGGATACATGAATCTTGGATGCCCTATGGCTAAAGCACCGTAAACCTGATGGTTTTTCGGTATGGATAATAAACCGGGAATACGATTATCACGTTTGCATGCTGCGGCCACATAGCCGGCATAAAAGCAGCCCAGACCAAGGGAGTGACACACCAACTGGGCATTCTGGAGGGCAAGGCTTGCATTCACGTCTGATAAATTGGTACCCCTATCCCCATGAAAAAACAGAATAGAGGGCGCATTATGGAGAATAGTATCCTTTCCTTGTTGGAATTCATTCAATATCCTGTCAAAGTCGCCCATCAGGTGAAGGGCTCCTTCAATCTCATTTCTCGCTACTACAAGGAGCATCATCTTGATCAATGGATTTCGTAACTGCTTTGAGGCCTTAGAAAAATAATGAGCTGTTAATTCAGATATCTTTTTTATAGTCTCTCTATTCCGCACAACTACAAACTCGGTGCTTTGCGCATTGTGACCGGTAGGGGCGAACCGCGCGCCATCAATAATTCTTTCAATAAATGCCTTTTCAACCT
>PNOM01000200.1 GCA_013824835.1 Syntrophus sp. (in: bacteria) | reverse complement strand
TTCACTCGGTCCTTCCATCACTATTCTGCCGTTTTCCAGAATATAACCATAATGGGCGATGGACAAGGCAACGTTGGCGTTCTGCTCCACCAGCAAAATGGCCACGCCTCTTTCTTTATTAATGGTACTGACGATTTCAAATATTTCTTTTACGACAAGAGGTGCGATCCCGAGGGATGGTTCGTCCAGCATGATCAACTTGGGATCGGCGATGAGAGCCCGGGCAATAGCCAGCATCTGCTGCTCCCCGCCACTTAAATACCCGGCCAGCTGCCGGCGGCGCTCTTTCAGGATCGGAAAGTAGCCAAAGACTGTCTCCAGGCCAAGGGGAAATTTCTTGCGATCGGCCAGAACATAGGAACCGATTACGATATTTTCCTCAACGGTCAGTTCGGCAAAAATCTTTCTTCCCTCGGGAACCTGGGAGATTCCCATGGAAACAATACTATGGGGCTCTTTTTCGTTGATGACCTGACCTTCGAATTCAACTACGCCATCTTCAACGGCCAGATCAATGGTCTTGCGGATTCCGGAAATTGTATTGAGTGTGGTAGTTTTGCCCGAACCGTTGGCCCCAAGGAGAGCAACAATCTTGGCGGGGGGAACTTCAAGGGAAATTCCCTTGAGCGAGAGGATAATATCATTGTAGGTCGTTTCGAGATTTGTAACTTTAAGCATTGACAGCTCCTAACACTTTTGTGTTGAAACAAGCAAACCAAGGTAAAGCACATTTCTGACAAAGAACAGCATCTGCCTTTGCAAGACAGATGCCACAACCTAATTAATCATATAAATCCTTAAATATCAGATGGATAATAGGTAATGAGCGTCGAGGATGCCGTATCTTGCGCCGCTTCATTGCACCACATATTGTGCAGAATAATCAATATACGGCGCAATTTCCTTTATTTTCTTCTTTCCCTCGAGCCCCGAAACGCAATGGTTTTACTTATACCATTTTCAATATTTTATTACTACCGGTTTGTTCTGATTTGAATTGCTTTAAATTTTCAATAGCATGAAGAATTCACCGATAGTTCTCCCTTCTCCAATATCAAGCGTACAATGGGTGCCGGGGCAGACTTATAAAATAAAAAATATGTCCGGCACAGGAATTGCGTCATATAACTGCGGAATGATTGATGGCAGGAAGAAGATGTTCCCATGATTTATATTAAAGAAGCTGATCAAAAGAAAAACGTCACAACCATTGAGGTGGACGGCATACTGGATGATGAGTCCATTCCAATATTAAAAAGAGTCTGTGAGCATCATCTGGCGGGCGGAAAAAGCGTTGCCTTAAACTTAAAAGGAATTATTCACATTACCCGGGAAGGAAGGCTTTATCTGCAAACGATCAAGGATGATGTATTCATCGTCCATCTTCCTGATTTTGTCAACATTGATAATAGCTAAAAAAAGGCGGCGGCTCTTTCTTGCAAAAGCGCCGCCGCCCCTGTAACAACTCTGTTTTAAATCACTATCTTATTTT
>PNOM01000199.1 GCA_013824835.1 Syntrophus sp. (in: bacteria) | reverse complement strand
AGCCATCTTCCCGTCTCGGGGCTCATCCTGACCTCCTGGGCAAGTATCCCCGTTTTCCTGGCCATCGGCGGATTAACCGGTTTTATTTCCGGCATGATGGGTGTTGGAGGAGGCGCGGTCATGGTGCCTCTTATGGTGATCCTTGCAAATATGGGCCAGCACATTGCCCAGGGCACATCCCTCCTTGCAATGATCCCGATAAGTATAAGCGGGTCTTTCACCCACAACAAACTCGGCAATGTCAGGAGTAATATCGTGTTAGGACTGGCAATAGGATCAGTGATCGGCGGCTTCCTGGGGGCGAGCTTCGCAAAGGCCCTGCCGGAACTCTATCTCAGGTGCATCTTCGCCGGTGTGGGCTTCTGTATGAGTATCCGATACCTCAGGGCATAAAGGATCTCTTAGATGTTATTGGGCTTTTATTGCGTGAGTGTGGAATGCGGATTGAAATCAACGAATAGCACAAATATCGTTCATTTCTTTTATAGAACTCAGGATACAGCTTTTGTGTATCCGCCCAATCCTCCCTGGCTGGTTCTTATAGATGTGACGGGGCATGCTCCGTAAGCGGTTTGACGTGGATCGTGTTACCGGATTTTCTTACCTGGGCAAGATCATATGATCCTTGAAGCTGTAACCAGCTTTCAGGGCTGCGCCCAAAAGCCTGTGATAGTCTCAGGGCCATTTCAGGGGAAATGCCAGCATGCCCATTCAGCAACAACGAAAGAGTCTTCCGGGTTACGCCAAGACCTTCAGCGGCCTTTGTAACGCTAAGGCCAAGGGGATTAATGCACAGGTCCCGTATAATCTCGCCGGGGTGTGGAGGGTTTTTCATAACCATAGTTTATGTCTCCTAATGATAGTCAATAAAGTCAACGTCGGTAGCCTGCCCGTTTTCAAAGTGGAAAATCACCCGCCAATTTCCTGAAACGGATACCGAATAAAATCCAGCAAGGTCGCCCTTGAGCTGGTGAAACCGCAGCCCAGGGATATTCATATCTTCAGTAACAAAGGCAGTGTCAAGTAAAGCAAGAATGTGACGCAGCCGCTTAACCAACTCTTGCTTTACCCCCTTGGTTTGGTCATCATAGTAGAGGGCGGCAAGGCCTTTGTGCTTTATGCTACTTACCATAAACAGTATACCCCATTACGTAACAGGTTACAATAAATTTATCAAAGATGCCATAAAAATCAGATCCAGGGCAACATGTGGACCCGCATACCCTCAAGCCTTTTAGGTAAGCCTAATCCATCAGTTGACCAAATACCTTTTGATGACATAACGGCCTTCTTCCTTAATTCGGACCCTTTGCGGTTCACCGAGATTGCAGGGCTCTCTGCTCTCAGACGCAACAATGCCCTGAGGCAGAATAGGGCCTATTTCTTGAGAAATTCATTTCCGCAGCCAGGATATTTTTTCCCTTGTAACCGTGGTCAGAGCACCACCATCGGCCGCACTTGTCGCACTGAAAGAATATCTTCACAGATGATTTAGTATGTTTACA
>PNOM01000198.1 GCA_013824835.1 Syntrophus sp. (in: bacteria) | reverse complement strand
AAGCGATCTCCGTCTCGGTTCCCGGGGGATCAGCCTTAGCGGCTTCCGTTTCCGTACCACGGATTTCTCAAGAAACGGGATTGATGCCCCCATTCTCCTTGCACATACAGGACACGACCTGACGGGGATGCTCCCTCAGGGTATGGATCAAAAATGGGGGTTCTTCGCAAAGGGGAATGCCGTAGCAGGAACCCAGAAGGATACTTCCGAACAGCAGGGCTACTCCTTTGCCAGCGCAGGGGTCACCCTCGGTTCCGACTACCGTTTTACCAATCATTTCATCGCCGGTCTCATGGTCGGGGCAGCCGGTTCAAGGGCCAGTGTCGACACTATGGGGAGCAAGGTCACCATGGAGGGGTTCTCTGTAGGTACCTACGGGACCTATTATAAAAACAGGTTCTACGCAGACGGTCAGTTGAGTTATGGTCAGGCGGACTATGACAATACCCGGAGGATCGTATTCCCCGGCATTGACCGGACCGCTACCTCAAGTCCTTCAGGACAACAGATGACTGCCTACCTGGGCACAGGATATGAAGCTCCCCTGAACCGCTGGATGATTACCCCCAATGCCTCCCTCAAGTATGTGAGACTCACCATAAACAGCTATACGGAGGATGGTGCAGGGGCGATCAACCTTGCCGTAGACCGTCAGACCGTTGAATCCCTCCAGGGGACCCTCGGTATGAAGGTATCCTATGGATGGCAGACTGAAAAGGCCCTCGTGATCCCCACCTTCCGGGCTTCCTGGGGATATGAGTTCTTAAAGGATACCCAGACCATTACTGCGAGCCTTGCCCAGGGGAGCTCTCCCTTCTCTACTCAAGCCGTATCCCCCAACAGGAACTTCCTCTCCCTGGGAACCGGCATCACTGCCCTAAGCCGTAATGATATCTCTTTCTCCCTGAGTTATGACGCCCAGATCGGGGAAAGCAAGTATTTTGCCTATACGGTTAATGCAGGGATAAGGGTGAGGTTTTAGGGGGGAGGAGACATAGGAGGGGTGGGGGCAGAAAGGAATCACTGCGCCCGTAAATGTTCCTTTGCCTTCATTTTCATGAGAATCTTGCCGGTCATAGACTCACCAGGGATGTTCGTAACTTCCGTAACCTGCTCATGACTTATTCTTCTTTTTCATCATCTTTGATACTGCAACAGGTGATACACCAAGTTGACGGGCTATTTCGGCATAGGGTACCAACTCACTCATTGCCCCATCCAGATTATAGTTCTTGTCGGGATGCTTTGCCTGAATGAAGGCTAATATTTCATCCTTCTGTGTAACGGCATTAACAATTCTTGCCGGTATGATTTCCAGTCCTGCCTTATATGTCCCATGATACCGTCTTTCCCCGCAGAGGAGCGTATAGGAGGCGTCGCATCGAGAAGGGGTAACAAGGATCGGTTCTAACACCCCTTTTTCGTTTATGGATTGTGTTAATGCTTTAAAGGATTCGTTTTCTGTGTTGATTGCTGACCGTACCTGCTCAAGACTCCTTTTGCCAGAATCGTATTGACTTCTAAGAAA
>PNOM01000197.1 GCA_013824835.1 Syntrophus sp. (in: bacteria) | reverse complement strand
AATTTTGGGAATTCTACGTCGATATAGGGTATCGCTGCATCTTCAAAAGAGAAGGCAACCAGGGAAGAGAGGGAAGAATATGAACACATTGGAAGATAAAGAAAACTATGAATTACAGGCAGAGTACGACTTTTCAAAGGGTATCAGGGGGCGGTTTTATCGGCCTAAAAAAATATCCACAACGATAAGAATTGACGACGATATTGTGCTGTATTTTAAGAAACTTGCCACAGAAAAGAAGGTTGCGCATCAGACATTGATGAATGATGCATTGCGGGGATACTTAAAAGCATTGTAGCGGTAGTTTGAGCTCCTAAATACTCCTTTTCGGGGGTAAAGTGGGCGCTTTAAGCGTTAAAAAAGGCCATATATCACGCACAAAGCGCACTATTTCAAAAGGTTAGTTTGGTCCGCCCCCAATTGCTTTTCTTTCAATTGTTTTTGCTGGAGGCCAAATGTCCAAGAGCGGTCCCATATCTCCCGGCCTGTCATGCGGCAACATATTGACGTATATCCACCTGTGTGCCGTCTTTTACCATCTGTTCAGCAGACCTAAGCAGATCACCTGTTATAATCTCATCCACATAATCTTCACCACAATTCGGGCATACTTGAGCAGGTACTTGTTTAATAACGTAAGTAAGACCGTCCCTTTCCAAGGTGATGGTTGTTGTTCCAGGTATTGTTTCAGCGTGTTTGCAAATGACACATTTCATGGGATTCTCCTTTTAAAATTAGGGCTCCATTTGTCTTGCTCAGGTTCATAGACAGTAATAACAATTATTTCGTTATCTGCGGTATTATCTGCCACAACAAGATGTATCGGTCTACTTTCCATCCATCCAAGGATGAGACGGCTTGGAAATGGCGTATCGTCCGGGTATGCTTCTATAATTTCTCCTGTTTCCAAAACAAAACGAACATCCTTTTCACTAATGCGGCGTTGGAACATCCGTTTAATCGCATGGGTTCGAAATAAAATCTTCCCAACTTTTGGCAAAGATAAATCTCCTTATATCATGAACAGTTATGCTACATGTACCCTAACTTTGTAGTATATGGGGAATAAACGTTTCTGTCAAATAAATTGAAATGGACTACCCCGCGCAAGGGTATTGACCCGCGGGACAATCAGAGTTATTTACTTATTTACGGTCGTCCCTAAAGAAGCCTTCAGCATTAAACTGAAATTGGTCTCTGCCAACTATGTCATCAGACAATCTGCTGCGGTTGACCGGTGTAATGAATTCGATATTTTGTTCTTTGACCTTCAATGCTGAAGGGGTAGAGGGATATCCACCATCGGCAAAGAGCGTCTCAGGCTTACACCCGGCATTATCCAACCGTTCAATTACGGGGAAGGCTTTACCCATATCAGACCGGGCTGCGCCATGGACTTCGTAATCGGTGATGATTTCTTTTTTTCCGTCATTATTACAGGTCTCAGTAACCTGAAGGCTATATCCCGGCCCTTTATGTCCGCATGATGCATCAGGGTCGTAGGGGGATTGAAGAGTAGCTCCTTCAGTCTTCTTTTTGACCTCAACCTT
>PNOM01000196.1 GCA_013824835.1 Syntrophus sp. (in: bacteria) | reverse complement strand
CCTTCTGATAGGGGGTTAGTTTATGTTCTTTGAGTTTTTCGATATAAGGAAGGATAGAATATTTTACATTGGTAAGCACATTTTCTTCAATTTCTTTGCGGTCTTCATCACGTTGTTTGAGGAGTATTTTTAACGCCGTGTTCATCTCTTCAAGATTGCGGGATTTGATGAAGAGTTCCTCTTCTCTTTGTCTCAGGGTTTCCTCGTTTTGCTTGCGCTCCGAAATGTCCCGCATGGAACCAACAATCCACGGAGGACGCCTTCCGTCTCCTTGCTGAATGGTTGCAGTGATTGAACAGGTCCATAAATATCCCCGGTCGTTCTTGAACTGAATCTCAAAATCGTGAACGGATCCCTTTTCCCGGAGTAATTGCAGTAATTCTTTCCTTCTGTCTTTATCGGCATAAAAATCGTAAATGGAACGTCCGAGCAGATCTTCACGTTTGAAGGGAGAATGTTTCTCGATGGAGGGGGAAAGTTCTATAATTGTGCCATCAAGCTCTATTTCGTAGTAGACGTCCTGAATATTTTCGAAGATCAGGCGGAATTTCTCTTCGTCCTTACGGAGCTGATCTTCCAGCTCTTTACGGCGGGTAATGTCGAAGATTGCGCCGATCAGGCCACTTCGTCTTCCGGATCGGTTATTGAATGAGGCTTTGCTGAAAACAACAAAGCGTTCGGTGCCGTCAGCATGGCAGAGGGAGCTCTCGTAGGTATGGACTTCTCCTGCCCGGAGCAGTTCCTGGTCGGCCCGTTCAAGTATTTCGGCCAGATCCGGGGTTACGATTTCCTGGATCTTCTTGCCGATAAAGTCTTTCGCCTTCCTGCCGATAAAATCACGGAATTTCTGATTGGCGCTAAGATAGACACCCCGGCTGTCCTGATAGAAAATAGGTACGGGAATCGAGTCCAAGAGCAACTGGAGAAATGCCGAAGATGTGGTTTTCTGATCTCTGCTCTTAGATGTTTTTAAATTCTCACTCTTCTTTGTTTTTTTTATCACAGAGACCTGCTTCATGCGGTTTTCCTTTTCATCATCCCTGGGATCTTTTCATAGAGCAGTTCTTTATTGAGGAGGATTATATCACACCTGCTGCAAAATTAATAACTTAAACGTAGGGGCGAATTGCCTCAAATAGAATGTTACTCAAAGGGTATATAAAAAGGAACGTTGACTCATAAAACGATGTTACCGAAGAAATATTCGGAAGCGGAGGTGTAATATATGAGTCCGCAGTACTAAAGAGAATTTTTTGAAGCTCTACATAAGCGTTATAAGGATGCAACCCGTAAAGAAAAGAGGAACACCCACCGTTTAAAATAAAGATGCCATTATTAGGCCTCTCAAGCAGATATGGCGGACAGTTAATTAAGAGACTCAAGGCGTTGTGGCTGCCTTACTATGACGAGCATTTTGGTCAGTTGGCGGAAGATATCGTCAAGGCTCTGATGGCTATATCTCCGGCAAGCATCGACAGAATTTTAAAACCCGTCCGTTCATGAACAATAAAGAAAAATGACGATCCTAAAACCCCCTATCAAAGAATCATGGAATCGAAAGA
>PNOM01000195.1 GCA_013824835.1 Syntrophus sp. (in: bacteria) | reverse complement strand
TGTCTAAAAACTATCACCGTTTCTAACCTGCAAATATGATAAATTAAAGGCACAAAATATTTATGGAGGTTATCTAATGCCTTTAAGACCTTATGAACAAGACCAGATGTTCCTTCTACCTCCGAGTCTGAATGAATGGGTCAGACAAGACAATCCGGCAAGAGTATTTTCAGAGATAATAGACGGGCTTGATACAACGGCATTCAGACAGCCGAAGGAAGAAGGTCGTCCAGCCTATCATCCGGCGATGATGATAAAAGTGCTCCTATGGGGATATGCCAGAGGGGTACGCTCAAGCAGAAAGATAGAAGAAAAACTTGAACAGGACGTAGTGTTTATGTGGTTGGCAGGATTAGAGAAGCCTGACTTTAGAACCCTGTGCCTGTTCCGCACAAATAACAAAGAGGCATTAGAGGGGATATTTACCGATGTAATCATAGTAGCAAAGACAATGGGGATGGCGACACTTGGACTTGTTGCATTAGATGGGAGCAAGGTCAGGGCAAACAGCGGCATTGATACGTTCAAAAAACTAGGGGATTGGAAAGAGCTGCTAAAAGAGGCAAAAGACAAAGCACAGAGAATAATAAGCGAGGCTGAAAACATAGACAAAGAGGAAGACAAAGTACATGGCGATAACAAACGTGGAGACGAACTCCCCAAAGAGATAGAAAAGACACAAGACAGGATTGAAAAAATAGAAGCACTTATTAAAAAAGCACTTGAGTTAGGAAAAGAAGATGAATCGAGGGTAAGTCTGACAGATGTAGAGGCCAGCTTCATGCACAAGGGCAACACCTCAATCCCTGCCTTCAATGCCCAGCTTGCCGTGACTGAGGATCAACTTATAGTATATGCTGATGTAACAGCAGAGCCTGTTGATGTAAATCAGACAAAAAAGGCAGTAGAAGGAATAGAGGGAACAGTTAAAGAGAAACCAAAGATAGTGGTTGCTGACACAGGTTATGCAGGAGGAGAGAATTTTAAATATTTAGAGGACAACAAAATAGACGGATACATTCCCTCAGAAGACGAAAGGCATATAGGCAGCAAGAAAAGACAGAAGGCAATGGAACACTTATTTGCAAAAGAAATCTTCATGTATGATGCGCACAAGGATAAATATACATGTCCACAGGGTGAAACATTAAGGCCGGTAGCAAGGACTCAATTCGAAAGCAAATACAGTAAGAGAGAGATTGCCACATACAGAACAGAACGGGGAACATGCGCTGCCTGCCCTCTGAGAGAGAAATGTACAACGAATATAAAATTAGGCAGGGCGATAACGAGAAACGGATACGAAGAGTACAGGAAGCGAATGAGCGCAAAGATAAATACCGCCGAAGGCAGAGCGATTTACGGGAAGCGAAAATGTTTGGTAGAACCAGTGTTTGGGCAGATAAAGACAAGAAACGGATTCGGCCAATTTCTTCTCAGGGGATTAGAGAAAGCAAAACTTGAGTGGAAGATAGTGGCAATAGCCCATAACCTGTTAAAGATAACGGCAGCGATAATGAGAAAGGAGCGGATGCTACCAGCCTTAGGGTGAGAATTAAGACCGGAAACATCTATCACAATTTTTG
>PNOM01000194.1 GCA_013824835.1 Syntrophus sp. (in: bacteria) | reverse complement strand
TTACACCCTTTACCATCTCTGTGGTGTAGGAGTTATACTGGACCGGGTTGTTCAGCCTGATCCATGCATTGAATAGACCCGGTATTACATTGCCCTTCGGGTCGGTCAAGGGTCTCTTTTCATACACGGTGCAGGGTGCTTCAGTACCCCAATGGTTTGAACCGTGTCTGCTATGATCCTTCATTTCATGTTCTCTTGGCATCCATTCTAAACCCATAATATTTCCTCCTAAATGTTTTTTGTTGGCTTTAAAATCTGGTCTTATAGAGACTGTTTTTTTCATTTTTAAACCTTGCCATCAATTACTCATGTTCTTTAGCCTCTCTTTTTTCAATCTTACCTTTCACCTCCCTCCTTTTTATATTTCCATTCCGGGCTTTCTGATTTTCAACCTTCATCAACCGGTAGAGCGACTGTTTAAGAATCTCAACAGTAAAAGGTTTCTGTATAACAGCCTCAACGCCGATCGCCTCTGCCTCGGAAAAAATCTTTTGATTACAATAGGCTGTGATGAGTATCTTCAATGCGCCCTGATGAGATTCGCTGATCTGCCTGAAAAACTCCAGACCATCCATACCGGGTAGGAGATAATCGGCAATGATGGTCCGGTAATCCTGATTTCTTAGAGCTTCCAGCCCTTCCTCGGCAGTTTCGCAGGCCGATAGATGACATTCTTCTCCTTCGAAGAACATGGCCAGGGAATCCCTGATCCATTTATCATCGTCTATGAGCAGTATTTTAAACTTTCTCAGTTCTTTGAAAAGATCCATCAATTTACACCCAAGGCCCTTTAATCTTGTGATTAAACATTTTGCTCCATAGCCTTTTTCCCCTCATAAAATGCTCTAACGTTGAGATCATGGAGTTTGGGAGCAAGAAGGCTCTTGATGGCCTCAACAAACTGTTCATCCTTGAACTCGGGAAAGAAACTGGAAAAAGCGCCTACAATCACCACATTGGCAGCCTGAAGGTTTCCCCGGCTCTAACATTGGAACCTTACCGAAACGGGTCCAGTTCCTGCTATCCTGCTCGTTCTGAGAGCTATGGCTGTACGGGTCGTCAGCTACAAGTATCACCAGTCCCCCCTTGACACCGGTATATGCGAGCGACATGAGTGGATCCGCAGCAACATTCAATCCCACATGCTTCATGCAGGCGAGCGCCCTTGCGCCCGCAAATGAGGCGCCACTTGCCACCTCAAGGGCAACCTTCTCGTTTGGTGCCCATTCGGCATATACTTCGGGATAGGTGTCTGCTATATCTTTTAGAATTTCGGAACTTGGTGTGCCCGGATAGGCTGCGGCAACTTTCACTCCTGCATCCGAGGCGGCCCTGGCAATCGCTTCATTTCCTTGCATTAGCTGTTTTTCCATATGTGCTCCATTTTATTTTTTCACCAAGGAATATGATTCCCTTATCGGTGATTTTTTTATATAAGCATATAATGTGCCATAAAGCATAAGACTTAAATGTGTTATATTTACAGTTAGTTGCATTAGCGCGACCCTTTGACAGGCCTTATTCTTAATTGTCAGATAGGAAAATATCTAAAGACTGTTCTTAATATTTCAACTTTTTTGATAAATTTAAAC
>PNOM01000193.1 GCA_013824835.1 Syntrophus sp. (in: bacteria) | reverse complement strand
GAGACTGTGAAAGAATTCCGAGGTTAAGTATAATTTAAATAGAATAACCACCCGGAGAAAAAACATGAACCAACGTCCATATAAACAAGAGATAGATCGACAACAAAGCTTTCTTTTACCGCCCAGTATCGAAGAATATGTTGGGGAAGATAACCCGGTACGGGCCATCGATAGTTATGTGGAGAGCCTGGATCTTAAATCCCTGGGATTCAAGAACACAGACGACAAAGTCACACCGGGACAACCTGCGTTCAACCCCAAAGAATTACTCAAATTATATCTATATGGTTATCTGCATCGGGTACGCAGCAGCCGTCGGTTAGAAGCAGAATGTCAGCGTAATTTGGAAGTGATGTGGCTAATGGGAGGACTTCGTCCGGGGTACAAGACGATTGCCGATTTTCGCAAAGACAATCTGAAGGCATTGAAACTGGTCAACCATGATTTCGTGCAACTATGTAAAGAAGTGAATCTGTTTGGAGCCGAACTAGTGGGAATTGATGGGAGCTTCTTCCGAGGCAATGTAGCCAAAGGAAGGATATTTACAAAAGATCGATTAAAACGAGCGTTGGCATATGTCGAGAAGGATATTGCCCGTTATCTGGAGGAGATGAACCAGGCCGATCAGCAAGGGGAAGGAGATTCCTCGACAAATGAGCCCGAATTGACCCAGAAATTAGAAGCTTTGCGGGAGCGGCAGAAGAAACGCCAGGAACAATTGAGCCAGCTCGAAAAGAGTGGAGAAACGCAGATTGCGGAAGTGGATGCAGATGCCCGGTTACTAAAAAAAGGAGGTGGGGCGACTGCCGGATACAATGTGCAAACGGCTGTGGACGCCAAATACAAATTAATCGTGACCCATGAAGTGACCCAGGATACGAATGACGAGCAGCAATTAGCACCCATGGGTCTGGCAGCCAAAGCCGAATTAG
Source organism: Syntrophus sp. (in: bacteria) (assembly GCA_013824835.1). Taxonomy (GTDB): domain Bacteria; phylum Desulfobacterota; class Syntrophorhabdia; order Syntrophorhabdales; family Syntrophorhabdaceae; genus PNOM01. The sequence goes on along the minus strand of PNOM01000193.1, from coordinate 788 downwards.
GGGTGGATAAGTTGGAAACCACACAGGATAAGGGCTACTTCAATGTTCAGCAGATCAAGACATGTTTGGAAAACGGAATTACACCTTATGTACCCGAACCGGATAAATTAGCCCGGGCCCGCCAGCAAGGTCGTTTTACACACAATGATTTTCATTATGACAAAGAGGCCAATGCTTATCATTGCCCAGGGGGGCAGATATTGACCTATAAAAGTACCTTTGAGAAATCAGGGAAGCGTATCTGGCATTATAGAAGTTCCACGCCGGTTTGCAAAAACTGCCCATTAAAAAGACAATGTTTGTCCTCTAAAATGTCAACCCGTGCGATCGCTCGATGGGAACATGAAGAGATTATCGAAGCTCATCGGGTTCGAATGGATAAGGACGGGGCTGAAAAGATGCGTCAGCGATCCGGATTGTGTGAGCATCCTTTTGGAACTCTCAAATTGTTATGTGGCTGGACCCATTTTCTCTTACGTGGGTTGGATAAGGTGAGGGCAGAGATGAGTCTACTTGTGCTTTGTTATAACTTCAAACGCGTTCTACAGATAATGGGATTGGTTGCTTTTCAGACTTATTGTCTGGTAAGGAGGATGAACCGACCGCTTGTGAGTGCATAAGCAGAAAACCATCACTTTGAATGTCAGAAAAAGGTTCTAGAGATGCGATTCCTCCTGAAACCTCTTCTTCCAATCGACGTTCACGACACCCGTTGTCTATTTTTTACACTTTTGGTCTTCGGTATTGGATTTTTCGCACCCTATAAACGACTATTCTTTCACAGCCTC
>PNOM01000192.1 GCA_013824835.1 Syntrophus sp. (in: bacteria) | reverse complement strand
TCATTCAACGGCCATATGTCCTTTCCGTTTCATTTCCGAATCGAAACGTTCATTGCCCTATCTCCCGGCAAATCAATTATTATGCTTTTCAGTCTTGTTCCCGGTGAATCCGTTGACAGCTCTGCCTGATGAGATCTGAAGATGTTTTGCATCGCCGTTCGTTTTCTCCTTGATAGCCTTTATTATACTTCATTTCCAGATAAGCAAATGAAGTATGTAGTATATGAGGAGATAAGCATTGAGTCAAGATAATTGGGGTACCCCAAAGGTTTTAAGCAAGTAACTCCTGTGGGATGAATTTTCATATATGGACGGCACACCTCATCCTCTTTCAAAAACGAAGGGGTCAATCCCTTCCTTATGGGCGCAATGACTGCCTCACCGAAACACTTACCGACGCTCGGCTTCAATGTATCAAAAAAAATATTCTATATTTCACAGCACAACTCCCACAAATGATCAAGAGGTAACCCCGCGAGTAAACGTCACATTCCTCCTTTACAGCTGTCTCACGATTGTCGTATGCTATTGTAACATGAGGGACTAAAATCAAAGGCTTGGAAAACTGGACCAATTGCATAAACAACCGCTAATATACATCCTCATTTCGGCTGCACTGTTTGGCATCAGCCCACCTCTCGCCAAGCTGCTCGTAAAGAACATCCCCCCGATTACCTTAGCAGGGCTTCTATACTTGGGTGCATTTGCAGGACTTTCTCTTTATTCGATCGTCCGGGGGCTTATTTCTACTGAAACCATACGAAGTACCAACCTAAAGAAAGGTGATCTCCCCTGGCTTTTTGGCGCTATACTTTCGGGTGGGATTATCGCCCCGATATGTCTGATGTTCGGATTAAATCAGATTTCCGGCTTTACCACCTCATTGCTGTTGAATCTGGAAGGGGTGTTTACGGCAGTCATTGCTGTTTTCTTTTTCAGAGAAAATGCAGGAAGAAGATTGTGGCTGGCTTTGTTGTGTATGACTGTCGCGGGCGTGTTTTTAACATGGGATTCGAGCCAGGGCAAGTTTAACCTGACTGGACCCGTGCTGGTTGCGCTGTCCATGATATGCTGGGGCATAGACAATAACCTGACCCGAAACATCTCAACAAGAAATCCAATGCAGATCGCCCGCATTAAAGGGCTTGTGTCGGGCTTGATATCCATCTCTCTGGCGTATGCGCTCGGGGCGGGCATTAAATGGAATCTATCTGTTTTGTATGCCCTATTATTGGGTTCCTTCAGTTATGGCATCAGCCTTGTGTTTTTCATCAAAGCCCTCGAAGGGTTAGGTTCTTTCAGAGCGGGTATATTTTTTGGTCTTGCTCCTTTTATCGGCGCAGCAACCTCCCTCTTATTACTTCAAGAGTGGATCGGCTGGGTAATGTTCCCCGCCATCATGCTTACAGTCGGTGGTGTCTGGCTTATAAGTACTGAAAAACATTTACACCTGCATTTACATCAAGAGGAGATTCATACGCATTTACACAATCACAAGGATATTCATCATATTCACGAACATGAAAGAATCGTTTGTGAGCCGCACGTTCATGAACACAGGCACTTTGAAGAAGATCATGTTCATTCCCACTGGCCGGACACACATCATCGACATGGACATTAATTATTGCACTAATATATGATGGGCTCTATTTAAACCATAAATCTATGGTACTGCCCCAGTCCTCTTCAGTGAAAGGCTGTTTTTTGTTATCCTTTTT
>PNOM01000191.1 GCA_013824835.1 Syntrophus sp. (in: bacteria) | reverse complement strand
GGACGGGGACATCCCATATTCCTCCTGTCAAGCAATATTTTCATAAAAACATATTTCTAATGATATCAATAACGTAGTAATTCATAATCATTTTAAGTACGCACCCCTCCTGTCGATCTTTTGATAAATAACCCATACTCTTTACCCGGCGATTATTCCCACCGTACCGCGAATCCGCACCTCAGCGTTATCAGTATCCGGCATACATTTTTTCAGTTGCCCAGCATCCCTTATCCAGGTTACATGATTCTGGTGAGAGGCCCTTTATTGTCCCCAACGAGGTCCTATGCCTCTACGTTCGTACTCGGGCTCTCCCGCCGGTAATCATCAATTGTTTACTCTTCTATACGCTCTGGATCAAACATTTCCTTCTTCTTCATCAGGGTCCATGCAATGACCAGCATCTTCGCAGCCAGTTTGATTCTCATCTTCGTTTTAATCCCCTTCTCCCGCTCCCTGCCTTTGAGCTTATTCCCAAAGTAGGTTATGAAGCGATGGTTGCGGGTAGAGGCAATAAGGGCTGCCTGATAAAGACCATATCGCAGATCAGCCTTGCCCTTTTTTGAGATGACGGGGATAGTCTCACTCTTCCCGGTCTGGATCTTCGAGAGGTCGAGACCCGCCATCTTCAGGACCTGTCGTTGATTCTCGAATCTATGGGGATCGCCTATGGCTCCTAACACCTTTGAAGAGATGTCGGGGCCGAAGCCGGGAATGGACAAAAGACAGGCATATTCGGGGAACCTCACGCATACCTCCTCAAGCTTCTTGTCGGTCTCCTCAATCATTCCATGGAGATTCTGTAACTCCTTCAGTAAAGTTGTTGCCTCAAAAGGTACACTCGGAATTACCTCGCATCCGATAGAGGAAGCTGCTTTATTATATATTTCCCATAACCGTTTTCGTTGTTTTTCTCCGATCCTCCGGGAAGAGACCATAGGGAGGAATTCTTCAAAAGGAAGGGCGGCAATCTCTTTCGGATTGAGGCACCATTTGACAATAGCCGGTCCTTCACTGTAGCTGAAGTAATCATCCATCTCGGGAAAACACTGAGCGATAAGATGGTTCCTGATTCTCACCTTATATCCCTGCTCCTGTTTTTTGAGTCGTCTCTTTAATGAGAGGAGATTCCTTATGTCCTGTATATCGGATGAAGGAAGATCATAAAAGAGGCACTTTCCCTGGGCAATAAGATCGGCAACATTGGCAGCATCCTTGGTATCGTTCTTATCCCATCTTCCATCGAGGAGTTCACGGTTCTTTTTTACTGCAACCCCTCCTACGAGGACTACCATGAACCCATGACGAGTAAGATATTCTGCCAGGGGTTTATGGTAGTCTGCGGTAGGCTCCAGACCAAAGACTATCTTCTTAAGAGTATGCTGAGTTTTCAGAGTATCTGCATGAACACAAAGGCCCTTAAAACCTTCCTTCGTGTTGTCAAAGATGAGTCTTCTTAAGAGGGTCTTTCCTATAGACATACCGAAAAAGGCATGGTGGCGATCTTTGGCAACATCGATGCCTATTACCAGATGTTCCCGTGATCCACGAATATCACGTCTCAATTGACGAAACTCCTTAAGCCTGCTATCATAATTCTGTTCCATGTGAGACCTCCTTGTTTGGTTTTTGTTGGTGCATAAATCTTAACAGGAGGTCTCATTTTTTGGTAGTCTGATAAAAAACTTTTTTCTCTGGTATCCTTTGGGGTATGAGCTGAGATCATGAGAATATATAACGTTC
>PNOM01000190.1 GCA_013824835.1 Syntrophus sp. (in: bacteria) | reverse complement strand
CTCGGCGCCGAGTATGCAAATATCCGTACCCGGTATGCAAACTTCACGCCGGCACCCGCTGCAGCCACAATAGCGCAGACCTTAGACAGGCAGGGGTCCTTAAACGCATTCAGAATCGGAGCATGGTATTTTTTCTAAGAGAAGAGAAGCTAAGTTTATAATTCTACAGGGGGCGAAAGGCCCCCTGTTTTTTGTCAACCATGGAATGCTGATATTTAAATGTGCGCTTTACCCCATGAAATGCTCTGTTGATGGGCCGGTGTAGAATGTTCGGTCAGACTACGTATTTTGTCCTGCACGGTGTTTATACCCAGAAGACTGACCGCGCTATGCGTCCATGGGGCAACCTGTGCGTCTCGGACTCCAATGAGGAGGATATTCTCAAGATTTAACGGAATATTTATCAGTTCCTTATTGAACCTTAACATTCAAGGCGCACGATGATACTGCATAGTAAGCTTTGTGCCGTATAATCGGCTCCGGCTATATGACATTATTGGAGGTTGGAAATGATGATACAAGAGAAAGGCAAAACCGGCCTGGAAGCAGTGGCAGTGGTGCCGTGCAGGAATATGGTGATGGGGGAGATAAACCACCTGTCCCATGATCGTGTGCTGTTTGAAAACGATGAATATATAGTGATAATGGTATGGGCAAATCAAATACCTAATGGGCTTTATGAAATCAGCCGTCTCAGAGAAATCGCCTTTCGTGAGAGAGGAGAAGGCACAGGCAGGAGCGTGGATCTTGACCAGTTTGACCTCTATTATATCCATATTGTACTCTGGGATAAGCGGAAGAAGGAGATAGCCGGTGCGTGCCGGATAGGCCAGACTGATATTATCATGAAACGATTTGGTCCGAAAGGGCTCTATACCAGGGCAACTTTCAGTTATACCCCTGCATTTCTCGACTTTATCGGCCCTGCCCTTGAGTTGAGCAAATTTTTTATCCGTGGGGAATATAGCAAATCCTATGGGCCTGTATCTATGCTGCTAAAAGGCATAGGTTGCTTTATTTCTCACAATCCCCATTATAAAACTCTTCTTGGAGCTGCCCCTGTGAACAGCAGATATTCCCCTCCGTCCCAGCAGTTGATCCTCTCTTTCCTGAGAAAAAATCACTTTGCCCCCCATCTGGCCAAGCTTGTGAATTCAGCGGAGGTTTGGTTGCCGGAGGGACTTGAATTAAAAGACAGAGTGCCGAATACACGCCTGAAAGATATCAACAAACTTTCTCAACTTGTCTCGGAGGTTGAATGTAACCGTAAGGGTGTACCTCTTCACCTGAAGCACTATATAAAGATGAATGGAAAGATTATAGGCTTCATTAAAGACACTTCTTTCGGGAGCAGCTTGAACTGCATGGTTCTCATTGATCTCACAAAGTGCAGCCAGGGCATGCTCCTCCGCTGCATGGGGCAATCGGGCCGGGAAAGATTTTCAGACTATCATCGCGACAGGCAGGACCATGCGGCATAGACAAGAGCCATCTCCTCGTTATAGAAATGCTATCAGGAAATTGACAGAAGATTAACCGATCACTTATCTGTAATTAATTTCTGTTGCCGATATTGAATAAATGTAACTATTCATCAAACTAAAATTGAAAAACCAAAAATAGTTCTTGACACAATTTTGTGAATTTTTTCAAAAAATGGATCTCGTCCGCTGCATGCTGGGGGCCGTTTCTTGAATCTTGAACGTTGAATGGCCTCTTTTCTGGCTTGTCTCCAACGAGAATC
>PNOM01000189.1 GCA_013824835.1 Syntrophus sp. (in: bacteria) | reverse complement strand
CGCAATGTTCACAATAGAACTTGTAAGGCTCGATATGTTTTTCCTGCAAGAGCCTGCCCATGCTGGGGCAGTACCGCATTTCAATCTCAAATACGCCCTTATCCTCATCCAGGGACATCCGAAAGTCCGCCGCTTCTTCCGTAAGACTACGGCTCCAATACTCAAAGCAGCCGGCCAGGCCTTTCTTCTCGGCTAAATCTCTCAGGTTGCCTAAAAATGAGTCCGAAAGGTTCTCCCAAAACTTTACGACCGCGTCCTTGCCGCCTTTGTTGTCGAGAAACTTAAATAGTTCGCTGTATGCGGGAATAAATTCTGTGCAGGATATCATGAATTAACCTCTACTTATTCTTTCCAAAATTTTTGGATACATTTGCCTTTGCCGGGTTCGTACTGACAACTGCATTGATAGCCTGCCTGTTGACATAGGGTTCTGTTTACCACGACCGTTGTCTGACAATATCGCTCTGTGTAAAAAATATCCCGTTTTTTCATATGGGCTATCGCGGGACACTCACTGACTTCAAGAATCAGTGTGTTACCGTCGTAATAAATCTTGAATTGTCCCTGTTCTTTTTGAAAGATATGCCGCCAATGGGATTCAAGAGCGGATAAACCCTCATTTTTCAGCTTATCCGCCAGCGGCTTAAAGTAAGTACTACCGACTTGAATTAAGTATTCTTCCGTCGCCTTTTCGCCAAACTTGTCGTCCAGATATTTTATCGCATAGCACAATGCACCATGAAAATCCTTATGCAGATATTCATGGTCCGATTGTTTGCAGTCGATCACTTTAACTTTATCAGGCATAAGCAGACCCTATTTTTTTCTTTTCATAAACGGGAAAGTAACGTTATTGTCCATAACGCCTTTTTCTTTGAGGTTGTTCTTTATCGCGTACATCCAATCGGTCAGCAGGTCGGAGCCCAGCATCTCATCCATGTCTTTGCGAAATTGCTGCTGAAGCGCAAAGGCTTTTAATTGATCCTTTTCAACCACGGCCGCTTTATACAGTTTTGCAAGGGTATCGACAAAGGCCGTCCCGCCGCCGGTGATAACGCCATCGGCTCCCATTAGAAGACTGATATCGTACACATTCTCATCTCCCTGCAAGATCGCGCAAGGCCTGCTATTCTTATCAGGATATTTCCTTAAAAGCTCAGCAACCAGATAGATATCGCCGCTGGAATCCTTGATGGCTTTGATCTGTGGGACTTCCATGATTTTCAGTACGGATGCGGTATTGACCTTGTTGCCGGTTGCGCCGGGGCAATGATAGAATACGGTTGGATAATTCAGTTCACCACAAATTTTTTCAACCGAGCCGACTAAACTATCCGGATGCGGGAAACGATAATAAAACGGCGTGGTGATCACCAGATAATCGGGATTGAGGTCTTTGACTTTTTTGCCCAATTCGATCATCCGTCGGGGAGACACTTCCGCGATACCTGTCAGGACAGGAACCCGCTTTTTAGCGTGTTCTATTGCAGCTTTGACCACAATGAGTTTTTGGGAATCCAGCAGGGCGGGACCTTCACCCATATTACCCAATACAAAGATGCCATTGGCTCCTTCTTTGATGACATAATCAATCAACTGCTTTAACGATTGAACATCCACATCTTCGTTTGCGAGCAAGGGAGTCGGTAACGCGGTAATAATTCCATGCAACTTTGCCATCTGTAAAAAACCTTTCTAAAAGAGAGTTTATTTTTATTCGTATTATGCGTGAAGTCCGCCGTCCATCA
>PNOM01000188.1 GCA_013824835.1 Syntrophus sp. (in: bacteria) | reverse complement strand
TATTAACGATCACCTCGGGGAACACGGATCAGCCCTTCTTCTTCTTTGCAGGAGCTGGGGGCGGAGGTGGCGGAGGTGGTACTTCTTGCTTGATCTCCGGTGGCGGTGTAACAGGTAATTCTACCTTCGCCTGAGGCGGAACCACTTTCGCTATCGGCGCCGGAGGTGGAGCAAACTCAGGCTTCCGGGCGTGTATGCAACCGCTCAATGATATCCCGATAATAGCAACCAACATTACAAACCAAAACGGTCTTTTTTTCATACTGCAACCTTCCTTTGATTAGTTTTATTTAGTAACTCACCCTCATCAATTGCCGACTCTTAGGAATGACCGTTTCAACGATCTCTCCCCACAGAGCAAAAGTAGTATTTCTATCCTGATTTAAATATCTCAAATAGACAGAATATTGTCAAATACAAATATCACCCTGCATGGGGAACAACCTCTTTTTTCATGGTAATAATGGTTTTGAAGGTGCCTTTTGCGCTATCAGTGCTGTTTTGTCTCCTTTATTCGGGATTATTCATCCTGCCCATGAACAGAATCGTACCGCTTTGGTTGTCACGAATGATGAAGAGAAATGGATGATCTGCACGAAACACCGGCGGATTGACAGGGGCAGACTTCGTCACCATCTCGACGGCCGTAGCAGCCGCGGCTTCCGTTCCTTCCTCATTGACCTCGACAAAAGCCTTATGTATGATTTGCCCGATCCAAAGTTTTCCTTTCGGCCATCCCATGCCGCTGAAATCCGCTGCCCCTGGGGTGAACGCATTCTTCATGCCCATCTTCTTAAAGGGGTCCACCAAATCATAGCTGGTTTCGAACTTGAATTTCGGTAGATAAAGCATAGCTTTTTGATCTCTCTCCTTGTCCAGTTTTGCCAACCATTCTTTCAGGTTTTGGGTAGTAAACTGTTTTTCCAGTGCGGCCACACCATCTAAAGCCTTTGGAAGCAGGATAACCATGGACAGCCTCTTTCCTTTGTACGGGACTGAAATAGCCTGAAAATCCTTCTCCGTCATGATTTTAAAGTTGCTCTCCTGTTGCATGAGGGGAACTGTCACCTTCTTGCCTGCCGACACATGAAAAGGGACATCGCGTGTGTTGCTTTTCTCGAATTGACTCTCCCAGATACCCTTGAAGTATATTGCATTCAGAATCACACAGACTGAATCGGAAGAGAGCTCCTCGAGTATCTTCTCGATCTTTCCTTCTGTCTTTTTCTTGACCCAGTTGTTGATCGTTTCCAACCCACCACTGAAGATCTCGGCGTCATAGTTTTTTTTCAGGATAGACTTGAATTCCCCGCTTACGTTACCTCCGGTGGTGACCAACCCATTCGCGATGTTTAGACTCTGCCCGCTTTTTTGGGCAGCAGTGGCCAGTTCCTTATTCAGATTCTTAAAAGCAGGATGCAGTTCGGTTTGGCCCAGATTGAAATGAAGGACTCCAGCCATCTCTCCAGCCGTATTACCACGGGCCCCGGCGTAGGTCATGCCCAGCGCCGATGAGACGCTAAATGGTGAAAAGAAGAGATTACCTTCCCTGGCGCCAAGTTCGTGATACGATTGCGCTGCAAAGGTGGTGTTTCCTTTTACGATATTTTCGCGCAATAATTGCCCTGAAGTAGATGCCTCAATTGATGTGGCAAAGGGCGCCGTAAATAGGGCACTCAACAGAATGACTGACAACGCTATAAATAATCGCTTCATTGTTCTCTCCTTTCAAACATATCGATAATGCACAGTGTTCTTGATGCAATACTCATCTTCGCTCCATTTACTGAAGTTTAAGTTTT
>PNOM01000187.1 GCA_013824835.1 Syntrophus sp. (in: bacteria) | reverse complement strand
TGTTAGCCCAAAGTTAAAATGTCACCTAGTTAGGCAAAGTAAGAATGTCCCCTTTTGAGGGGGCATTTGATTTAAGGTTGAACTTTCTCCAAGGATGATCAGGAGGAGGAGTGTGTGCTTTGGAAGCATTAAGCATAGCCTGATCAATCGATTTGGATGGAACCACCTCGGCTTGTTTTTGCTGTTGATAATATACATCAAAATTGATAGGGTGGTTCTTATAAAGCACAATAACTTCATGGTTAGGTTTTTCAAGAACAGTAACAACGGTGTTGCGCATGGCATAAGAGGGACGATCAACGTGGATTTGATAGATTGTTTTGTGATACTGAAAAGTGAGATTCTTGGAAAGCAGACGAGGTTCTTTTCTGCATAAAATGTGGTCAAGATTATCTGAGGTGGTGAGTGGAGTGTGAAAATCAAGATCGCTTCGAGGAGTAGTTGCAAACCTTTTGTTGTAGTTTTCCATAAACTCTGGCAACCAAAGATTGGCTTCTTCAGGGGTGGAGATATTGTGAAGTCTGAGTTCTTTGGTGAGTCTGTCTTGAAGGGTCTTATTGGCCCTCTCAACCCGCCCTTTGGCTTGTGGGGTATTGGCACAAATGATCTCTATACCGAGTTCATTCATTGCCCTGCCAAAATCTGTCATACCGTCTCCAGTAGTCGCATTGGGGTGATTCATGTGAAAGATGCCGTGTTTATCACTATAAAAGGCTCCTGGCTTGCCATATCGCTCAAAATAATGCCTGGAGGCTTCACAATAGCCAAAGAAGCTTTCGTGGGGCACAAACCATAACTCCACCAGTCTTCCAGTGGCATCATCCACAAACACCAGCAGAGTACATCTCGGTCCTCTTTCCTCGAACCAGTGATAATCTGAACCATCTATCTGCACCAGTTCTCCGAAACACGCTCGCCTTTCTCGCATTTGGAATACTCTCAATTTCCGCTTCCGTCTGTGCTTCCACAGTCCTTCTGCGATCATGATCTTTCTCACACTTTCATCTGAGATCTTGATTCCGTGAAGTTCCAATAATTTCTCTGTTGCCAGTGTTGGTCCAAAATCACGATATCTTTCTAGAATCAAGTTCACTACTCTTTTCTTTAGCTCTTCATCCAGTTGATGGTGACTGGGTTTTCCGCGACTCTTATTGATCAACCCTTCAACACCTTGATTCTGGTATTGTCTCCACAATCGTTTCACCTGTCGAACACTGATTCCCAGGTGCTCTGCTGCCATCCGTTGGGTTATTTGTTTCTCTGCCAACTGGCTCATCGTCTCTGTTTTCTTGATCTCTTTTTCACTCATTTTGTATACTATGTCCACTTTCTGCCTCCACGCATGGGGACATTTTAACTTTGGTAAAAGGGGACATTTCTATTTTGGTTTAACAAGCAAACTAATTTCATTGACGAACGAAAAACCTTATGCTATCATGAAAGTGTTTTCATTAAAGCTGGTGGGATGTAACTTATGAATGGAAAAAAAGTACCGACAATTTTTGATGTGGCAGAACTTTCTGGTGTAAGCATCTCTACCATCTCACGTGTGATTAATACACCAGAAAAAGTAAACCTTAATACACGACAAAGAGTATATGAAGCAATTGATAAATTGGGGTTTGTGCCTCAGGCCGAGGCGCGTGCTCGGGCTTTGCGACTCAAAGGAAGAATCGGGGTAATAACTCCTTTTTTCACAGCTCCGTCGTTTGTTCAGAGGTTGCGTGGAATTGCAGGATCATTGTCTAAAGAGAATTACGATTTAGTGATTTACACTGTTGATTCTAATAATCGCTTACAAAGTTATCTGTCGTCATTACCCCTTACAGGAAACCTGGATGGACTTGTAATTATGTCACTCCCGGTTGCTGAAACTGATGTTAAACGTCTGGTTGAACATCA
>PNOM01000186.1 GCA_013824835.1 Syntrophus sp. (in: bacteria) | reverse complement strand
CCACAGTTACCCACCTGATCTCTTCGTGATCCTTCAGGAGGAAATCTCCTGAGATATAGGCAGCATGATTGGACATCATAAAAACCACCCTTTGTCAGGCTGCAAATTGTTTTTTTATCCTTATAATCTCGGGAAGGATTCCCTTGAATATCTCTACGAGATAAGGATCGAAATGTATTCCCGACTTGCTCTCGATTTCAGCAAAGGCGTCTCCAACGGTCCATGCTGCCTTATAGGGGCGTTCCATGGTAAGACTGTCAAAGACATCACAGAGGCAAGCTATCCTGCCTTCTATGGGTATCTCCTCTCCTTTAAGGCCTCTCGGGTACCCTGAGCCGTCCCAGTGTTCGTGGTGAGTATATGCCACCCGTTCTGCGAGCTGGATCAGCCTTGAATTGCTGCTTGAAAGAATTAATTCCCCTATTTGGGGATGGGTCAGCATAATTTTCCACTCATTTGAATCGAGCGCCCCCTCCTTGAGAAGTATCCCGTCGGGGATGCCTATTTTTCCTACATCATGCATCTGGCTTGCATACAAGAGACGTTCGCAGTCATCGTCACACATTCCATATGCCTTCCCAAGGACTGTGCAATACCGGCTCATACGCTCTATGTGCATTCCTGTGACGCTGTCCCTGTATTCTGCGGCCCTCGCGAGATGGGCCACTATCTCTTTCTGCGTGTCGCGAAGCTCCTCTATTTGTGCATTTATTGCGTCACCCATTACATTAAAGGCATGAGAAACCTTTTGTATCTCATCAGGACCTTTTGTCTGATCCAGCTTAATCCCAAAATCACCCGCCCCGTAACGTTCCGTCTGTTTGACAAGGTTTATAATGGGATTTGCTACTGATGAGGATACCCATGCAATGACAATCAACAATAATGCAAAGACGATTATGGAAATAGCTATCGACACGTTCCAGAGACGGGTAAGAGGGAGAAGGATCTCGTTTCGAGGAAATATAATTGCAAAAATCCATCCTGCTGATACAATGGGGGTTGTCACAATCCATGATTTCTTTCCTGTAAAAGGGTCGATAATTGAAACAGAATTGGATCCACTATCTTTCGTCAAAAGAAGTGAAAGTCTCTTCAGATCAGGATCTGCGCTATCTCCGCCATAATCCATGATGGTTTCTTTTGAGAGAAGCTCTTTGTCGGGGTGGGCGATATAATGACCCTTTCCACTCACAATAAATGCGTACCCTGTACCGTCAACTTTCAAGGATTTTACGCGCTTGGTGAGGGTATCGAGACTGAGATCCACGGTTGCCACTCCGATTATTCTGTCATCTTTAAAGATCGGTGTAGAATAGGTTGTCATGAGGGTATTACCCCCCTCTCTGTCATAGTAAGGCTCTGCCCAGGCGCCTCTTTCGGTTTTGATCGGGGTTTTGTACCAGTCCCAACTTGTATAGTTGTAAGATGGCTTTGCCAATGACTGATGGAGTAACCCCTTATGGCCGCGAAAAAAGTAGGGTGAATATTGCCCAAGGTTTGTTGAACCCGGAGACAGGGCAATTGTTGCTCCGTAGATCAAAGGATTCTGGATTAGCGTTGTTTTTATTAAAGATTGTATTGAGTTATCGTCAAGATTTGGGGCAACCTGAACTGCATTTGCCATGCCTTCAGCTACCTTGGTTGCCGAGCCGGTAAGGCCATCTATTTCGTTCCCATAGGAACGGGCAAAATACATTGCCTCGTGGCCTACATGATTGAGGACTGAGCTCTTAGTCATATTGTATATGACAAATATCAATCCCCCGAAGATCACGAGCAATGAGGGAGCCAGGATGAGCAGGAGCCTTGATCTGATTGTCATATCACCACAAATGTTCCAGACATTGCAATGCTATTGTAGCATCATATTGACCTGATGACAAGATTCACTAACGGCTGTTCTATGTTCAACGTTCT
>PNOM01000185.1 GCA_013824835.1 Syntrophus sp. (in: bacteria) | reverse complement strand
ATGGATGCCGCAGATGAGCATGGGCGAGAAGGATCTTTACCTGCCGGTTCTCCCGGTGAAGCTTCTCCTTGTCGACGAGAAAACCGAACCTCTCTTCAAAACTTAAGTCTCTGTAGACATGACTTGCTACCTGCTCCCGTATGCCCTCTGCCATGCCGGAGAGCTTCATGGTGATGAGTTTTTCGATGAGAGCCTCAATCATGACTCGCCTCCCGGTAGTAGTTGCCTCCCCTGATGTTGGCATGGAGCGGTATGATCCTTTCTGTGTTTTCCGATACTGCTTCTTCGAGCTTCATTACAAGAAGGGACTTTACGCTCCGGTAATTGTATGCCTCAATCTGAAGCGCCCTCTCACAGGCTTTTTCGAGTCTCTCCGGGGAGTATGTCCTTGAGAGGCGGATAAGGCCGAGACAACTGCGGAAGCCGTGTTCCGGATGGGTGCGGCGTTCCATAATGGCCTCCATGAGGGACTTTGTATGAGGCCCTATCTTCTCTCCCCAGAGCTTGATCCTCGCAGGCGTCCATTCGAGGTACTGCCGGTGTTCGTTCGGCATGTGGAGATTCTCCGTTACGAAGGCTCCCGGTTTATTGATCCTCATATGAGAGGCCACCCTTTTGCTCTTATGATATATTTCAATAACAGAGCCGGTATACCGGATGTCCACCAACTGTCCGATCAGTGTGTAGGGTACGCTGTAGTATGTCTTCTCCACCGCCACATGGTAATCGATATGGACCTTTGCCTTTTTCCATGAGGCAATAACAAACCTCTCTTCCGGCAGGGGTTTCAGTGCAGGTTTCTCGATCTCGGTAAAAAGGTCCCAACGGGATTTATCTACCCCCTTCATGGGTCTTGTGTTGAGCTTCTTTACCTCCTCGGCGATAGCATCATTCAATTCGCCAATACTGAAGAAGGTCCTGTTCCTGAGCACCGCAAGGATCCTTCTCTGTGCCTGGAGAACAGCATTCTCCACCTTCGCCTTGTCCTTAGGCTTTGCCACCCTCGTGGGGATGACAGCAATGTTGTAGTGCCGGGCCATGGCTGCAAGGGTCTTGTTGATCTCCGGATCATAATAGCATGCATGCGTGACAGCGGCCTTCATATTATCGGGGATAAGACAATCCGGACACCCTCCATAATATTCCAGAGCTTTTATGTTGCAGCTCACAAAGCTCTCCACGGTCTGGCCCAGCACTGCGCAGGCAAATATATAGGAGCTTGCTCCCAGGACGCTAACGAAGAGCTCGGCTTCAATGGTCTCTCCCGTCAGCGGGTTCTGGTACCTTGCTCTGTCCCCGGAGAAGTCGACGAACATCTTCTCACCTGCCTTATGGGTGAAGCGCATGACGGGATCGGCTTTCTTACACCAGGAGTGATAGAGATGATAGAACTGGGTCCGCTCATAGCCTTCGGGGTTATCCCTCTTGTACTCTTCGTGGAGGAGTTGGAGGGTTACTCCTTTCTTCGAAAGTTCTTTAGCGAGATAGGTAAAGTCAGGCAGGGGTTTTACTGACGGCTTCTCTTCTTTGGGGAATAAAAGATCAAAGAATACCGCTTCATCCATCTCGTCGATCTCTTGGTACGTGGCGTTAAGTTCCCTCAGTTTCTCAACATATACCGAGGCGGTGGACGTGGAGATGTTGCATGCCCTGGCAATGGGGCGGACACCCAGTTTCAGTTCCAGATACAGTCGTGCCACTTCCTTCAGTTTTCTCATTGGCAGTTTCCTCCCTTTCTTTTTCAATTCCGCCCTCCGCATAATGTTTTTTGGAAGGCAGTGTATCATGGGCAGGGGAGAATAACCACCGGAGAGATAATCCGTTTTTGCCCGAACACCAAATCCGGAGAAGAGGCAAAAAGTGTTCGAGGTGGAGCGGATTAGGTGTTCGGATATCAGCGGATTGAGTGTTCGACCTTTACCGGATTAGGTGTTCGAGGTGGAGCGGATTTTACA
>PNOM01000184.1 GCA_013824835.1 Syntrophus sp. (in: bacteria) | reverse complement strand
TTACTCAATATTCCTATGAAGCCAATATTCTGACCATCAAGACAGCCACCGAAATGCAAAAAGAACTTCTCGATATCAAGGCTTAATCTGCTCACGGGCAGATGTCATCCGGTCGTCAGATGTAAATACCGGCTTTATCCTTCATTTTTTCCCCATAATTAATTTTGACGAGGCCAGCTATTTTAGTGCCAGAAGATTAGATACAGACCATCCGCCGGTTGACCGGTATGAGTATTTCTTTGGGAGCGTTGTCCTAAAGGCGATTAGTCGCTGATGTGATTGCTCTCTTTACATTTTCCGGATTATCTGTATATTCCCAATTTGCGCACATATTTAGTCTGACAACAAAGGGTCGGTTATGGATACGATAAGAAAAGACCTTCTTCAATCAGTCGAAAAGATGCCCGCCTTTCCCCAGAGTGTGCATCGGGTAATTGAGCTGACCTCCGACATCAATTCCGATCCCCGAGACCTGGTAAAAGTCATCGAGCACGATCCCGTTCTGATCACCAAGATCCTCAAAATGGTAAATTCACCTTACTTCGGCCTTGCCCAGAAAATCACTTCCGTCAACCACGCCGTGGTTTACATCGGAATCAACACGGTTAAAAATCTGGCCTTGAGCACGGCGACTCTCGGTGTGCTTCCCCGGACGAATAATGCGGGATTCGACATGGATGCATTTCTTTTGCATTCTTTATCCACCGCCACTGTTGCCAGAATTATCGCCAAGAAATTGAAAATTCAGGAAAGGGAGGCCTTCGATTTCTTTCTGTCCGGGCTATTGCACGATTTTGGCAAAGTCGTTTTCGCCCACTTTATGCCCAACGACTTCAAACAGGTGCTGCAGATCGTCAAAGAGGAAGGGTTGCCTCTTTATGAGGCGGAACAGAGAATTTTCACGACCGATCATGCCCAAATCGGTTCTCTGCTCGGAGAGAAATGGAACCTTCCCGCTCACCTGATTGCATGTATTAAGGATCACCACTCCCATGACAGCAAAGAATCGCTGATCAGAGACGTAGTATCGGCTGCCGATCAGATCAGCAAGGAGCTGAAAATCGGGTTCGGCGGTGAAAATCGGATTGAAACGCTTCCCGACGGAATACGGGAGCGCTTTGGCGCCAACTTACAGGCGGTCATAGATTCTCTGGGCGATATCCATTCCGAAACGGAAAAGGCGCTGGTATTCATCCAGAAATAAATAATCGGGGGTTTGTGTTTTGAAGATACGATTCTGGGGTGTTCGGGGTTCAATACCTTCGCCGGGACGCAAAACAGTGCGCTACGGCGGTAATACTACATGCATTGAGGTAGAAACCGACGACGGAGATACAATCATTCTCGATGGCGGAACCGGGATACATCCTCTTGCCCAAAGCCTGCTGAGGAAACTGCCCCTGTCCTGCTCCATCTTTATTACCCATACCCACTGGGACCATATTCAGGGGCTGCCATTTTTTGTTCCTGTTTTTATTCCCGGTAACCACATAAGTATTTACGGTGCTTTTGATCCTGTCCTGCAGAAAGGCATCGGAGATGTTCTGAGTCGTCAGATGGAGTATTGCTATTTTCCCGTCCGGGAAGCGGAGCTGAAAGCAGACATACGGTATGAGTCTCTCCACGAAAAGCAAACGGTAGAGATAGGATCAGCAAGGGTGACGAACATTTTCATGAATCATCCGGTGCTCAATTTCGGCTACCGGATCGATTGCCAGGGAAAGAGTGTCTTTTTCACCGGAGATAACGAGCAATTGTATAATATTTACCAGCCCGGGGACGATTACTATGCAGAGTATGATAATCAAATCTCCAGAAAAAACGATATGCTTGCCGATTTTATCCGGGGAGTCGATGTCCTGATTGCCGACTCCGCCTATACGGAGCAGGAATATCCGGCCAAAAAGGGGTGGGGTCACGGAACTTACAAGTCCTGCGTTGATCTGGCGAAGAACGTCGGCGCCAAGGCTCTTTATCTT
>PNOM01000183.1 GCA_013824835.1 Syntrophus sp. (in: bacteria) | reverse complement strand
GACGGCGGCGGAGACAAGGAAGTGAACAATGAAGCAGAAAGAAAAAGCAAAGATCAAACCGGACATTTCTACTTTGGTAAAAACCGGACATTTCTACTTTGGCTTGACAACCAATAAAAATTCAATGGAATATTTTGCAGGAGTCTGCTATCCTAATAGGCACGGGAAGTAGCTCAGCATGGTGGAGCACAGCGTTCGGGACGCTGGGGCCGCAGGTTCAAATCCTGTCTTCCCGACCATTTTTCTTATTTACCTCTCCATCATAAATCCCACAGGAAAACATGTCCTTCAGACATATAATGAATTGTGTTGCATCTCTTTTACGGGAGAAAATATGAATGTAATCGATTTTCATCTTCATGTAGGCACAAGGGAACACTGGAACCCATGGGTCATGGATTTTTTCAGGGAGGTAAACCCCTTTTATTCCAGCCATTTTTCCGAGCAGATTACACCTGAGGGTGTATTGACCTATCTCCACACCCAGGGCATCGCCCAGGCAGTCGTATTGGCAGAATATGCCCCGAAAACAACCGGGGTGGTAACGAATGAATTTATTGCTGACTTCTGCAAAGGGCAGGAGGTATTCGTTCCCTTCGGCGCCATATGCCTCTATGATGAGACCCCTTACCCGGAACAGGCGGAAAGGGCGGTAAAAGATCTCGGTATTAAAGGTTTCAAGATGCTGCCCACCTATGCCCATTTCTACGCCAACGATCCGAAGCTCTTTCCTTTTTATGATGCAATTCAGTCTATGGGTCTTCCTGTAATGTTCCATACCGGGACCTCTATATTCAAGGGATCGCGTATAAAATACGGGGACCCCCTTTTCCTTGACGAGATTGCCGAAGAATTTCCCCGCCTCAGGATCATGGTGGAACATGGGGGACGTCCGTTCTGGTATGACAGGGCCTTCTGGCTTGTCACGCGCCATCGGAATGTCTACATAGGCACTGCGGGAATCCCGGCGAAACATCTTCTCCTTCATTTCC
Source organism: Syntrophus sp. (in: bacteria) (assembly GCA_013824835.1). GTDB lineage: Bacteria > Desulfobacterota > Syntrophorhabdia > Syntrophorhabdales > Syntrophorhabdaceae > PNOM01. The sequence goes on along the minus strand of PNOM01000183.1, from coordinate 987 downwards.
CCCACCTGGAGAAATATGCTGATAGATTCATCTTCGGGAGCGACTGGCCCGGCATATCCGACATAAAACCGATGATTGAAAAGATCATCGACCTTCCCTATTCACAGGAGACAAAAGAACGCATCCTTGCAGGGAATGCCCGGGAAATGCTTGGGCTTTAAGGGTAATCGCGTTATGTGATTATTGGAGCTATACCAGGTTTATGGGAAAAATCATTAAGGGGGAAACCCGATGAAAACAACACGTTGCTTCGTACAATATATCTTAGTATGCGCCCTCTGCCTCTTTCCTGTCATGCTCCATTCTATGGATATCACCTTTAAAAATACCCCGTCGAAGGTGTTTTTCAGCCCAGATGGAGGGTGTACTACAGGGATCATAGAAGAAACCGTGAGGGCACAAAAGGAGATCCTCGTTCAGATATTCAGCTTTACATCAGGTCCTATAAGAAATGCCCTGATTAAAGCTCAAAAACGGGGCGTGGCAGTTGCAGTCATCCTTGACCCCAGAGAACAGAAAAACCATCGTTACAAAACAGCGGATATCCTCTCAAGGGCCGGGGTTCAGGTTTATCTCGATGATCAGCATTCCCATGCCCACAACAAGGTCATGGTCATTGACCGGGACACGGTGGTTACCGGCTCCTTTAATTATACCTATGGGGCAGAAAGCAAGAATGCTGAAAACATCATTATCATCAGGTCTCATGACCTCGCAAAGGCATACGTTGATGACTGGCTGAAACACAAGGAGCACTCCCGGAGGCATTAATATCATGAAGCAATTTGGAGGTCTTGTAACCGGTTTTTCCGGAGGGCTTCTCGGCGGTTTTGTCGGCATTGGCGGCGGCATTGTTATGATCCCCCTCATGACCCATTTTTTAAGGCTGACCCAGCATCAAGCCCACGGAACAAGCCTTGTGGCGATTATTTTCACCGCTTCTATTGGCGCTGTTACCTATGCTACTCATGGGGACGTGAACTGGAA
>PNOM01000182.1 GCA_013824835.1 Syntrophus sp. (in: bacteria) | reverse complement strand
GTAAACTTCCGTAACCTACTCATAACCCACCCTCCTTTTTCATCATTTTTGATACTGCAACAGGTGATACGCCAAGTTGACGGGCTTTTTCGGCATAGGGTATTCCCGGTTCTTTTGTAAGGGCATAGGCGATTTCAGAACCAATATACGTGTGCCTGTTCCGGAAGAGATGCCCTGCCCTATTGTGTCTTCTATTGAATCTGATGGCATATTCAACTCATTTCCTTTTCACACCATAGGCCCCTTCCCCGGTTTCTTCTCCGGCACAGTCTCCGGGGCTGCCGCCAATTGCTTCTCCGCTGAAGCAAGGAATGCCCGTAATTCTTCAATAAGTACTTGAAGGTCCGGTTTTGTATATGTCCCTGCTTCCCTCTCAATATATGATTTTATGGACTGTAAATGAGCAACCTGTTTCTGCATGGGTACGGGGGCAGGTTCTTTTTCGGGTTTGGCTTTCTTATACGCGGTAAGCATCTTTTCTAATTTGGCATTGGTAACAGGGGTCTTCATTATTTCATCAAAGATAGTAAAGAAGTCAGGACTTCCGAGGTTTGAAGCAAAGATATATCCCTGGGAAACAGGGAGTGTTCCATCGGCAATTACATCCTGAATCTTGGGAACCAGTTTTAAGAGTGAAATCGTGCGATGCAGCGTCCGTGTTGACTTTCCGGAGATTTTGATAATCTCCGCCACTGTGGCGGAGAATTCTTCCGCCGCATATTGAGAACCCCTGTCGTAATTTACCAATTCACTCATTACCCCGTCCAGATTATAGTTCTTGTCGGGATGCTTTGCCTGAATGAAGGCGAATATGCCCCTGGCCTGATCAATGGGGTTCAGATCCTCCCTCTGGAGGTTTTCTGATAACTGGAAGGCTAATATTTCATCCTTCTGTGTAATGGCATTAATAATCCTTGCCGGTATGATTTCCAGTCCTGCCTTATATGCCGCATGATATCGTCTTTCCCCGCATAGGAGGAAATATTTATCATCCTTTTGTGTTACAAGGACAGGTTCTAATACACCTCTGTCTTTGATTGATACTACAAGAGTTTTGAATGACTCGCTTTCCGTATTGATGCCCGATCTGATCTGTTCTTCAACAATAATACTTTCCAAGGGCAGATATAAAAATTCCGGACTCTCTACTGTTTTCTTTGTTGCCATTTCAATCCTCCTTTATCATAAGTTTGTTGTGTAAGATGATAACAAAGATGCGCTGCCTAAAGATGTGTTGTAATTGATACAAAATATATAAATAATCTTTTCAATAATTATTTTTATTGCACAAAACCCAAATATATTTTTCCACTGACATACAGTTGTCATCCTCTACTTTTATACTTTTACTATAAAAACAGTAAAGGGGGTCCACATTGGAAGAGCATGCCAATGATTTTAGCATGATGAGTGAACCGAGCGAGAGGGAGATAAACGAGAATATTGGCATAGTGCCGATATTTATCAACGGAAAGAAAGCCCTTGCATGTATTACCTTAAAAGAAGCGTGTGCAAGAGGCATACTGTCTGTTACCGAGGTCAGCAAGTATGATGATTTGCCCCGGAGTGAATTAAGAGATCGCATGAAAAGACAGTTCTGCGAGTTGCTGATCCTGGAGAAGATACAGGCATGATCGGTACTTGATGGTGCTAATTCAAGTCATTGCGAGGAGCGTAGCGACGTGGCAATCTAAGGTATCGAGATTGCTTCGCTTTGCTCGCAATGACATCTGACATAAAACACGCTAATGAATTAGAAATGGTATAATCTCGAGTCATTGACATCGGACAAGCTGAAAAATAGATTGCTCTAATCCTTCACTGATGCCATAACAGGCACTGCCGTCAATCTGGCAGGAAAACAGACGGAAAAGGGCATCCTTCTTGCTGCCGGAGTGAAAGATGGGAGCGGCAAACCGACGATCCACGCCATTACCCTGCACCGGGATGATGACTGCAGTATTATGATGCCTAATGCGTACTTTCTTTCAGCTTT
>PNOM01000181.1 GCA_013824835.1 Syntrophus sp. (in: bacteria) | reverse complement strand
GAGGTGGGTCAACATGCTCCGGGTTGCGGTAAGCGAAGGCATCGAAAAAGGGATTTTTCCGAAAGTCGATCCCGAGGACACGGCACGGTGCATTTCCGCAATATATCATGGATTTGCGACGAGGTGGTATCTTGACAAAGAAGGCCATTCAACAAAGTGGGCCATTGAATACTATCGTAGAACCATTACCGGCTTAATAAAGGGTATGGGAGGTGAGGACATTGCCGGTTAAGTTGCACCCATGTTTTGAGACACTATCAGCATAGTGACGTTCATAGATGTGAGGTAGTTCGTAAATTACTATTAAAAGGAGGAGAGACGTTTTATGGTTACAAAAGAAAAGGTCAGTTCCGCCGGTGGTAATGGCACGCTCCAGTTAGTCGACGAAACACTGCGTGATGGAACACAGAGTTTGTGGGGCATGATGATGAGCTATCATATGATGGAGCCGGTTCTTGGCGAAATTGCCGAAGCCGGGTTTACGACCATCAACGGCCCGTGGCATGGCGCCCAGCCCATGATCAGCGCCCGTTTCTTTAATGAAGATCCTCGCATTATGTTTGCCATGTTCAGGGATAAACTGAAAAATACGGATGCGGACATTATGGTAACCACTATGGGTCAGATGGTAACTGTCACGACTCCGCCGGAGAACAGAACATTGGTACGGACCTGTTATCAGCAGATAAAAAAATGGTTGCCGAACATTAACCAGGCTGCGTGCATCTGTTGTACCCGAGATGAGATTAAAAATGAATTCCCGTTTATATTCCCGATGTTTCGAGAATTGGGGATAGAAACCATCCCCTATTTTGCCATCGGGCACGGTCCCCGGCATACCGACGAGTTTTACGGCGCTCAAGTGAAGGAAGTCGTCGAGAAATACAAGCCGATCAGCCTGTGTATCAAGGATGTGGATGGATTGCTGACGTCGGAGCGTCTCCGGACGCTCATTCCCGCCATGCAGAAGAATGCAGGCGGCATCCCGCTCGAGCTGCATGCTCACGGCATGAACGGTCTGCATACCTATAACGCGACGGTAGCCATGCAGCTGGGTGTGAGGAAAATAACAACCTGCGTTCCTCCGCTGGCCTACAGTTCTTCTCATCCTTCCGTCTTCGATATCATGCGCAATGCCGAGGAACTCGGCATAAAACACACCATGAATGTAGAAAAACTGGAAATCATATCGGAGCGTCTGAACAAAATTGGCAAGGCTTTTGGCCATCCCGTTGATAATTACCCCCTGCCCTTTGATCTCTCATATTATAAACACCAGATTCCCGGGGGCGTCATTTCCAATACGAGAACACAGTTGGCACAATTGGGCATCCCGGAAAAGCTGCAGGAGGTGCTGGAGGAAATTCCGCGTATTTTGAAAGAGATGGGTGATCCCGTCATGATTACCCCGTTCTCGCAGTACATTGTGACTCAGGCTGTTCTTAATGTGCAACTGGGACGTTGGGAACAATGCATTGACGCCATGGTTGAGCATGCTGCCGGTCTGTTCGGTGTCGAAGATTCCGGAATTGCCGATATGGATCAAAATATCAAAGACAAGCTTTTGAGTCTTCCCCAGGCCAAAAAGATAAAAGAAAAGGCTGCACATATTGTCGAGTATGTAAATTCGGAACCGTCGGTTGAAGAAATAAAGATAAAGTTGGGCCTGTCGCCCGATGCTTCCGACGAAGACTACTGTCTGCATTTAATTTTGATGGGTGAGGCCATGAAAGACGTCACCCCGGGCGGACCGGATGTTTATAAAAAGTATCTATAGAAGACATTCTTAGAAATCAGGAGGTAACGTTTTATGAGTAAAGTCAATGCCGATGGCCTTGTGCCCCTTGAAGCAGCTGTAAACAGTGTTTTCTATCGACGACCCAGTCCCGGAGAGCCGCCTTATGTGGAGGAAGGTGATCAGGTTGATGAAGAAACCGTCGTCTGCTTAATGGAGATCATGAAGTGTTTTCGTTCCGTCAGTGCCGGTGTCAAAGGAAAGGTAGAGAAGATTTTTGCGGAAAGTGGAAAATTGGTTAAAA
>PNOM01000180.1 GCA_013824835.1 Syntrophus sp. (in: bacteria) | reverse complement strand
CCAAATTTTCCTCTTCATTTTAGGTTCATCCGGTTCTTACATGCTTGCATAAAATCATACATAATTTTCAGCCCTAAAAAATGATATTAAACCAAAATGTTTTTCATCCTGAAACAAATACAGATAGCTTTTTCAAGATCGTAGCGGTTTTCAAGCGGTAACGAATGACCTGAAATATGAGTTTGCTTAACTTCATAAGGAGGATATTATGCTATAATGGACTCATATATATTCTCAATAATTATTTGGGAGGGCCTTGCGAATGAATAGTGTAAATCCAAGGATTGGTCCTCAGAAAAACTGTCTTCGTATTTTATTCATTGCTGCCACCACAATTGTCGCAATACTTATCAGCCTCTATTGTCTTATTTCCAGATCATTCATCGTGTTTCAGAATCTCTTCTATATTCCAATTATTCTGAGCTGCATGTATTACACGATGCGGGGGTTTATATACTCTGTGTGCCTTGCAGTAATTTATCTGCTGTTGATTCTTTTCTTTACATCGGAAAACGGCATCATCGTTCAGGCCCTGGTAAGGGTAGTTTTGTTCATTGCTATCGCTGGAGTTGTCACTTTTTTATCAATACAGCTTAAACGGGCTGAGCGCGAAAAATCTGCAATCCTCAAAGGCTTGAAGGATATTATCGTAGAATTTATCGATGCAGACATGGCGCTCATATGGGGCAACGATACTCTTTCCGAACTTACAGGGAAAAACATAGAAGAACTGAAGGGAGACAAATGCTATACATTCCTCCATGGGCGTACCGAACCCTGTCCGGGATGTTCGGCACAGAAAGCCATGGAAAGCGGGATATTTCAGGAAGGCGAGGCACAAACCCCCGATGGCCGTCCATTGATGACCAAGAGTTTTCCCATTATTGATCAACACGGCAAAACCGTGAACGTTATCCATATTGCCATGGACATTACCGAGCGCAAGCGCATGGAAGAAGCGCTGAAAGAGAATGAATTAACACTCCGGTCGTTAATAAACGCCACAAATGAAACACTGACATTGATCGATGCAAAGGGGACCATACTTATAGCCAATGAGACGATGGCCTCGCGATTGGGCAAGAATGTCAAGGAAATTACCGGCAACTCCGCATATGATTATTTCCCTTCTGATGTTGCAGAACAAAGGAAAGAGAAAATTGAACAGGTTGTCTGTACGGGCAAACCAGTACATTTTGAGGATACGAGAAAAGACAGGACCTACGAATTATCAGCATACCCTGTCTTGGGTGATGGGAATAGCGTATCGAGAATAGCGATCTATGCCAAAGACGTTACAGAACGCAAAAGGGCGGAAGAGGCACTGACAAATGATCAGATACGCCTGACAGCAGTATTGGATAGCATTGACGCCTTTGTATATGTGGCAGACTTTAATTCTTACGAGCTCTTGTTTATAAACGAGTATGGCCGCAAAGTATGGGGTGATATAGCAGGGCAGAGATGCTGGGAAACGATTCAGAAGGGTCAAGAGGGTCCATGTAAATTCTGTACAAACAACAGGTTGTTATCAGATTCCGGAATCCCGACAGGCGTATATCGTTGGGAATTTCAAAATACAAGAAACGGAAGATGGTACTACTGCCGGGATCAGGCGATTCAATGGAATGACGGACGCCTGGTTCGTTTGGAAATCGCCACTGACATCACTGAACATAAACTTGCCGAAGAGGAAATACAAAATCTCCTCTCAGAAAAGGAACTTCTCCTCCGTGAGGTGCACCACCGGATCAAGAACAACATGAATGTTATCATGAGCCTCCTCTCCCTGCAATCAGGCATATTGGAAGACAATCCGTCAGCCGTTGCTGCCCTGCAGGATTCGAGAAGCCGCGTCCAAAGCATGATGGTTCTCTATGATAAGCTGTACCAATCGGCCGACTTTAGGGAAATATCAACTAAAGAATACCTCACTTCTTTAATTGATGAAATTATCATGAATTTCCCTAACCGGAGGCTGGTGACCATTGAAACGCACATCAATGACTTCATTCTTGACGCAAAGACTTTATCACCTGTAGGCATGATTGTTAATGAACTGCTCACGAACATAATGAAACATGCATTTATCGGCAGAGATAACGGAGTCAT
>PNOM01000179.1 GCA_013824835.1 Syntrophus sp. (in: bacteria) | reverse complement strand
TCTTATTTCAGGAGGAAATGTTTTCGGCCGCGAGCCTGAAGCAGAAGTCACGAAGAGATTCCTTAAATCACTCGGGGTAAAAGAATCCGATATTATTCCGGAGTCAAAAAGCCAGGATACCTTTGAAAATGCACGCTTTACGAGGGATATCTGCAAGGAAAAGGGCATCAAAAGCATTCTTCTTATTACAAATGCCTATCATATGAGGCGGTCAGTAATGCTCTTTCACAAATATTTCAGCGATATTCTCCCCTACCCTACCGGTTATAAGGTGAGCGAGGGTTCCTACAATCTGTTCTCATTCCTGCCGGATGCCTCAAATATTGCGGGCATAGCAACTGCATTAAAAGAATACATGGGTATTCTCTTTTACAAGATTACACTTTAAGCCTCTGTACCATGACCTCATCAATCCTTTTTTTGTCCATCATGGTCATCAGAAGTCTGTCTACCCCGAGAGAAACACCCGTGTAGGAGCCCTGCAAGCCCGACAGGGCATCGAGAAAATCCTCATCTATACCAAATACCTCTTTGCCGCCCTTCGACCGTTCTGCGTTGTCCCTGACGAATCTCGCCCGCTGTTCCGCCTTGTCCAGAAGTTCTGTGTATCCGTTTGTAATCTCAACCCCGTCAATATAAAGTTCAAACCTTTCAACCTTGTTCATACCCTTCTTTTTTGCCATAGTTGATATGGATTGTGGCCAGTCCTTGATAAAATAAGGCTTTTCATTATCAATTTTATCTTCCACCTCCTGAACAAGTAGCTTAAAAAACAGGTCATTCCAATCATCTTTTTCATCAATACTGTAAAGCCCCGCCTCGTGCATGACTGCGAAAAGCCCATCTCTGCTTAAGGGGAAGGGATCAATGCCCGTCTTTTCAATACACAGACGGTCAAGTTCATATACATGATACGGTGTTTTAAAACGGTCTTTGCCCGGCAGATCGAGCTTATTCGAAACAAAACTTACCAATTCCTCCACCTCTTCCATGGCCTCAAGGTATGTACCTTCCCTGTACCACTCAAGCATAGTAAACTCAGTGTTGTGGATATCCTCAAACTCTTCCACCCTGTAGACCTTGCATATCTGGAATATCCTGTTATGCCCGTATTGGAGCAGCTTTTTCATGTGCATTTCCGGTGATGTATGGAGATAAAAGGGGCCTTTCTCCCCTACATAGACCCTGAGGGGATCGATATTGGGATCAGGAGGGGAAACCTTCATAATATTGGGTGTCTCCACCTCCAGGTAGCCGTGATCATAAAAAAACTCTCTTATATATCTAAAAAATTCGTGGCGAAGCATTAAAATCCCGATTTCTGTCATAAGTCCATCCTCGATTTATGAATCTATTTCTTTTCAATGCGAAGGCCTTCTATCTTTTCAAAGTCCCTTACATTGGCGGTTATAACAGAGAAATCGAGAGAAATAGCGGTTGCCGCTATGATCAGATCATGGGCTCCAACTGTAATACCTTTTTTTATAAGAGATGCCCAAATCCTCGCATAAATTCGTGCAGCAGATGTATCAAAAGGGTACACGGGAAAAAGTTCAATCACCTTTTCAACAAATGCCTGCCGTTTGATCATCCTTGCTTCGGAATCCGCGCGCTCAACACCGTGGAGCAATTCAGCAACAGTGACAACGCTGATCCCGAAAGACTCCTCTTCCCGTCCTGCAATAATGCCAGTTATCCTGTCTTTATTACGTTCAATGGCAATCAGCTCGCTACTGTCAAATATTACTCCCATGATGTTTTCTCGGGCATAGACGGTTGGGCGCAACAAGCTTCCCTGACGTCCCTGGCAAAAGTCTCATTATCATCAAGGAGATTCGGCAGTTTTTTAATAATGTCATTCAGTTCTTTCAGCGACTTACCGGCAATGGATGATTCAACGGGTGTAATAATAGCGGCAGGTTTCCCACCTCTGATGATTGTGAAACTGTCGTGCCGGTATCTTACCGAATTTAAAAGTTCCGAGAATCTTCTCACTGCTTCTGTTGCACTGATTGATATAGCCATAACCATTCCTCCATGCTAATCATGTAAAATAAGATAATATTATTTTACATGATTAGCATGGAAGTTGCAATAAAGTTACTATTTTCGCCTGCGACCTCTGTTATAT
>PNOM01000178.1 GCA_013824835.1 Syntrophus sp. (in: bacteria) | reverse complement strand
TTTTTGTGCCCGCTGCCATCTGCTCCACGGTTTCTCTCGTCCCACGTCCCACGTACTACGTCCTTCGTTTCAAAGGTCTCTGGAGGAAAGGCATGTTTCATTGCATTTGTAAGCAGTTCATTAAGGATAATGCCCATAGGGGATAAGGTTTTTGCGTCAAGAGCGAAGTCGTCAATCTCTGTTTCAATGTCAATTGATCCCCAATTGGGGAAATGCATGACAATCTCATCAACCAAAGAAGTGAGGTATTCCTTTGTTGATATCTCCCTGAAGTCGGCTGACCGGTAGAGTTTATCATAGAGAACCATCATGGTTTGAATACGGTTTCTTGCATCCTCAAGGGAGGAGATGACTGACGGATCTTTCTGCGTACTTGATTGCAGAGAAAAGAGGCTCATGATTACATTCATATTGTTCTTGATCCTGTGGTGAACCTCCCTGAGGAGGAGTTCCTTTTCAGCAAGGAGGGACTTGATCTTTTCCTCGGCCTCCATGCGTTTGGTGAGATCAATATCTATACAGAACAACTCTTGGGGCTGCCCTAATGTCTGCACAAGGGCATGGTGCGAAAAGACCGCTATCCTCGATCCGTCCTTTCGTATAAGGAACAGTTCCGACGAGGGAATAGGCAGATGTGTCCTGCCCATCTGCTCCATAGACTCCTCTACGTCTTCCCGCATTTCCGGCGGAATAATAAGGTCCAGCAGATTCTGCCCGATTGCCTCCTGAGAAGTATATCCATAGAACTGCTCGGACGCCTGGTTCCAGTATGTGGTTATGCCATCCAGTCTATATCCTTGAACCGCTATAGATGGTACATTTTGGAGTAAACTGCGGAATCGTTCCTCACTTTCCCTCAGCGCCTCTTCCGCCTCCTTACGTTCGGTGATGTCACGCAATGAACCGATGGCCGCATAGCTTCCTGAATAGACTACGGCAGATACGGCAAACTCAAGGTGTTTTACATTACCGTCTTTTGCTGTAACAGCCGCCTCATAGGTATTGGGGGCTGCCTCGCCCCGCGCCCTTCTTTGCGCAATATCCAGGACATAATCTCTGCAGTCAGGGTGGACAAGGTCCCAGAAATCCATGGAGAGCAGCTCCTCTTTAGGGTAGCCGAATATTTCTGCCATACGGTCATTTACGTAAAGGAAATGGTTTTCCCGGTAAATAAAGATACCATCATGGCTCTGTTCTGTGAGGGTGCGGTATAAATCCTCACTTTCCCTGAGCGCCTTCTCTCTTTCTTTCAGTTCCCGGTGTGCCTCAAATAATTTAAATGCCATTTTTATCGATGCGATCAGCACCATCTCCCCGGAGTCTTTTGTTACATACCCGTAAGAGGTGATCCGCTCTGTCTTTTCTACTACTTCAGCCTGAGTGTAGCTTGACAAGAAGAGAATGGGAATATCCTTTTCCCGAAGGATAATCTCTGCTGCCTCAATACCATTCATGCCCTTACCAAGGTTGATGTCCATGAGGATGAGATCGATATCGGGGGTGGTTCTTAAAATCTCAATGGCTTTTTCTCCACTGGAGGCAAGAATGGCATTGTAGTCGTGTTTATTTAATGTCTGTTTCCCGATAACGGCGATCAATGCCTCATCTTCTACAAGAAGGATGGTCTTTTGGTTCTCCTGTTTATTCATGGATGCTTTCTCCTGTTCTTACTCCACATCGGGAAAAGGTCCAAACTTCGGAACCTGTAGTTGATCACCTTCACCATGATGTTCGCGGTCAAGGATGTTTTCCTCTCAAATAACTGAAGTTTCGCAGTTGCTCCCCGCACTTGTATCAGTATAGCATCTTCAACAATATCAAGGAAGTGTAAAAATGCGATCCGGTTCTATTTCTCCCAAAAGCAGGTATTACATTTAATTGACACGTATACGCTCAAAATGTTACATTTCCGGGGGTTTGATAGGGCCCCGATCGGGTTATGAAGCTTATCATTCTGATTACATAGAGGAGGTTCATGTGACAAAGAGATTGATGTGTGTCCTTATTTCTTTAGTCCTCGGTTTTGCAGTTTTTTCCGGGTGCAGCAAGGGGGGAGATTCTACAATAAAAATAGGTCTTATAGCCGAATTAACGGGTGATATACCTGCGGTCGGTGCATCGTGTAAAAACGCGGCGGAAATGGCGGTTAAAGAGATCAACAACGGGGGCGGTATCGATATAGGGGGCAAAAA
>PNOM01000177.1 GCA_013824835.1 Syntrophus sp. (in: bacteria) | reverse complement strand
CCAAAATCGACAGGAAGGAAGTTATGACAAAACTTATCAGGAAATCAAAACTGACTGGTCAGCCTCCGGAGACGCTTTTGTATGAAGGGAAAGCGAAGTCTGAAAAGATTAAGATAACTATTTTTGACTACGATGAAAAGAACGTTATTGAAAAAGAGGCGCGTGACGTAGAAGAATGCGTGTTATTCAGGGATAAACCAACGGTAACCTGGATCAATGTCGACGGAATTCATCGTATCGACATTCTGGAAAAATTGACATCCTGCTACCAGATTCATCATCTGGTGTTGGAAGATATTCTGAATATAAACCAGCGTCCGAAGGTAGAGGATTTCGGCGATTATGTTTATATCGCGGTTAAAATGATTTCCCTGGATGAAGCCAAGGACGATATTGTCGATGAACAGGTAAGCATGATTCTGGGAAAAAACTTTCTTATTTCTTTTTAGGAAGAGAAGCTGGGCGATGTATTTGATAATATCCGTCACAGGATTCGCTCCGGCAAAGGACGTATTCGTAAAATGGGTTCGGATTACCTGGCTTATGCGCTGCTTGATGCCATGGTTGACAGCTATTTTACGATTCTGGAAAGCACAGGAGAGAGTATTGAGAAGTTGGAAGTGGCTATGGTCGCAAAGCCGAATCCAGCAGTCCTACAGGCTATTAATAAACTAAAAAGGAGACTCATATTTTTACGCAAATCTGTCTGGCCGCTGCGCGAAGTAGTGCATGGCCTTACGCAGGGTGAGTCGAATCTGCTCAGCGATAACGTTTCAGTCTATTACCGGGATATATATGATCATGTAATTCAGGTAGTTGATACTATTGAGGCATTTCGTGATACTGTCTCGGGAATGCTTGATATATACCTTTCAAGTTTAAGCTACAAGCTCAATGAAGTCATGAAGGTTTTGACTATTATTGCCACTATTTTTATGCCATTGACGTTTATTGCCGGGATTTACGGGATGAACTTTAATTGGCAGGCATCCCGCTTTAACATGCCGGAATTGAACTGGAAGTTCGGATATTTCTTTGCGCTGGGAGTAATGGCAATAGTGGTATGCGGCATGGCTCTTTATTTCAAGAAAAAAAAGTGGCTTTAGGAGTTTTAATATATGCTAAAGACAAAGATAATCTGCACTCTTGGGCCGATGTCATCCAGCGAGACAGTGGTAAGAAAAATGTTGCTTGCCGGAATGGATGTCGCGCGCCTAAACTTTTCACACGGCACTATACGGGATTTGCTCCGTAGGGTAAACCTAATCCGTACCCTGAATAAGAAATATGGCAGGCGTATTAAACTTCTCGGAGACCTGCAGGGCCACCGTATCAGGATAGGCAGCCTTGCTCAGCCGATAGCGCTTAAAAAACGCCAGATAGTTTGGCTTATTCAAAAAGATATAAAGGGTACAGATGGAGTAATCCCTTTTGATTATCAAGGGTCATTGCGAGATATAAAGAATGGCCAGCATATCTTCATTGATGACGGAAATATTGACCTTGAGGTGATAGGGCATTATAAAGGTAAGCTCAAGGCCAGAGTGATAATCGGCGGGCTACTTAAGGAACATAAAGGAGTGAATATCCCGGAATCCAAGCTTGAGTTCGGGGGCATAAGCGCGAAAGATAAGCAGGATATACATTTTTGCGAAAAGCACGGAGTTGAATATATCGCCCAGTCGTTCGTGCGCACGAAGAGGGATATAATGGATGTAAGAAAGCTTCTTGGGGTAGGCTCTCAGGTTCAGGTTATCGCCAAGATTGAGAATAGAGAGGGTATAAAGAATATTGATGAGATAATCGGGGTTTCTGACGGCATAATGATTGCGCGCGGAGATATGGGAGTATCATTGCCCATATACGAAATTCCTGTCATCCAGAAGATGATTATTAAGAAATGTAACCGCGCAGGGAAGTTTGCTATTACCGCCACACAAATGCTTGAGAGCATGACTGAGAACCTTAGGCCTACCCGCGCTGAGGTAACGGACGTAGCCAATGCTATAATAGACGGTACTAATTTTGTCATGCTTTCGGCGGAATCTGCCATAGGAAAGTTTCCGGTTGAGACAGTTGTTATGATGAATGATATAATAAAGTTTACGGAAGGGTATTTAAAGGTTGTTTCTAAAACTCCCCGGAGTCCGACAGGTATATCCGTCTATTAAACAAATAATCGGTTTTATTTTTTCCAAGGATAAGGCTGTCTTCAAAAAGGTAGTTTTGGTGG
>PNOM01000176.1 GCA_013824835.1 Syntrophus sp. (in: bacteria) | reverse complement strand
AGGAAGTGAACAATGAAGCAGAAAGAAAAAGCAAAGATCAAACCGGACATTTCTACTTTGGTAAAAACCGGACATTTCTACTTTGGCTTGACAAAAATAGAACAGCTTGTGGACATAGAAATGGAAAAGGACTATTTTACATCCAATGAGATCAGAGATGTTCTTCCCCGGAATATTTTTTCTCCCGAAGAAATAGGTGACTTTTTTTCAGAATCAGATATTGATATGGTTGAAATGATACAAGAGAAGCCCGAGGACCCGGATTGGGAAGAAACTGAACAACATCCTTCCGAAAAAACAGAGAACATACTCTGGGCATATTTAAAGGACATCGGTCATGTGTCTTACCTTACATCTGAAGAAGAATACCACATAGCGAAAAAGATAGAGGAAGGTGAAAGAAAGGCGTGGCATCTCTTGTTTGACCTGCCTCAGGCAGTGAGTGGGCTCCTTGAGATACGCATGCAATTAGACAAAGGGACCATCAATGCAGTGGATATTATCAATACAATTGATACAATGAACTCTATGGAAAAAGATGAGGAGAAACATAAAAAGAAAGCCATATCCCTTATCGATACGATAAAAAACCTCTGTGAGAAAAAAGAAGCAATAGAAGGCAGGCTACCGGGTGAATCACACAGGGAGCAGCGTGAGATAAAACTGAAGATGATTGAAAGCAAAATAGAAGAGACTCTCTTTGACCTTAAACTCAATAAGAAGATTCTCGATGGAATCATTAATAAGATTGCACAACAGATAAAGTTCATGGATGAGAACGAGACACGGGTCATAACACGGAAATTGAGGGAACTCGTAGAAATAGATAATGGGCTGAGGGGTGTGAAGAACAGACTCATTCAGGCAAACTTGAGGCTTGTCGTGAGTATTGCCAAGAGATACATGAACAGGGGACTGTCATTCCTTGACCTTATTCAGGAAGGGAACATAGGCCTCATGAAGGCAGCGGATAAATATGATTATCAGAAAGGTTATAAATTCTCCACATACGCAACGTGGTGGATCAGACAGGCCATTGCAAGGGCAATTGCTGATTACTCACGGACTATCAGGATACCGGTCCATGCATCTGAAACCATGAACAGGATCGGCAAGGTGCGTATATCTCTATTCCAGGAGCTGGGGAGAGAGCCAAATCTTACTGAAATCTCATTGAAAGCCGGCCTTTCGTTAGAGAAAGTCAGGATGATTATGAAGATTCCCGATGGGACTGTATCAATCGATACCCCGATGGGAGATGAAGAGTCCAGGCTCAGCGATTTTATCGCAGATCCGGAATCCCTTTCTCCTTTTATGGAGATCGTCGGTGCTTCTCTCAGGGAAGAGGTAGACAAGGTGTTATCAACCCTTGCCCCGAAAGAAGAAAAGGTTATAAGGATGAGACTCGGTATCGGCGAAATGACCAACCACACCTTGGAAGAAGTGGGTGATGTGTTTGGGCTTACCCGTGAACGTATTCGTCAGATTGAGGTCAAGGCCCTGAAAAAGCTGCAACACCCCTTAAGGCAAAAGAGGCTGGAGAGCTTTATGGAGTAAAACGCTGTGCCCTTTAAGGAAACTAAATCAGGGATATAAAGCCCGGTGAAGCCGAGTAATTATCTTCTGTAATGGACACGAATTCCCTTTATTTCCGCCATGCCCTGTCCGCCAGAACCGTCGTTCTGCGCCCAGGTATCAGGGCTTGAGTCGGCAATTGTATAGGTTCCAGGGGGAATAACGACGTTGGGGTAAGCGTGCCAGTAAGCGTTGGGCACCCCTCCCTGACCCGGTGCAGTGGTGACATACCAGGGGCCGTAGACGGTACCGTTTTGCGAAATGAGCGCGATAGTACCGCCTGGCTGCCCATAGGCGTCATTCCAGTGGTAGGTCATAATGTTGGTAATCCTGTAGGGGTGTCTCGTGGCAAAGGTAGTTGCCGCGGTGGGGTTATTCAATACTCCATAGATGTTGCCGTTATAGAAGATTACGTCCGGTTCTCCTTGATCTCCTCCCTGGGCATAAGAAAATGTTGTAAAACCTACAACAAAAGCAATGAGTAACACGATTAAATACCTGGTTTTCATCGGGACCATCCTTTGATAATGGATTATTGTAGAACCCATTATTTCTTTGATTTATGTTGATTAACCTACCATTTAATCAATAGATTCCTCGAAGCTCTGCTTCGGGGTAACCATATTCCCTCGCCCCTCGCGGGAGAGGGTAGGGTGAGGGGGCGTAATCATGTTC
>PNOM01000175.1 GCA_013824835.1 Syntrophus sp. (in: bacteria) | reverse complement strand
TTTACAAAACCTGAACAAGGGAGAATAATCATATTCTCTTCCGACGATATTGCGACCTATGATAGCGCGCTCGACACAGGAGCTGTGTATGCCCCCAAGGGCAGTTATATTGAATTTGCGGGTTTTGCAAACGATGTCTTTACAATCAAAACCAAACCTACAGCGGCAGGTCCCCAATGACCCCCTCTGCCTGTTCTTACTCATGTAGATCATTGGAGCACTTCAGCAATGATATTCTTGACCACGGGCGTAATATTGAATCCGATCATCAATTTTGGGCCAAAGTTATCGGGCTGTTTTATATAATAGTCAAACGTAAAACCAAGCCTCACCGGCGTCTTGCCTATTCGGACCGTCTTGGAAACCACGAGTTCGAGAGGCAAGGTCCATTGCGACTGGTTCCAATTGTAAACAAGGCTTGGATTGGTTCCCACAGCCCAACCCTCACCCAGGAGTAAAGTCACGAAAGGCTGTATCGTCAAGACACTGGTGCTTGCATTGGCCCAGCCGGCGACATCCCATTGATTGGTTGAAAACACCGCCAGGACACCCCATTTTTTGATTAAACCAAGGCCCGCTCTCGGGCCGAGTGTCCATTGCTGCCCCCCTAAGCCGCTACCAGTCGCTGTCGGCAGGGTGGTCGACATCCCCGTGGCCCAGAGAAACCCTGACTTCAGGGTTTGGCCATAGGCCAGATCAAGGCTGATATCGCCAAGACCGCTCTGACCGTCAAAACCACCTTTGCCGGCATCAAATACCGGATTATTGATCAACAGCGGAATAGTGGGCCGAAAGAACAAGCGGTCGCCATTATCGAGCCTGAACGGAAAGGCCGGTTGGAACGTCATGGCGTAGTTACCCTGATTATCCGCCCTGGGGAGAGAACCCTTATAAAGCGTGTATTGATTCTTCATGGTCAGGCTGGCCAGCGGTGAATTCGGATTAGCCAGATGCCGCGCGATTTCCGTCGTAGACATTTCGCTCGTTGAAATAGACTGCTCGGCATAAGTGGTCTCAACGATTAACCCGAATACTATGATGAGCACCGCGATAGCGTGTGCTAAACTTCCTTGATGCATAATCGCCCCTTGCCTTATTGTCTATTTCTCATATAGGCAGCGACCGGATGCGAATGCGTGTATCTTCAAAAACCACTATACTTCCTTTTTCGAGGTGTTCCTCAACAATAGATAGATTTTACGGTGGCTACCGGAATCCTCAAGCCCCGCATGCAAGGAGTCCCTCCCATTGATACATAATAATAATTTGTTATCAATCAATATCACTCGACTTTCAGCAATGTTACCGCATCTATCCTCTTCTTGATAACCTTTTTCGGATAGGCCGTTATTTCCACTCCCATGCCTATGCTGTCGAGATACTCTATAAGGGTTGATACCTTCATGTCCCTCCTTGACTCCAATTTTGAAATGCCTGACTGGGTAAAGGACTTTATATCTTCCTGGCGAATACCCATTTTTTTCCTTAATTCCGAAAGTCGTATCTGGAATATCTCCTTTTCTGCTTCTCTTTTGGCCCTCTCTACCCTTTCAGGAGGCATTATGGAAGCCAACTCGTCAATAAAATCCTCTTTTTTATTTGCCTTTATATATGTTTTCATGGTTTCTCCCTCAATTTCTCAAGATGCCTATCATACAGACTATCAGCAATTGGAATCATTTTCTGATAGAATCTCTTGTCACCCCTTTTATCTCCGCCAATCAATAATATGGCATTCCGTATCGGATCAAAAACAAAAAATAACCGGAACAATCTCTGTTTACTCTGAACCCTGAGTTCCTTCATGTTTTGATGTTTACTACCTTTAATAGAATCAACATAGGGCCTGCCTAATGAAGGGCCTACTTCTTTTAAAACAAAAAGGGTTTTTAAAATCATCTCTTTTGCATCATCATCCAATTCTTTTATCCAACCCGCTATTTCGTCAGTTCTTTCAACATTCCACATAACTTACTATACAATAGCACAATTAATTATGAAGTCAAGTGAATATTAATGGTTGATCATATCTGCTTTTTCCCAAAACGATATGAAACAGCATGTGTTGCATTCAGAGAAAAACATCTCCTTCACTCCTTTGCGCTACGCTTTTGACCAGACTAACGGATTTGTTTATTGAAATGGACGAATTCGGCTTTACGGCCTACGCCCATTTCCCCTTCGGGCCATTCACTGCACCCAAGTCCGGTTTGCAAAGGCCCCGTGATGCTCGTTCCAGGGAAAATTTTCGG
>PNOM01000174.1 GCA_013824835.1 Syntrophus sp. (in: bacteria) | reverse complement strand
CTTGCTTCGCAAGAGTTCTATGTTCAACGTTCAATGTTCGAGGTTCAGAATCCTGAGGGAGAGAACACCCATCACTTTCTGTCATTGCGAGCGACCCTTTACCTTTACCGCTTTCTGTCATTGCGAGCGACCCCTCATCACTCCCAGTCATTGCGAGCGACCCCTCATCACTCCCAGTCATTGCGAGCGACCCCTCATCACTCCCAGTCATTGCGAGCGACCCTTTACCGCTTTCTGTCATTGCGAGCGACCCTTGGGGAGCGTGGCAATCTCGTTCTGCAGACATAGATTGCTTCGTCACTTCGTTCCTCGCAATGACAAAAGGAGGGGTACTTGCAATGACGGAGGAAGGGGTATCTGCATCCTGTTTCTCCGTCAGGGTAACGGTTATCTTTGCGGGTTCTCTCACGTTGAACGTTGAACTTTGAACGTTGAACATCTTTTCATTGAACATCTCCTCCGGAAAGGCATGTTTCATAATATTCGTGAGCAACTCATTCACAATCATACCAACAGGGGATAAGGTCTTTGCATCAAGGATAAGGTCATCAATCTGTGTTTCTATGGTTACCATGCCTTGGTTGGAAAAATTGGCAATAATTTCATTAATCAAAGAAGTGAGGTAGCCCTTCGTTGATATCTCCCTGAAATCTGTAGATCGATAGAGTTTATCATACAAAACCATCATACTCCGTACACGGCTGCCCGAATCCGTAAGGGCAGCAATGGCTGCCGGGTCCTTGAGGGCGCTCGCTTGCAGGGAGAGGAGGCTTATGATCACGTTCATGTTGTTCTTGATACGGTGATGCACCTCTTTGAGGAGGAGTTCCTTTTCAGCAAGGAGGGATTTGACCTTATCTTCGGCCTTTTTGCGGTCGGTAATGTCAAGAATTATGCCAATCAACCCCGCATTTTTGCCTTTAGTATCGGTAAAAGTAGCCTTGTTGAAGACCACAATGTGGCGTGTTCCATCTGCATAGACCACTGAAGCTTCGTAGCTTTGAACGCCAGGGTTGTTCAGTAACTCTCTATCGGCCTTGTCGTATTTCTCGGCCAAATCCACAGGTGAAATGTCATACACGGTCTTCCCGATGAATTGCTCCAGCGACAACCCCAGATATCGCTCGAATGCCTTATTGCCTCCCATATAGACACACTCTGCATCTTTGTAGAAAATAGGAGAAGGAACCGCATCCATCAATACCTGCTGGAACCGCATGTTGTTTTTTATTACTTCCTCGGCCTTTTTCCGCTCGGTGATATCTCTCAAATAGGCAAGAATTGCTTGTTCCCCCTTATACAGGATTGTCTTTGCTGATGCCTCAATATCAATTGGTGTTCCATCGTTTTTTATTCCTTTAAATTCATATTGTATGGGTACATCTTTATCATTTTGCCTTGCCATGGCATATTGAGTCACCCGTTCGTAGTCATCAGGATGAACAATGCAATATGGATGTTTCCATGCTATTTCATCCAAAGTATCATACCCGAACATCTTGAGAAATGTGCGGTTCACGTAGACATGGATATTATTTTGTACTATGGCAACCCCGTCATTGGATGCCTCCATGGCAATGTGGTAGCGTTCTTCAGATTCATTGAGGACCTTCGCGATTCGTGTATGGCGGGCTGATAAAAAGGCGATAACCCCTGCAATAACAATGAACAGGGCTACCCTTGCCAGTGCCTGCATGATGATGCTGTTTTCCGATGTAAAGACGAGAATCAGAAGCATGTAGAGCACTGCAAGACACACGGAGTATATGAAACCCCTCGTTATGTAATACATACAGCTCAGAATAATGGGAATATAGAAGAGATTCTGAAACACGATAAACAATCCGGAGGAAAGACAATAGATGCTGATAAGGATGGCAGTGATTGTGGCGGCAGCAATGATTGCAATGTGAAGGCGGTTTCTTCGTAGATTGTTTTCCGGATCAGCGCTGTTCATTTGCTATGTCTCTTATAATGAGATTCTATCACGGGAGACTGTATATTTCCATCAGTTATTACTTTATTTCTTGAAATATACTCCTGTTGAACACCATTGATCCCCCTTGCCCATCATACATCAAATTCCAGAACAAACCTTGTCCCCTTCTCCCGTTCAATCCGGATAATCCCGTCAAGCTGTCTGGCGAGCATACCCACAAGCTGTAGCCCGAATCCGGTGGCATTTGCAATATCGATTGATGGAGGAATACCGATACCGTTATCCTGCACTATGAGGGCAATCTGCTTCGCAGGGGCAATTTGCTTCGCAGGGGCAGCTTGCTTCGCAAGGGAAA
>PNOM01000173.1 GCA_013824835.1 Syntrophus sp. (in: bacteria) | reverse complement strand
TCTTATTATAGGGAATCGAAAATGGAGAGGAAATGGCAAGGAAGAAGGCAACCACTAAGCTGCCGCCGTTTGTGCCCATGACATGGAAGATGCTCAATCATAAAGCTTGCACTTCCTTACCACCAACAGCAGGTCAAATGCTCCCATACTTCTTGGGCAAAGTTAAGCTCAGAATCACTGACCCCGGTTACTATCATGCCGAGTTTACTTTCACCTACACTGAAGCAGAACGCTTGGGTTGTTCGCGCAGGTCATTTTATCGCGTAATCATCTCATTGATGGGACATGGGTTCATCGACCCCATCAGCAAAGGTGGACGCCGCGGAGGTGCGGACACGGAGAGCGTTTTTAGACTCTCAAAGAGATGGGAAAAATTTGGATTTGCAAATTTTGAAGATGTTCAATGGCGGACATTTGGGAAGTCTCAAATTCAAAGGCAGGTAGCTTTTTGTCTCTGCCCCGTGGCCAAAAAGCTACCGGGAAAGAGCTGTGAAGAAAGCAAACAGTGCCAAAAAGATACCGAGCAAATATGTCAAAGCAACTGAAAATAATGGTGATAAAGGGATATGGCCAGAAAGATTGTAACAGTGCCAAAAAGCCACGAGTATCTATATCTTGCCATGTAGGGAATTTAAAAAGCATCTTCTCTTGGTCCTCTGCTTCATCTCTAAGGGATTCAAAAAGGTTGCGAAGTGATTCGGCCCGAAAAGTGGGACCAAAAATTGTCATGCCCTTTTGTTTTTTTGGAGAGGGCCATAGATCAAAAATAAATCAAGAAAAGGGGCATAATTAATGTTAATTACGGAGATTGAAAAAAATGCAAAGGAGCGAATCAGGGTAAGTATCGAAGAGTACCGGAGCCACAAGTTTATCGATTGCAGGGTGTACTTTGAGGACGACGGGGGTACGTGGAGACCGACGAAGAAGGGTATTGCTCTAAACGGAGAAAGTATAAAAGAGGTTATACAGGCACTGAAGAAGGCAAGTGAGAGATTGGATGGTTGAAGAGCAGATACTTCTTTACTATATATTATCGCGCACGCGCGCAATACGCGTAAAGAAACTCCATTTTCCCTTATTAAACAAGGAAAGTGGAAATATTGGAAGCGATACAAATGCCAAGCACAAAAAGACAATCACAACCGAGGGTGGACGTGTTGCCAAGGTTAGAGAAATGGCAGCTAAAATAATGCGAGAAAAACATTGTATGTCCCTGATAACTCACATGAAACACCTGTACAATGTTGAACAACCTTATTGATTTAGGAAAAGATTGGAGGGAAAACCAACATGGGTAGACGGCCATATTCTGACAGATGGACGACTGAGGAGTGCAAGTCAATCACAGTGAAATTCCTAAATAACTATAATTACTTTGATGGTGGTATCCGGCAAGGTGGTATGAATTGGACCAGTAAAGGAGAAAAGATAGGCAATATCGGCTTTATAGTTTCGACCGTCGAGGGTGACGAGTACATACGGTTTCAATACACACAGACAAATCATTCTTCGGGTGAAAAAACTCAGCTTGATTACAAGGCACAACTTGATTCAACCCCCTGTTATTTTGGGGGCCGCCGGTGGTGGTTCATATGTCCCCTGGTGATCAATGGCCGGGCCTGCAATCGCCGGGCAGGAATCTTATATCTGAAAAATGGGAAATACTTCGGGTGCAGGCATTGCTATAACCTTACCTATACGAGCCAGAAAGAAAGCCACATATTTGATTGGTTGTTCAGAAAAGCGGGGATCGACCCCAAAGAGGGTGTGCAAATGCTTAAGGGGAGGAGATGAGAATAATGCTGACTCCCCTATAACCATGGGACACTACACATATAAACATAACCAAGGAGGTACAAGGATGTTGACTATATCAGACGTGACAAAATGGAAGGATAGCAAAGGGAAGAAAGAATTGCTGAAACACCTAAGAGGACAGTCTCTGACTTGGAAAGAGGCGGTACTCGCGAAATGTGCCGATTGTACTTGTGGCTATGACGACAGCAAGGCCGATTGTAAGATTCCTGATTGTCCACTGTATGGACATATGCCATACAGGACTGTCAAAACGGAAAAACTAAAAACGGAACGGACCGAGAAGCAGGTGAAGGTCACCCTGAAATTAGCTGTCCTTCGTCCTGTACGCACCAAGAAAGCTGGCAGGAGCATATGCGGGGAGTAGGCCCTTGCCTGTGTATCTCTTTAGGGTGTGAGCATAGCAAAACGACATGAAAACCGAGTTTGAACAATTTGACATTCAAGCAATAGCGGAAAAGGTAGTAGACCTTTTGAAGCCGTAT
>PNOM01000172.1 GCA_013824835.1 Syntrophus sp. (in: bacteria) | reverse complement strand
TAAGTCTTTTCTTTCGCCATGACACATGACATTTTGTAAAGATCATCGACATACTACTGACATATCCGCTCTGCCTCATCGCTTGGGAAAGCCCTGTCCCACACCATAGATTACGATAAAATTAAAGCCCCGACAGGTTTCCCTGTCGGGGCTTTAATTTCTTTAAATACTGTGATTATCCTACTGTCTGCCTGATACGATTACATCGACAACGGACGGATCAGCAAGGGTTGAGATATCGCCAAGCTGGTCGATCTCGCCTGATGCTACCTTTCTCAGGATTCTTCTCATGATCTTGCCTGATCTTGTCTTCGGGAGACCCGGGACAAACTGTATCTTGCCAGGAGATGCGATGGGACCGATCTCTTTTCTGACGTGCGCTACAAGCTCTTTCTTCAGGGCATCTGTTGCTTCGATGCCTGTTTTCAGAATGATATATGCATAAAGATCTTCACCCTTAATCTCGTGCGGGAAACCGACGACTGCGGACTCTGCGACTGCCGTTGCATATGAATTGAGTGATGCTTCAACTTCTGCGGTGCCCATACGGTGACCGGATACGTTGACAACATCATCAATTCGTCCCATGAGCCTGAAATAGCCGTCCTCGTTTCTTATTGCCCCGTCGCCGGAGAAGTAGAAACCGGGCTGCTGCACAAAGTAAGTATTAAAAAATCTTTCCGGTTCGCCGAAAACGCCTCTCATCATTCCAGGCCATGACCGTGAAATGCAGAGTTCACCCTGTTCGTTGACAGGCGCATCTACAGCCGGCTCTTTCCCTGATGACCTTGCCTGCAGGGCACGGGCATCAACACCAAAGAACGGGAGTGTTGCATAGCTCGGTATTGTCGGCCATGCACCGGGAATCGGAGCAATAAGGATACCACCTGTCTCGGTCTGCCACCATGTATCAGTGATGGGGCAATTCTCTCCGCCCACATATTTGTGGTACCACATCCATGCTTCAGGATTGATAGGCTCACCAACGGAACCGAGAAGCCTTAAGGAGGAAAGATCTCTGCCCTGGGGCCATTTCTCGCCATCTTTCATGAGTGCCCTGATTGCGGTCGGTGCGGTGTAGAATGTGGTGACTTTGAATTTCTCAACAATTGCCCAGAACCTGTCGGGGTTCGGGAAGGTAGGGACTGATTCAAATACGATGGAGGTTGCACCATTACACATCGGTCCGTACACAATGTAGGAGTGACCAGTCACCCAGCCGATATCTGCTGTACAGAAGAACACATCTTTGTCTTTGTAGTCAAAGATATATTTAAATGTGGCATAGGTATAAACCATGTAGCCGCCGGTCGTATGAAGCACGCCTTTCGGTTTGCCTGTGGAACCTGATGTATAAAGAATGAAAAGGGGATCTTCTGCATCCATCTGCTCTGCAGGACATACGTCGCTGATGTCAGACGCTGCAAGCTCATCTTCAAACCAGGAGTCTCTTCCGGCCTTCATGGGCACGTCAAATTTATCAAGTCTCTTTACAACAACAACGCTGTCAACAGTATGGCCCTGTGCTGCGCACTGATCACAGGCGATGTCTGCATTTGCCTTGGAGCTTACGTTTTTACCTGAACGCCAGTAGCCGTTTGCGGTAATAAGTAATTTTGCACCGGCATCAAGGATCCTGTCGCGAAGCGCCTCAGCAGAGAAACCGCCGAAAACGATTGTATGGACAGCGCCGATTCTCGCACATGCAAGCATTGCAACGGGAAGCTGCCAGATCATGGGAAGGTAGATTGCAACCCTGTCGCCCTTGCGTACGCCCTTTTTCTTCAGGACGTTGGCAAACTTCGACACTAAGGTCAGCATTTCTTTGTAGGTAAGCTTTACTACATCATCTTCCGGCTCGCCCTGGAACAGGATGGCTACTTTGTCGCCTCTCCCCTTCTTAATCTGGGCATCAAGACAGTTGTAGGAGATATTGGTTTTGCCACCGATAAACCATTCGATTTCGCCCTTGGAGAAATCTTCCCTGTTTACCTTCAACCATTTTTTAAACCAAACCAATTCTGATGCAACGTCGCCCCAAAAGGTTTCAGGGTCCTGAACAGACTGATTCCACATCGTTTCGTACTGCTCTCTGCTGTCGACATAGGCCTGCTCGACGAATTCCTTTGGTGGATAATACTTTCCATTTTCTTCCTTAATTCCTGCCATGTAAGCCTCCTGATTTGATATTGGATATTACTTGTACGTACAAATTAATTTACTTTTAACGGTAAATTTTAAACATCTCTGCATTAAGTTGTCAATAAAATTATGTTAATATTTTCACAAATATCTTTTTTATCTGTGGCAAGCCCTTAACACAGCTCTATAAGCTTATCTCCCCCCATCCGTACCTGACCTGTACCTGAA
>PNOM01000171.1 GCA_013824835.1 Syntrophus sp. (in: bacteria) | reverse complement strand
TAGCTGGCATCGTTGACTGTGTTTTATGCTGATTCTTCAGCTTGCAGTATATTCCGGCAACCATAGCGTTAAAGATATCTAATGGGTGCCGGATGGAGTGGCCCCTGGCACGGGAGCGGAAGCTTCAGATTCGTTGCTCTGTGAGCATCGTCGTGCGTAGGCGTACTTAATGTACGGTGGAGCACACGAGCGGAGCAGAGCGGCGGAGATGGAGTTTTCTCCCCGTGCCAGGGGCCGTCCAAGAAACATCAGCTTTTTACTCACCATAACGAGAGCTCATCTGCTATTGCTCAAAAACGTTTTTCGGCAAGGGTTTATTGAGAAGGGCGTCAAGGAAGACAATACGGGTATAATCTCCGCTTTTTTCGTGAATTTCCACTGAATTGACATACTCCCAATTTCCGGAAAAGGCAATATATAAATGGGTGATGTATTTCTTCTCCTGGGGAGAACGGGGGACAAGCTTCAGTATGGTTTTGGGGCCCTCCGCCACAGTAACGACGTACCTCTTTTCAAGCCAGGGGAAATCGGCCCGGGCCCATGCAAATACCTGTTCAACAATGGCTTTGATAATGGGCTCCTTATCAATCCTGAAGGTTTCTGCTTCGCTCGGGTTGCTCCCCCACCGTCTTGCCTTGCCTCCATTCACCACAAATCCTGACGGAGAGGGTTTGATGAGTTCCCAGTAGAGACGATCCGGCTTTTCATAGACAAACCTCCCCCTGGAAACAAGGGGGTCTTTGAGCATGGAGGTATACCTTTCCTGGGTAAAATCACTTGTAATGGTATTAAGGGCCGATGCGGTTTCTGTAATACGGGCGAAGACCCGGGGCTTCATATCCTGAGATTCCTGCACGGTCATCGTCTCTGCACCGTTCCCGTAAAAAGCGAATAAAAGTACAAGAAAAATACCAGTTGATATCACACGATATGCTTTACAAATCATCATCAGACACCCTGAGGAACCCATACCATGGCTTTCCCGGAGGCGATCACTTCTTCGCCGCATATCACCTTCCCTTCAGCAAGGGCAAATTCGGCAGTCCCTCCAAGCTTGTTAACGACAACCTGCAATAGATCTCCACCATGGGCCGCGCCGAAAAATCTAAACCCCTTGACCTCCACGAGAAAACCCTTATCTACCTTCTGCTCTCCAATGAGGTCGTCATACCCTTTGATCGCAGCAAATGACTGGGCAATAAGCTCAACAAATACTATTGGCTCAACACAACCATCATCCCTGATAAAGATGCTGTCCGTGGCTATTATTGCCTCTGCTACACCACATTGACCGTCATAAGAGATTAATCGGTCAATTGCACGCATAGGCGACCTTTGAGGGACTAATTTGTCGGCATCCATAGGAAGTTCGCGGTATATGGTCATGAGGTATCCCTTCAGTTAAAAGTCTTTTTCATACTTCTCTATTCCCTTGGTCGGCCAACGGCTTGCTCATAGATACTCATCTGCGGCGGCCCTGCTGCGTGCGTCCTCCGACGATCCAGCCGCGTTGAGTGCAATGCCTGGTTCGCCAAGGTTGGCAGCTTTTTCTCTACGCAGCTTTTGCCCTTCCGCGAGGAGCAGGGGCACCCCGCAAAAGGCCCTGGGCGGTGAGATCCTCATCAAGGTCCGGCCAGTGTATTCCGTACCCGGCCCCAGCAATGCGCCAGTTCGCCCGCTCCTCCGGCGTCGCATGTAGCAACCTGGGGTACCATGCCAAGGGAACCGTTATGGTTCGTCCGTCAAAAAGATCAACACTGATGGCATCGTCAGTGACTCGCACGTCCCTGACACGTTCACCGGATTTAGGTTCCGAAGTACTCATTCCATGCCTCCAATGTCCTCAATTCCCTCGCTGGAAACCCAAGATTATACGCCAATGCAACTGGTTTAAACCAGAACTTTGCTGAGAATGCATCTCACAGCTTCTCAATACTCAAGGGTTTTGTCTTACCCTGCTTATGTGCAGCAAGGGCCTCGTCAGCAAGTCTATCCAAGATATCTTCCGATCCAGCAAAAGCTTTTTCCCATTTTCTTTCTGTTTCAAGTTCCTCAATCACCCACTTGGCAAAGGCGTTTTGCTCAATCTCAGGGAGTTTAGATACTTCATCAAATGCTCTTTCCAGAAGCTTTGTCATTTTTCACCTCTTATATACTTATTGACTGGTGATATTTTACTATAATGCTAAAAATAGTGCATTTCGAAAATCTGTTTTATTTTAAGATAACGGCGAATTGAGTCAGTGGCGAAGCGTTCTTTCCGCAGATCGGCTCCAATGTCTCGTTGGGCAACTTGCTGTTATCATTGGAATTATAACCGTTACTCCCATTTAACATTCAAATGTCAAGGTTGATCCTTTTGTTTTCCGGCAATCGCTTTTTACCGAGTTATTTACTTTTTTACGGTCGTCCCCTACATGCCCACTGCTGCAACCAACTAAGTTATTTACTTATT
>PNOM01000170.1 GCA_013824835.1 Syntrophus sp. (in: bacteria) | reverse complement strand
GGGCAGCAGGGTGATAAACCTTGACAATGGGCAATAAAAAACGTTAATTTCAAAAAGTATATGGACAGCACACTCCTTCTTAATACCACGTTTGAGCCTATAAACGTGCTCTCGTGGAAAAAGGCAGTGACCCTTGTTTTTCTCGGTAAAGTCGAGGTCTTGAAGGAGTATGAAAGAGAAATACATGGGGTTTCCTTAACCATGAAACAGCCCGCAGTTATCCGGCTCTTGCGACTTGTCAGGAACAACCATGTAAATGTAAAATTTACGAGAAAAAATATATTCCTCAGGGATGATCATACCTGTCAATACTGCGGAATGAAATCAGTTCCCGGGAACCTGACATGGGATCACATCATTCCGCGATCGAGAGGCGGGAGTGCGGAGTGGACAAACATTGTGACATCCTGCAAACAATGTAATCTTAAAAAAGGCGACAAGCTTCCGGAAGAAGCAGGCATGTATCCCAGAAAAAGGCCCTCGAGGCCCTATGGGTTTTATATGCTCATGCTCTTTGTGGGCATGAAGGCAATGCCCGATAACTGGAAAGACTATGTTTTCTTGAGGGACTGATATGGAAAGAATTTGGGCTCCATGGAGAATGGAATATATAAGCAGCACAACTTCAAAGGATGAGAAGAAATGTTTTCTCTGCGTAGATCCGGGAGATGATGTTGAATCCCTTGTCGTGGGAAGACAGGGAAAGGCCTTTGTCATTATGAACCGGTTTCCCTATACAAACGGTCATGTTATGGTGGTCCCTGTAAAACACACAGGATCAATAGAGGACCTGACCGATGAAGAAACCCTTGATGTCATGAGACTCGTGAAGGTTATGTCTGCCATCTTCAGGGAAGAATTTAAGGTAAACGGTTTAAACATCGGCATTAATGCCGGAAGGGCAGCAGGCGCAGGTCTTGAGGATCATTGCCACGTACATATCGTACCGAGATGGTTCGGGGATACCAATTTTATGCCTGTATTCAGCGATGTTCGGGTCATCTCGGAGCATATTCAGGAAAGCTACGAAAAACTGAAAAGAAGGTTCGTTGAAAAGGTTTTTTGACCCCTCCCCTCCCCTCCTCACCCCTTTTGATATCATTTCAGCCCTGACGGGTAAAAAGAAAGGGGATCTTTTACTCCCTTCCCGGGCAATCATTACATTCAGCCTGGGAGACCTCAAATATATTCTGAATAGATCAAAAGGAAGGCTGATCGAAGGATGGTCCCGGTTCAGGCAGATATACCACATTGAAACTCCCCGCTGCAAGCAACGGGGTATCATTCCGATTGAAGGACAGGAGACAGTCGTCACCAGGTCCCATTTCGGGGGGCCCAATATCGCTGCCCTCGTGGAAGAGCTTGCCGCTTTCGGGGTAAAAGAGTTTATTCTATGGGGTTACTGCGGCTCCATTGACCGCAACCTCGCGATTGGGGATATAATCATCTCCAGGGGCGCCTTGAGGGAAGACGGGGTCTCTTACCACTACCTGGATGACAATAATGACTTTATCTATTCTGACTGGTTTGATTCATGGGCGGACCTTGCAAGAGGTAGGGGTTTTAATCCGGGCACAATATGGAGCTGCGATGCCATCTATAGAGAAACAAAGGCAAAAATTGCCCGGCACCGGAATATGGGTATCAGCGGCGTCGAGATGGAGGTTGCATCTTTTTATAGTGTCTGCAAATTTAAAGGGGTTAAGGGCATTGCCTTTCTGGTTGTATCGGATCTCTTCCATGATGAGGGGTGGACCGGGGGCTTTCGAACAAGGGAGTTCAAGGACGGTGTTAAAAAACTCGCAGCCTTCATCCTTGAAGAAGGGATAAATTAACAGAAAGACCGCCCTTTATCAGGGCGGCCCTTTATTGTCATCCTTAATTTAATCTAAGCTTATTGAGGCTTTTTCACAGCCCTTTTGATGATCACAAATCCATTGGTCGGACCAGGTACTGCTCCTTCAATGAGGAGGATATTGGTGTCCCCTCGCACATCAATCACTTTAAGATTCTGAACAGTGACCTTTTTTGATCCCATATGACCGGGCATCTTCATTCCCTTCATGGTACGTCCAGGGGTCATATTCTGACCGATGGAACCGCCGTGCCTGAAGAACTCGTGTGTACCGCGGGTTGCAGTTTGGCCCTTGAAATGATATTTTTTCATTACACCGGCAAAACCTTTTCCCTTCGAAGTGCCCGTAACATCGACAAATTGACCGGGCTCGAATATATCGACCGAAAATTCACCGCCTACTTCCGTAGTTTCCAGGTCCTCGACATCTACCCTGAATTCCCTGAGAAAACCCATAGGCGGAAGGTTTGCTTTCTTAAAATGGCCGGTAATAGGCTTATTCACGCGTTTTACTTTTTGCACTTCGTCAAATCCAAGCTGAAGGGCATCATACCCATCATTCAATACAGTCTTTTTCTGAACAACCACACAGGGTCCTGCCTTTATTACCGTAACAGGTATGGCGCTCCCGTCTTCAATAAAGATCTGCGTCATTCCAAGCTTTTTACCAAGTAGTCCGATTCCCATTATACTTCACCTCCAAAAAGTGCTAAATGATAGTAGAAAAAGACAATAAAGTCAAGGAGAAATAATTATTTATTT
>PNOM01000169.1 GCA_013824835.1 Syntrophus sp. (in: bacteria) | reverse complement strand
AGCTGCGAGGTATCAGCGGAATGAGGAACATGATTACGCCCCCTCACCCTACCCTCTCCCGCGAGGGGCGAGGGAATATGGTTACCCCGAAGCAGAGCTTCGAGGAATCTATTGATTGAACGTAGAACAGGGTTCCTTGCCGCCCCTTCGCGCTCCTTAAGCTTTGCTGCTATTATTATTTTGCAGTCTTTTTTCTCGCAGCCGGCTTATCGTCTCCCTGGATCCGGAGTATTGAGTCACAAGTACCAAATTCATTACCCAGCCACTCCGGACAATTGGGGTCATCACACCACGAGCCGTCTACAATAAAGCGGTATGTATACTCTCCCGGCTCCAGATAGATTATTCGCTGCCACACATCATCGCCGCTCTTTTTGTCCTCTTTGAGCGGCAAAGATTCCATATTCCAATTATTGAAACTTCCCGCAACAAATACCCTCTGTGCCTCAGGGGCATGAAGTTTAAAAGTCACACGTTTTCTGGCCTTCTTCTCTTCCATTCATATACCTCCTCGTATACATTCGTGCTTATCAGTCTGAATCGAGCGCTTCCCTTGTACTTTTTAATAACAGGTAGGGTATGATCGGTTTTTGTATAAAGATAATATCTTTCTCAAAAAGACCATTTTCTCCAATGATCTCTGGAGTATACCCGCTCATAAAGAGCGCCTTGACCGCAGGATTGATCCTTTTCATCTCTTCATATGCCGCCGGTCCGCTTTTTCTTGGCATAATCACATCAAATAGAATAAGGGAAATTTCATCTTTATGGTCCTTAAAGGTATTTAATGCATCTTCGCCATCCACCGCTATCATGACATTATATCCATATCTCTCGAGGATTTCCTTGATGAGATTACGGGCAAGCTCATCATCTTCTGCGATGAGAATCGTCTCATTGCCGCCCTTCAAAACATCCCGGACAGCAAGCTCTTCTTCACCTGCCTCCGACTCAATCAGGGGAAGATATATATTAAATACAGCGCCTTTCCCCGGCTCGCTGAATATGTTTATATAGCCATTGTGCTGCTTCACTATGCCGTACACAATCGCCATGCCGAGACCGGTCCCTTTTCCAAACTCCTTGGTGGTAAAAAAGGGTTCAAAAATCTTTTCCATTGTTGCCTTATCCATGCCATGCCCGGAGTCCGAGACAGAGATATGGGCATACTCACCGGCCTTGCCATAGCCGTGAATCCCTTCAAAATCATTGCCCAGCTTGATATATCCGGTACGTATTATAATTGATCCGCCTCCAGGCATCGCATCTTTTGCATTGGTAACAAGATTCATCAATACCTGCTCCATCTGACCGCTATCCGCCATTACCACAAGGTTACGTTCTGAAAATATGAACTTCAGTTCGATTTCTTCCCTGATAAGGCTCGATAAAAATCTATCAATTCTATGTATAATCTCATTAAGTCTTACAGCCTTTGCCTGGATCACGCGCTTTCTGCTGAAGGAAAGGAGGCCCTGGGTAAGATTCACTGCCTTGTCACAGGAAAGGAGTATTTGATCAACATAGCGCCTCAGAGGACTGTTGTCCTCCATTTTCATCTGGAGAAAACTTCCATTACCTATGATTGCCGTGAGGATGTTATTGAAGTCATGGGCAATCGTATTTGCAAGAGTACCAACTGCCTCCATCTTCTGGGCATGAAGAAGCTGCGCCTCAAGACGCTTTCGTTCAGTAATATCCCGTGCAACAGCCTGAATGGCCGGCTTATTCTGGTACGTTACAGGGAGCGACTCCACTTCAACATCAATAAGCTCTCCATTGAGCCGAACATACTGCTCTTCAGATAGCGGGGCCTTTACACCCTTCTCCATAATCTCTGTCATTTGACTCATGGCAAAAGCATGGTAATCAATGTGAATAAAATTAAATAAGGGGCTTCCGATAAGGTCATTCGGACTTGATACGCCAAGCAGTCTTGCACCGGCAGTGTTGATAAAATTTATTATACCATCACTATGGACCATGATCAGGTCAGGTGACTGCTCAACGAGCAGACGGTATCTCTCTTCGCTTTCCTTCAGATTCTTTTCCATTTTATGTTTATAGAGGGCCATTTCAATGGTCGAACTAAGTTCCCGCTCATTAAAAGGTTTCATGACATACCCGAAGGGACCGGTCAGTTTTGCTCTCTCCAGGGCTTTATCATCGGCATTGGCAGTAAGGTACACCAAAGGAATATCAAATATATCCCTTATCATTTCTGCAGCCTCAATACCATCCATGGTGTTTTTCAGCTTAATATCCATCAGTATCAGTTCAGGATGGATTTCCCGCGTTATTTCTATTGCCTTTTTCCCGGTAGAAGCAATTCCGGCAATTCTGTATCCCATTGCTTTCAAGCTATGTTCGATGTCTTTTGCAACGATCCGTTCATCTTCAACAATCAGGATATGTGCCCTTGTCATTTCTACGACCCCTTGAACGATTCTATCACAAGAGACCCAGTTTCCCCATCTCCTGAACCAGTCTCACCTTCTCGATAGGCTTCGCAAGGTATGCATCACACTGTCCTCTAAAAGCCTTCATAATATGGTTATAATCATCCAGGGCCGTGGTCATGATAATTTTGACCCCCCTTGGGCAGTCCGCTCCTTTCTTTTTTTCGAAAGAACGGATTGCTTCAAGCACCTGCTGCCCATCGAAATGGGGCATCATAATATCAAGACACAGGAGATCATAGGC
>PNOM01000168.1 GCA_013824835.1 Syntrophus sp. (in: bacteria) | reverse complement strand
TCTTGGATGTTAAAAGAATCAATAATAAAGGAACTGGAAAGTATTGTCGGTAAAGAAAACGTCCTTGTCACACCGGAAGCCTTAAAAGCATATTCCTACGACGGGACTTCGAGCTGGGTCCACGAACCCGATGTTGTTGTTTTCCCCGTCAGCACCAGCGAAGTATCTCAGATCATGAAAATTGCCAGCAGAGAAAAGGTCCCCGTTACCCCCAGGGGAGGCGGCACAAACGTAAGCGGCGGCTCGGTCCCCTGGATGGGCGGTATTGCCCTTGTCATGACCAAGATGAACAAGATCTTGAAGATTGACAAGGAGAACCTCACTGCCACGGTAGAACCCGGTGTTGTTTTACAGGACCTCACTCTGAGACTTGCAAAGGATGGTCTCTTCTTCCCTCCTGACCCGCAGAGCTTTCTCGGGGCAACCTTAGGCGGCATCATTGCAGAGAATGCCGGCGGCCCCGCCTGTGTTAAGTACGGTGTCACCAAACAGTATATCCTGGGCATTGAAGTTGTCCTCGCAAACGGTGATATTATCAGTTTGGGCGGCCGTACGTTAAAGAATGTGGTCGGCTATGACCTGCTCCATATCTTCATCAGCTCCGAAGGTACCCTCGGTGTCATCACCAGGGCAGAACTGAAACTGAATCCGGTTCCTCCTGCACGGAAAACAACGATGGCGGTATATGCCGATGTTGCCGTTGCCGGTGAGAGCGTCTTCAGGGTATTGGAAAATGGTGTCATCCCCTGCAAGATTGAGCTTCTCGACAACTGGGTCATCAACAGAATCGAAGAGATGATGCCCATGGGACTTCCCAAGGATGCCGACGCGGTGCTCCTCTTCGAATGTGACGGTATCGCCGAAGCAGTGGAAAAAGAAACAGAAAAGATCGTTGAGATTACCAAAAAGTACGGTGCAGTCGATGTCAGGGTTGCCAAGAACCAGGATGAGGCAAATCAGTACTGGCTGGCAAGACGGGCCGGTTTTGCGGCCGTATTCGGCAAAGCACCAACCGTTATGGCTGAAGATGTCACCGTCCCCAGAGGCAATATACCCAAACTGATCAATAAATGTAAAGAACTGGCCAAAAAATACAATGTTGAGATCGTTGTCTTAGGACATGCCGGTGACGGCAATCTCCATCCCGCAGCCCTGACAGATATTAAAAATAAAGAACACTATGACAGGGCAGTGAAGGCAATAGACGAGATCATCGAAACTGCTGTGGAATTAGGTGGAGTCCTCTCCGGAGAACACGGCATCGGTCTTGAAAAACAGAAGTTCTTCAACAAAGTGACCAACCCGGTTGTTGTCAAGATGATGAAGGACATCAAGGCACTCTTTGATCCGAATAACATCATGAACCCGGGCAAGATCTGGGACTAAGGGGGCTTATCCGTGAGCGATCTGAAAGAGCTTAAAAAAATAGAAAAATTCTCTGACCAGTGTATGAAGTGCGGCTTCTGCAGTTTCTTCTGTCCTGTCTATCAGGAAGAGAAGATGGAACCATCGGTTGCCCGGGGAAAGAACTACCTCATTAAACAGGTGCTCCAGGGTAAACAGGAGTTTACCGAAGAGATGGGGGACATTATTGGTAAGTGTCTCCTCTGCAAGCGCTGCGCTGCCAACTGCCCCTCCAAGACCCAGATCGACAGGGTCGTCGTAGGCGCCCGTGCCCAGATGGTTAAAGACAAGGGTTTAGGGTTTATCAAGAACTTCGCCTTCCGCAAGGTCATGGCCAATAAAAAGGCCTTTGGCCGCTACGTTAAGCTTGCCAAGGCATTCCAGTGGATGCTCCCGAAGACAGAAGGTAAGATCAGGCATCTGCCTGACTTCATCAAGGCCTTAGGCGCCGGAAGGAACATACCTGCCTTAGCCCCTGTTTTTTTCCATGATCAGATGAAACCTCTTTACAAAACTCAGGACGGTCAAAAACCGAAGATGAGGGTAGGGTTCTTTATGGGCTGCGCCACTGACTTTATCTATCCTGATCTGGGCTTCAAACTCATCGACTTTCTCACCAAAAGAGGGGTTGAGGTTGTTGTCCCTGAGGACCAGAATTGCTGCGGTGCAGCGATCTACTTCAGCGGTGATCTCGAAACAGGGAGAATACTGGCAGATAAGAACATCAAGGCCTTCAAGGATTTAAATGTTGATTATATTGTCACTGCATGCGGGACCTGCAGTTCCACCCTCAAAGACTATCAGAAGTACCTTCCCGATACCGAAGATCAGCAGAAACGCTACGAAGAGTTCGAGAAGAAGATTAAAGACTCTACGGAGTTCGTCATTGATGTCATGAAGGTCCCCCTGGAAGACTTTAAGCTCCGTAAAGAGTTTGAAGGCAAAACAGCTACCTGGCATGATCCCTGTCACTTAGTCAGATATCAGAATATTAAGGACCAGCCCAGGGCAATACTCAAAGCACTGAAAGGCCTCAAATATGTTGAGATGCCCAATGCCGATCTGTGCTGCGGAATGGGCGGTTCCTTCAGCGTCTATCACTATGATCTGACAAAAAAGATAGCAGCGAAAAAGATGGATGGTATCAAAGCGACAGGCGCTGATATTGTTGTCACAGCATGCCCCGGTTGTATGATAAACCTCATTGATAATGTGCTGCAGAACAAAATGACGCAGAAGGTGTATCACTTCCTGGAGCTGGTGGAATAGAGGAAACATTTTTTAAGATAATTATGGGAGGATGAGTCGTGAAGAACGGTCGTTGGATGACAGCAAAAGACGTTTTGAGGGTTAACGCCTTCAAGTGGCCGGACAAGATCGGTATCAAGGATCTCTACAAAGCCCGCACTTTCAAAGAGTGGGATGACAGGTCCTGCAGACTGGCCAAT
>PNOM01000167.1 GCA_013824835.1 Syntrophus sp. (in: bacteria) | reverse complement strand
CAAGCCTTTTCTGCATATCCTCCACCTCCTCTTCCTTTACATCGAGGTTGTGGGCAAGGAGCTTCGGTGCTGGATAGATGCCGAGGGCTTCGAGTTTCTGCTTTTCTTTGTTAAGGCTGTAGAAGAGCTTCCTCTGGCTCTGGGTAGTACCTACCTTGACCAGACTCCAGGAGTCCATTATATACTTAAGTATATATGCCCTTATCCAGAACGAGGCATAGGTTGAGAACTTTGTGCCCTTGTAGGGATTATACTTCTTCACTGCATGGAGAAGCCCTACATTGCCTTCCTGAATAAGATCGAGGATATTAAGGTATGAGTTGTAATACTCAAGAGAAATCTTTACTACGAGCTTCAGATTCGATATGACAAGCTTCTGGGCTGCATCCCTGTCCTTGTCTTCGAAGACAAGGCGGGCAACCTCAAATTCATCTTCCCGGGAGAGGAGCCGATGCCTCGACACCTCCGAAAGGTATGTCTTCAGGGGATCATAAGGGGCAGACAGGTCTTTCGTCTCCGTCAGTTCTGTTGAATCTCTGCTGTCATTGTGACATGTCTTGTTCACCACGGCCTTAAATTTCTCCTTTTGTAAATTTGTTAATACTTCGCTGCGTACAGCTCCAAAGGTTAGTAAATCGGAAGTATTGACATAGATAGAAGTTTCTTATAAAGCGGAGTTTAATACAACTCGTAAAATTACGTGCTTTATCAGGATAATTTACGGGTTCAGGATGTTACAATACCCTGTTTCACCGCATATCGGATCAGTTCTGCTACCGTCTTTATAGCGAGGTCTTCCATCATTCGATACTTATGGAACTCTACTGTCCGGGTTGATATTTTAAGGATACCGGCAATCTGTTTTATTGAGTGTCCCTCTGCAAGGAGCTGCAAAACTTCCCTCTGTCTTGGCGTAATTTCCTCAAGCTTTTCTCCTGTGCCAACCCCGTCACGGTAGGCCTGCATTAAATCACCGGCAATCCGAGGGGTTACATAGGTCCGTCCCGCCAGGGCCTCATTTATCGCGGCAACAAGTTCCGAAGGCGCTGAGTGTTTGAGCACATATGCTGAGGCCCCTGCCTCAAAAGCGCTTATTGCATAGGTTACATCAGGGTGCATGGTAAGAAAAACAATCTTGATCTGTTTATTTTTCTGTTTGATATGTCTAACCGCATCAATGCCGTTCAGCTTCGGCATGGAGATATCTACCACTGCCACATCAGGCTGGAATTTTTCAACTGCCGCGATAAGCTCTCTGCCGTCCTCCACTACACCTACAAAATCAAAATCGGTCTCCAGCAGACTCCGCAGACCCTCTGCCACTATCCTGTGATCGTCTGCGAGTAAAACCTTTGGCTTCTTCACAATATCCTCCTTTTCAGCGGAACTTCAACCAATACCATAGTCCCCCGCCCGGAAGAAGACTCTACCGAAATTGCTCCCCGAAGAAGGCGCACCCGTTCCTTCATGCTCGCTATACCAAGGCCCTTCCTGGCTTTGATAAACTTTGGATCAAATCCAATACCTTCATCTTCAATATAGAGACGAAGGACTCTCGTGCTGCCAATCAGAGAAACACGGGCCTTCCTGGTTTGGGCATGTTTTACCACATTTCTCAATGCCTCCTGAACAATCCGGTAAAGGGGAACAGAAACCTCTTTGTTCACCTTATTAGGCACACCCCTTGTCATAAAACTGACATCCATACCCTCCTGTTGCGCAAAGCGGGTACATTCCGACTCAATAGCCTTGGCCATGCCAAGATCATCGATGATTGAAGGGTGGAGATCCCTTGAAAGATGATGCAAGGCAGCAGAGAGATTGACTATCTGCTCTTTCAGCGTATCAATCTCAGGGACCATATCCGGACACTTCGCGGAAAGATTCTTTTTAAACTTCCCTGTCTCAATTGCAAGGGCAGCCAGTCTCTGGGTAAAATCGTCATGGAGCTCGCGGGCCACCCGTCGGCGTTCTTCTTCCTCTGCCATAAGGAGTCTGCCGGCAAGCCTCCTCAGATCCCGTTGGCTGATCCTCAAGGCAAGGTCGCTCTCTCTCAATTTTTCCTCTGCAAGTTTACGATCGGTTATATCCCTACAGGTTCCCACCCACTCACGGATACTGCCATCCTTCTTAAGTACAGGCACACCCCTGACGGAAAAGTAACGATATTCTCCGTCACGACGGCGGACACGGTATTCCGTTTCATAGAGGGTGCATGTTTTCACTGCATGGGACCATATCTCTTCGGTTCGCCGACGGTCTCCAGGGTGGAGCGCGTCAGCCCAGCCACAACCTCTGATCTCCTGCTCGCTCTGACCGGTAAAGTCCCTCCACGTGGGGATATCTTCCACTATTTCACCCTGGATATTGGTTTTCCATACCATCTGTGCAGTTGCAGTCACAAGAGAACGATACCGTTCCTCGCTCTCCCGTAGCGCTATTTCCGCCCGCCTCGCATCGGTTACATCCCGGACTGTACGGATAACCTCCTCATTCCTTTTTCGCCAGGTAATATCCGTGCAGACAACAACAGTACCTCCTCCGGACCCTTTTAAGGACATCACCCTCATCTGAAACCACCGCTCTTCCGGGGGAACAGCACACTCGTACTCAAGGAGAAAACTTCTCTTCTTTCTCTTTATGACGGAAAGAATACCTTTGATGGCAGCCTGCACAGAGCCTTCGGGGCCGTTCATCAATTGACTGCATACATCAAGATAGCTGACGCCGGGCCTTATCATATTGGGATTCTGCACACCATTGCAGCGGCTCAATCGTTTCCGGGGGGCATTGTTTACTGCTCGTATTATACCCTCTTTGTCAAGAATGGCAATATGGTCATTCATCTGTTTTCACTATTGTCATACATAGATGCCTCTTTGTCAATGAGGCTCGTCCCCGT
>PNOM01000166.1 GCA_013824835.1 Syntrophus sp. (in: bacteria) | reverse complement strand
ACCTGATGATCTCTCTAATAAAAAGCTGAACAAGGCTGGGTCTTACGATCAACAGTTCATTTGCCAGTGTCCATGTTGCAAAGGGATGAGCCTTGGGCAGATCGCGGCCTTGGAAAGAAAGGAAAGGATGATGCTGTTGATGAACCACAATTATCTGGCCATTCAAAACCTTTGCGAGGAATTCGGGGAAGCGCCAGTTAATGCCCAATACCTTGAAAAACGTCTTAGGAAGAGCAAAAGAAAAGACATCAGAAATATTCTTTGCTGTATGTCTGAAATTGAGACCATGTGCCAATCCGATGAATAAGAATGAAGCCACAAAGAAAGGCATAAAGGAGATGGGATGAATGTTGCCCTCTGGGTAAGCATCTTGGGATGTATTGTCCCTGCTGTGCTGGCGTTCATGCTGTGGCGGGAGAATAGGAAATAGTTCGTGCAGAAGATCTCTCCGTTGATGACTGGTTGAGACATGCAGAGTTGGAGAGGGGAATTTGATAATGATCGGGGAGCCACTCCTTCCTGAATTCAATGAGTGATCGGTTCTGTGAATTATGTAAGACTACAACCAGAAATCTTGGACAAATTTCCCAAGTTTTACAAAGTTCATTGTTGGTCTTTATTCCCGGATTATCCGAAATAATGAAATGCGATATTTTTGTAATCATGGGAATATTATTCTTTGATCAGAAAAACGTCTGTGTTAGAATGATATCAAATCATCGGAAAAAGCGAAGTTCGTATATTATCCGAAGGGCTGAAAGGAGAATGGGATGCGGAGACACGTATCTGCATGTGGGATTATGCTTCTGTTAGTCATATTGACAATATTGCCGCTCGGCTGCGGCCCTTCGGCCAAAGACCGACAGATTGAACGACTTGAAAAGGAGAACACGGAAATCAAGGTCACCGTGGCCAAGACGGAGCAGGAAAAGCAGAAATGGCAGATGTTCACCATCGTAGGGTGTAGCATTGCCGTGGTATTGCTTTTTGTCGGAGCCGGCCTAGGGGCTTCAGCGCGGCGACGAGCGAGGAAACACGATGAGCAATGACCATGCAGGGACCTCAACGCCTTCCGCTCTGGCACGAAAAGGAACCATCCTACAGCGGATGCGCCATCTTCTTGCATCGGCGTGGAAACCAGAACCGCTCGCCGAACCGATTGTCCCCAGCGATCTCGAAGACTTACCTTTTCTTGAGCGTTCAACCGAGGTGATCAAGTTCCAACTTCTCCGGCTTGAGTACGCTCTCTCAGCAGGTGGAGGCCTCCGCACATGGTTCAAACTGAACCTCGTGCTGTGTTTGATCCTTGCCGCTCCAGCCCTTCTCGTTGTGCCTTTCGTGACGGCAATCGTGGCGGGAATAGCCACATGGTCTGCGTACATTTTGCAGACAGTGCAAAACATCCTGTACACATTGATCTGCTTGATTCTGATCGCTGTCATTATTGGCACAGTCATCTACGGAGTTGGACAAATGAGAGTGAGGGCAGCCCAACGATAGAGGGCAAGGGGTCAGCCATTGACATTGAACAGAAAATAAAGACGAATCATTGGCAGACAAGACGCTGCAGCAGACGCGACTGAAACAGGCCACTATCTTCGGGGAAACCATTAAAGTAGGAAAAGGTGCTGACTACTACCACGCTATAACCACTGTGATTCTCTTGCCGCGCCCCCCCAATCCAGGTTCAATTGTAATATGAGGATCCTTTCCCGTCTTTAAACCGACACTTTTTATAGCATCATAAGATGCTTTAGCTACAACTTGACGTGTTGCGTCTACTTCTTTTGATAGTATATCATTCACTCCAGTGGACCATGAAACTTCATTAAATTTGGTCATATATTGCATGGGAATAACCTTCGAAAGGTTCGTAAAGAAGTCTTGATAGATTGAATCTAATGCTACTTGTATTTTATCTTGTCTCGCTATCTCAAGGGTATTTTTGTCATCCTGCTGTCCTTTGTTTGCAAACAAACCCAAAATACCCATAAAACACCTCCTGTAGTTATATAGAACTGGCTATTGCACTTACTTATGATAATGTGAAATACATTTAGTTAACTACCATATTTACTTCTTTATTTTCTTATTCATATCTAAAAGTTTGTTTATGATTGGAGTAGTTCTCCAAATCATGTTTTGTGCCATTACTTGTTGCTTAATTAATACGATCCCACTCTTCCATGGCTTTCGCTTGTTCCTGATATTCTTATTGTTTCTGAGAATTTACACTCACGATTTAAAATTTTGAACACTTTAACTATCAAAGGCGTCAAAATACATTTTACTGGGTGTGTTTCAGTCCAGGGTGCTCTAAATTCAGTGCTGATAGATTCAACTGAAGATAGAAATCCTTATCGAAACGGCCATTTTACAAAAACCGTCCATAAATCCCCCTCCTGGTGAAAAGAAGGAGCCTCTCTGGCCTTCAGACCGACATTTTGTAGAGCGTCATAAGATGCCTTAGTCAAGACTTTATGTATTGTGTCTCGATCCAGTTTTAACGAAGTAGTATTCACTTTAACGCGAATCTGAGTATCATACTGATTATTCTTATATGCCCTAGGGATTAAATCCTTAAGCTGTGAAAAACACGTTTGATAGATTATATCTTTTGCTTGTTGTATATTGGCTTTCCTTTCCATCTCGAGGGGATTATCTGTATTATCATAGCCATGTGGCTCAGCGCTACTTTCGTTGCCGTTGCTTTTTTTTGTAAAGTATTTATAAGCTGCATATCCAGCCCCTCCAATTATAATCCATTCCCACATTGTAAACCTCCTTTCTGTTGGCACCTTGAGATCTCTGACCTAATATCTTCCGATGTCATTCCATATGGAATACCTCAAAATTAGATAAAGCAAGCGTCTACTTCCATATGTCTTGGTCTCAATTTTTTTGGCAATCACCTTATGCCACTTGGCCTTACCGGCATCTCTCGATTTTGACTGCACCTTGACCTGAAGCG
>PNOM01000165.1 GCA_013824835.1 Syntrophus sp. (in: bacteria) | reverse complement strand
CAGTGAGGCAATAAAGACAAATAATAAGAGGAGGTCCCATGAAAGCAATTTTTTTTATCGCATTAATTCTTTTTTCTTTCGCAACAGTTTCGTTTGCCGATCAGACCGTCCGGGGGTATACTCGAAGCGATGGCACCTATGTTCAACCTTATTACCGAAGCAGTCCAGATGGTACCGTTACCGATAATTACAGTTTCAAGGGCAATCAGAACCCCTATACGGGGTCAAATAGTGACAGACCCATATAAGAGTTCACCTTCCAGCCCTCTTTATGATGGGTCAACGGGAAGCAAGAGAAGATAACAACGATGAGTGGAAAGACCGACAGGGGAAAAACATGAAAAAGATTATGCTTGTCACGTTACTGTTAATAGTTCTCGGATTCTCAAGTGTTGCACATGCGGCTCTTATTACGTCTATTGATCGATCCGTAATAGGGCCTGGAGGAACTTATCAAAACTCTTCCCTTGGGACATTTCAAGCAGACGCTTCTGGGTGGCAATCTTCGCAAGTATCGCCCCCCGAAGGTACTGTTTATGAGCAAAGATATTCCTTAGCAACACAAAATACAAGCATACAAAACAGCAATGGGGTTCTAACCGTGCAAGGGAGTGGGGTGGGTACGGGTGATCCATATAGAGATACTATCGGAGTTTCAACATTAACGGTTACATTTACACCTCAAACAAATGCTACTTTCAGTTGGAGCGGAAGTTATTGGCCTACTACTAATTTTTCCGGCGATCCCGCCGATCTTGGCCTTAGTCATACTCTGATTGCAAACCAATCTTATACAGTACATGCTTTTACATCTTGGGCTACATCTAATAACTGGACTATTTCCCTTACCGTGACAGAACAAGCGGCCCCCGTACCTATCCCCCCGACCTTATGGCTCCTCGGATCAGGTCTCATAGGACTTGTAGGACTGAGAAGAAAGTTTAAGAAATAATTATCTTCCCTGTAGAGGGATACTCATTATCAGGAACACATTATCCATGCCCAGGATCAGACTTTCTCAGACTTTTTTAAAGGGTATTAATCGGAATAACAACCTTTTTCTGCCTCCCATCTTATTGGGAATACACATACTTATTTTTGAGTATAAGAAAATCAATTCCAGCTTGTGACCTTCCGCAGTTCAAGGGTATCCGTTCTGCAACCCTTGTCGAAGCGGTGAATGTCTATAAGAAAACCATTCAAAGAGATTTTCACCAGAGAAACAAAGGCTATGGCTTTAAGCGTGTTGCCTTCCCCCGTTAAAATTAATACCCCTCTGTGTTCGGGATCCGCTTCCTTGCTAAGATCGTGAAATTTAAAACCAGCCGCTTGTAATTGCGATAGTACCCCTGAGAAGTCCCCTGGTGCTGCTTCGGAATAATCATTCAATACTGTTCTGTACGCTCGCTCATTGAGTATGTGAATTGCCCTCGACATCATGATTTCCCCCCTTACCTGCCTGAATCGACTGGTTTACTGATCCGGGCAACGATGAACCACAGAACGGAGTTTTCGTTAATCCCGTCTCCATATTTGTCCCTCAATCTTTCAAGTCGCCGTGCCCTCTCTGCCTCGATCAAGGTCTTATCTGGGTGCCCATTGACATCCATTGGGATCGCCATGATTTGTGTTTTTTCGTTCTCCGGAAGATTCCCGGCTCCACCTATCTTGTTTTCGATGTGTTTTAACCTTGCTTGGACGTTCACGCTACACCTCCTATTTGATATAGATCAGATTGACCAATGGTTCAGAGTGACCTACAATCTCACCATAGAATCTTTTTAAATCCATTGCCGTGATGACCCCCGCTCTGATAAACATCTTAGAAATCTCGTCAGGCTCCCGATTGTACTTCTCTGCTGCATACTCCTCCGCTCTTTTCTCCAGACTTTTGATCCGGCTCAATACTTTCACACTCATCTGCTACCTCCTCTTTGGCTTAGAATATGTTCAATGCGATCAAT
Organism: Syntrophus sp. (in: bacteria); assembly: GCA_013824835.1. GTDB lineage: Bacteria > Desulfobacterota > Syntrophorhabdia > Syntrophorhabdales > Syntrophorhabdaceae > PNOM01. Next base: position 1,007 of record PNOM01000165.1, on the reverse strand, counting down.
CCTTGAAATAATGTCCGTATCCTCGTGGAACTTCAGCACCCGGTCCAGGATGCCTTCACAGACGCGGGCTCTTATGGGCTCATTATCCGAGCTTAAGAGGCCGGTATATGCTTTCACTGCTTGTTCCGTAGACGCCATGAGCTTCTCGAAGGCAGCCCGGTACAGTTCTTCCCTTCGCCGGTCATATTCTTCTTTAAATCTCGTCTGGTGCATCCACGTGTACCCCGTGGACTTGGCAACTCCGGACAACTTACAGGCTTCCTCAAAGGAACGCCCCTCCAACAGATTTGATAGGAGCTTCAACTGTTTGCCGGATAATTCCTGTACGGTTTTATCAGAATTTGGACGGTTTATTGAAGTTATACCCATGTGATTACCCCCTTTATCGTTGTGCTTCGTAGACTCTATTTCTGCTCTCTGCCGATGCCCTTAGAACGCCTACCTTACCATCAACATAGTCGTAGACCTTTGCTCGTGTCTTCCCGCGTCCCGGTCGCAATACCCGGCCTATTACCTGTATGAGTTTGCCGCTGAATTTGATCGGGGTTGCCATGAACGCCACGGATAAAGCCTTGCAGTCAAAGCCCTCACCAATAAGTTGTGTGGTCCCGCATACGGCCCGAAGGGTGCCGCTGTTCAGTTGGTCAACTACAGCTTGCCTGTTCGCTGTGGACACATCCCCGGTCAATACAGCCGTTTCTATGCCTCTCTTCTGAAGGAGTCCAGCAATGACCCTGCAATGTTCTTTCCGATCGAAGAAAATCAGACATACTTCACCTTGCCGCCATTCTTTCTCAACGTCGTGGATAATAAGCCGGTTCCTTTCGGGGTCTCCACACAACTCTGTGACCATTGCACTGTATTCTTCTGTAGGGTCATGCCAAGCGGTGAAAGCGGTCTCTCTTTTAATCACCTCAAAGGGCACAAGGTTGCCTGATTGGATAAGACCACACTTTTCAATCCTGTGTACCACGTCACCTAAATAGAAGTAAATCAACCGGTTTAAT
>PNOM01000164.1 GCA_013824835.1 Syntrophus sp. (in: bacteria) | reverse complement strand
AATGGAAAAGCCGAAAAGCGGAAAGAGGGCAAAGGTGCCAATAAGGGAGACAGGTACGGCACAGAGTGGAATGAGCGTCGCTCTCCATCCCTGGAGAAAAAGAAAGACCACGATGATGACAAGAATCAGGGCCTCGATGAGTGTTATCACGATCTCTCTCATGCCCTCGATAACTGCGAGTGTTGTATCGAGGCTGACGGTATACTCGAGGTCCTGAGGAAAACGCTGTTTCCATTCTTCCATCAGTTTTTTGGCACGCTCGGCTGTATCAATGGCATTGGAACCAGGAAGCTGGTATACAGCAATGACTGCAGCAGGTTTGCCGTTAAAGCGGCCTATAATGTTGTAGGATTGTGCGCCGAGCTCAACACGTGCGACATCCTTAACGCGCAGCAGAGACCCGTCGCTGTGTGCCCGTATTACAATTTCTCCGAACTCTTTTTCGCTTAAGAGCCTGCCCTGGGCAATTATCGTATAGGTGAATTCCTGACCGGGAGGTGAGGGTTCCGCACCGATTTGTCCGGAGGGATTCACCGTATTCTGGGTGTTGATGGCATTAGTGATGTCATTTACCGTGACCCCGAGTTTCGCAAGGCGGTCCGGTTTTACCCAGAGCCGCATGGCATATTCTCCGGCGCCGAAGATCTGTACCTGACCTACGCCCTTCACCCGCGAGAGAGGGTCGTTGATGTTGATATAGGCATAGTTTGATAGGAATATCTGGTCGTAGGTCCCTTTCGGAGAATAGACGGAAAAAACAACAAGGGGACTGCTCGCCGATTTTTTTACGGTCACACCCATGGCATTCACTTCCGACGGCAATTGAGACTCTGCCTGTCCGAAGCGCATCTGGGCAAGCACTTCGTCGGTATTCGGATCTGTGCCTACGTCAAAGTCAACTCTCAACTGGGTCTGACCGTTATTGGCATTGATGGAATACATGTAGAGCATATTATCCACGCCGTTCATCTGCTGTTCGATGGGGGTTGCAACAGACTGCTCAAGGGTCAGTGCGTCGGCCCCAGTGTAGCTGGCTTGTATAAGAATTTCCGGCGGAACAATGTCGGGAAAGAGGGCGATGGGCAGCCTTGTCATTGCAACAATGCCCACAATAATAGTAATTATGGCAATCACCATTGCGACGATAGGCCGATTGATAAAAAACTTTGACATGACCAGTTACCCTGCCTTCGCGAGCATTCCTAAACCGGGAGGAGTGAAAGAATCTATTTTCGTTGTCACTCCGGTGAAAACCGGAGTCCAGGATCGTTGCAAGTACTTGATATATGTGGATACCGGCTTTCGCCAATATGACGAAAAATGTATAATGCACATTTTATTGCGCCTTCCTAAACATTCGGGTATGGTCCTCCCTCTGTCGGCGGGCTGGGCACGCTTGGTGTTGCTGGGGATTCAGCTCTCCCCCGGTGTGCCAATTTTTCCACAACATAAAAGGTTACGGGTATCAGAAAGACCGCGATGAGTGTTGCGGCGAGCATTCCTCCGATTACCACCGTACCAAGGATTTGCCTCGACATTGCCCCTGAACCCGAAGCAATTGCAAGGGGCACGGTGCCGAGAATAAAGGCAAATGCCGTCATGAGAATCGGCCGTAAACGTATACGGGCCCCTTCAAGGGCAGCCTCTGTAATCGATTTGCCTTCTTCAAACTTGGCCTTCGCAAATTCCACAATAAGAATGGCATTCTTGGCAGCGAGACCGATGAGCATTACCAGCCCGATCTGGGCATAGACATTATTCTCCATGGAGCGCAGCCAGATCCCGGCAAAGGCCCCGAAAATTGCAATGGGCGTGCCGAGAAGTACGCTGAAGGGCAGGGACCAGCTCTCATATTGCGCTGCAAGGATAAGAAACACAAACAAGAGGGAGAGCCCGAAGATGATCATGGGCGATATACCTTCCGCGGCTGCCTTCTGCTGATAGGACATGCCCATATAATCAAACCCCATCTCCGCGGGCATTGTTGCCTTGAAGACCTCTTCAAGGGCAGCCATGGCCTGGCCTGAGCTGAACCCCGGGGCCTGGATCACATTGATTTGAGCGGAACGGTATTCATTGTAGCGGAGGGTGAATTCAGGGCCGACACTTTTCTTGATGGTCACAAGGGCGGAGAGAGGGACCATCTGGTCGTATTTGTTGCGCACATAGAATTGGCCGATATTTTCTGCCTTTGTACGGTATTCACCGTCGGCGAGTATATAGACCTGCCACTGGCGGCCAAAGCGGTTGAAGTAATTGACAAAGGGACCGCCCATAAATGATTGCAGGGCCTGGTAAAGATCGCTGAGGTTTACCCCCTGCTTGATTGCCTTGTCGCGGTCTACGCTCGCAAACATCTGGGGTACCGCGGGATAGAAGGATGTGGTTACTGAGGCGAACTCCGGCCGTGTCCGGGCGGTATCCATGAATTTCGTGGTGTTTGACGCAAGGAAATCAATACCTTTCCCCGCTCGATCCTCAAGCATAAAGGTGATGCCGCCGGATGTGCCTATGCCGGGGATTGCCGGAGGCGAGAATGCAAAGGCCTGGGTAGACGGCAATTTACCAAGCTCCCGATTCACATGGGCCATAATAGCGGCATACTTTTCCTCTCCCTTTTTCCGTTCATGCCACGGTTTCAGGGTAACAGAGAAATAGGCGTTGTAGGTGGTATTCACCTGGCTCAGGATACTATAGCCGACGATGGTGTTAAAGACATCTACGCCAGGGGCATGCCGGAGGATCTCTTCAATCTTCTTGCACGTTGCATCCAGTCGCTGTAGGGACGACGCCTCAGGCAACTGCACATCGAGATAAAAGAAACCTTGATCCTCTTCAGGGAGAAAACCGCTGGGCAGTTTCATGCCGAAGAGCCCTACGCCAACAGCAACTATGGCAAGGAAGATAAGGCTTCGCCCCGCTTTTTTGATAAGGAAACCGCAGGTTCCTACGTAACCGTCTGTAGCCCGGGCAAACCAGTGATTAAAACCCTTGAAGAACTTGCCCATAATCCCGTGAGATTCTTTCTTCGGCCGGAGCAGAAGGGCAGCAAGGGCAGGACTCAGGCTCAATGCATTGAAGGCTGAGATAAGCATCGAGATAGCAATCGTAACGGCAAACTGCTGATAGAGACGGCCTGTAATGCCGGGGATAAAGGCAGTAGGTATAAA
>PNOM01000163.1 GCA_013824835.1 Syntrophus sp. (in: bacteria) | reverse complement strand
GATCAGCGCTCCCATAATAAAAAAACACTGCCTGATAATTGTTGTTTTCCTGACTCTAGCTTTAAATATCTTCCTGGCGAATCCCGCATCTTCATCCAACCATCCAATCATGCCCAAAACCATAAAAGTGGTTATGGACAACAACTATCCTCCTTATGTATTCCAGGATAGCAAAGGGAACCTTCAGGGCATTGTGATCGACCAGTGGCGCTTATGGGAGAAGAAAACAGGCGTCGCCGTGGAGATTACCGGCACTGATTGGGACAACGCTTTAAAAAGGATGAACGCGGGAGAATTTGACATCATCGATACAATATTTTTTAATGAAACACGTGCCAGAATATTCGATTTCTCCCCGCCCTATGCGAAAATCGATGTCTCAATTTTTTTCCACAAGAACATCTCTGGCATTTCCGATGTGTCTTCATTGGAAGGCTTTTCCGTAGCGGTTAAGAGCGGGGACAACGCCATCGATTATCTGAAGAAAAGAGGGATCAACCGCTTTCAGGAGTACCCTTCCTATGAATCTATTGTTCAAGCCGCCAAGGAACATAAAGTCACGGTAACTGTGATCGACGTACCCCCCGCGTTATACTTTCTTTACAAACTTGGCATTCAGAAACAGTTCCGACATTCCGCCCCCCTGTATTCGGGAGAGTTCCATCGTGCTGCAAGGAAGGGCAATACAGCCCTTTTACAACTAATTGAAGAAGGTTTTGCCGGGATTTCCGCTAGCGAGTATCAGGCCATCAATAAAAAGTGGCGCGGCGTGGAGGCAAGAGCCGACTATGTCTATCTTTGTTATATTTTAGCAGCCCTGGGAATAATCTCGTTAATCGCTCTTTTCCTTTTGGTATGGAACTGGACGCTCCGTCGCATGGTCCGACAAAGAACTGTACAGTTGGATGAAGAGATTGCCTTGAACAGGCAAGATGCACAGATGCTTAAGGAAGCGGAAACGCTAATCCGATCCAAGCATGTTGAGCTCTCCGCAGCTTATCAGCAATTGGCAGCTTATGATAATGAACTCAAAGAAAAATACACAGCGTTATCCAGAAGCGAGCAATATTTAAAGGCGAGCGAGGAACGGTATCGTAATATTTTCGAAAACGCTATGGAGGGCTTTTTTCAGACTTCAACGGACGGGCGTATCCTGAATGCAAATCCGTCACTGGCCAGACTATTGGGCTACGACACCCCGGAGGACTTGATGCAGGGCATCACGAATATCAGCACACAGCTTTACAGTAATCCGGCTGACAGAAAGCGTATGCTAGAAATGCTGGAGAGGCATGGTCATGTTGAAAACTTTGAGACCTCAGGAAAATGTAAACATGGATACCCCATCTATGCTTCCATCTCCGCTCGTAAAGTATGTGATGCCGAGGGCAATACCCTTTACTACGAAGGTTTTTATCAGGACATTACCGAGCGCAAACTGGCGCAAGAGGCGCTTCTAGCTGAGCATGATCGGCTCACTATTATTCTCGACAGCATTCCCATCCCTACCTTTGTGATTGATAGTGCAGGCAATGTTGCTCTATGGAATACATTCAGTGAATTTTTTACCGGAAAACAAACAAAGGAGATGATCGGGACAAAGCTGGATTTAGGTTTTCTTTTTAAAGGTAAGGTTACCCCCAGCCTGGCAGATATTGTCCTGACAATGACAGACGATGATATTCTAAGAAAGTATTCCTCCAAAGGGATTGGGACAAGCGATATTTTCCCGGGGGCTTTTGAGTGCATAGGCAGTGTCTTTCTGCATGACGAAGAACGGTTTATGTCGATCCAGGCGGCGAGAATAACTGATCGTGAGGGAAAGGTTATCGGGGCCATCCAGACGGCACAGGACATAACCGAACAGAGGCGTAGTCAATCAGAACGGGAGAATTTACAGCGTCAGTTGATTCAGGCCCAGAAGATCGAGGCCATCGGTACGCTGGCCGGTGGCATTGCCCACGATTTTAACAATATCCTGAGCGGTATCATTGGTTATACGGAACTCTGCAGGAATGCAGTGCAAGACCAGCCTAAAGCTGCCAACTACCTGGAGCAGGTTCTCAAATCCACCGACCGGGCGAAAAACCTTGTGCAACAGATTCTGACATTCAGCCGCCAGACAGAGCAAGATAAAAAACCAATAGCTCTTTCTTCAGTTATAAATGAAGTGACCAGTTTTCTGAAGGCGACGCTTCCGGCAACAATAGAGATAAGGCAGACGAATAAAGCAACAAATGACTTGATCATGGCCGATGCTACAAATATTCATCAGGTAATAATGAACCTTTGCACCAATGCCGGGCATGCCATGAAGGCAACGGGTGGCATTCTCGAAATCGTTTTAGAGGCGGTATCCATCAATAAAAATAACGCCCGTCACTATCCGCCCTTAGATTACAAGCATTATCTGGTATTGTCTGTCCGGGATACGGGTCACGGAATTCCCGAGGAGATGCTTGCTCAGATATTTAACCCCTACTTTACAACAAAGGCCTTGGGAGAAGGCACAGGCTTGGGACTCGCCATTGTACACGGCATAGTGAAGGACCATGAAGGAAAAATCAGAGTATCCAGTAAGGTCGGCCAGGGAACAATCTTCAATATCTTCTTGCCTGTGCTGGAGACGAAGGAAGAAGATCAGAAAGACCTTGATGAAACCATCTTAGAGCGAGGAAGAGAAAAAATTCTATTTATTGATGATGAACAAGTAATTGCAGATGTGTTCAAAATTGCCGTTGAGGGGCTAGGATACATTGTGCATACGGAAACAGACCCTGCCCAGGCCATTCAAGTGCTCAGGAATAATAGTGACAGCTTCGATGTTGTCATCACTGACAAGACGATGCCTCATATGACCGGATTTGATGTGGCGCGGGAAATCAGGATGATTCGTACAGACATACCCATCATACTATGTTCCGGATACCATGAAAGCAAGGACATCGCCATAATTTCATCTCTCGGCATCAACAAATTAATTAGCAAACCGATTAAAATTGGAGCAATGACCCAGGCTATTCGTGAAGTCCTACAGTAAAACAAATAGAGATAATCATGCCAACGCCAATGTAGTTATTATCAAGATTCGACAGATTCTCTTTCACCCCGGATGATCCTCTTTAACTGCTCCCAGTCAATATCATTGTTCAGGCAATCGTAACGGGCTGTCAGGATCATCTGGGGAATGACTTTTTCCTG
>PNOM01000162.1 GCA_013824835.1 Syntrophus sp. (in: bacteria) | reverse complement strand
TTATGTCAGATGTCATTGCGAGCAAGGCGAAGCAATCTCAAGGCCTTAGATTGCCACGTCGCTACGCTCCTCGCAATGACTTGAATTAGAAATGGAATAAGAATATTGAACAACTTTGCCCACTATGGCATCATTTTGCACTATTTTCCGGCATCCATTTCAAAATAAATTGATTGGTGCCGGGTGGAGTGGCCTTTGGCATGGGGTGGGAACTTCAGATGTGTTGGGCTGTGAAGGCTCGCTGGGCGGAGGCCCCTTTTCAATGAGATTAGTTGCTTTGTAGCCGGGCACCCGCGCCCTCAAGGTCAGCCACAGTGAATCGAACTACAACCGCGGGTGGCAAACGTCGGAGCACGCGAGTCAAGCAGAGCGGCGCAGATGGAGCTTTTACCCCATGCCAATGGTTGTCCAACAAAATCAATAAGGGGTCTTCATCACAACTAATTCTTTTTTGCGCGGGTAAATATTATGCGGTATTTGTCCCTGTCCGCATCAAAGCAGGCTGTACAGCCGCTCTCTTCACAGCTTCCGCTCTCCAGTTCCTCCTTCAGCGGAAGGGGCTCCTTAAGTACCTCAAGGCCTATTGACTCATAAAGTTCTAACATTTCGGACAGACGGGGCTCATTGGCGACGAATCTCTTTTCCCATCCCTGACTAATAAGTTCTTCTTCTCTTTTCATTGTTAATCGCTCTGAGCTTTAAAATACTCTATCGTCTTTATTAAACCCTCATCAAGGGAAACCTGGGGCTGCCACTGGAGGTATTGGCTTGCTTTGTCTATGTCAGGGCATCTTCTTTTTGGATCATCGTCAGGGAGCCCTTCAAAAACTATTTCAGACCGGGACCCTGTCTCCTCAATCACCTTCCTGGCGATCTCAAGGATTGAAACCTCCTCAGGATTACCAAGGTTTATGGGACCGGGGAATCCCGACAGATAGGGCTTCATATAGTCCCCTCCCCTTACCTGCTCTTGAGTCTCATAATCCATCATCCTGATCATACCCTCAATCATATCATCAATGTAGCAGAATGATCTTGTCTGGATGCCCTCCCCGTAGATTGTTATCGGCTTGTCCCGAAGGGCCTGGTCAATGAAATTACTCACTACGCGGCCATCGTCTGATCTCATCCGGGGCCCGTAGGTATTGAATATGCGGATCACCTTGATATCAACCTGACTTTGCCTCATGTAATCAAAAAAGAGGGTTTCTGCCACCCTTTTGCCCTCATCATAACAGCTCCGCTTTCCTATGGGATTCACGTGTCCCCAGTACTCTTCCTTCTGAGGATGGACCTCCGGGTCGCCATAGACCTCGCTGGTAGAAGCCTGCAAAACCCTCGCCCTGACCCTTTTGGCAAGACCGAGAATATTGAGTGCACCAAGGACATTCACCTTTGTGGTCTTCACCGGGTTATACTGATAGTGTATCGGGCTTGCAGGGCAGGCAAGGTTGAATATCCATTCAACCTCAACGAGAAGAGGCTCTGTAATGTCGTGACGTATCATTTCGAACCGTGCATTGGAAAAAAGATGGGCAATGTTTCTCTTCCTTCCCGTGAAGTAGTTATCAAGACAGAGGACCTCGTGACCGTCTTGCAAAAGCCTCTCGGAAAGATGGGAACCGATAAAACCAGCGCCGCCGGTGATCAGGATACGTTTGGGAATATGGTACGTACGATAATTGTACATGTGTTCTCCTTTATATCCTTAGCCCTTAGTTGGGCTTACGCCTTAGGCCTCCCGATACAGACATAATGAAAACCAAGTCTTGCCATAGTCACAGGGTTATACTGGTTTCTGCCGTCAAAGACAACAGGCGCTTTCATGAGACTTTTCATCCGCTCATAATCAGGCTCCCTGAAGGAAAGCCATTCTGTGACCAGTATGAGGGCGTCTGTATCCTGGAGTACATCATACTGGTTTTTCCCGAACTGAATATTTTCATTACCCTCAAATTCCTTCTGGGCTACCTCAGCAGCCTTGGGATCATAGAGATAACAGAAGGCGCCCCTCTTTGTCAGTTCATTTACTATATATACTGCAGGCGCTTCCCGCATATCATCCGTATTGGGCTTGAACGCAAGACCCCAGACAGCAAATTTCTTGCCCTTCAGATCTTTGTCATAGTATGCGAGGATCTTTTCGGTAAAAGAAATCCTCTGGGACTCATTCACCTCCATCACCTCTTCAAGTATTGAGGCCTTGTAGCCATAATCCTGGGAGGTTTTTATCAATGCCCGCACATCCTTCGGAAAACATGAACCGCCGAAACCTACCCCGGGGAAAAGGAATTTCGGGCCGATCCTTGAATCACTGCCAATCCCCCTCATCACCATCATCACGTCTGCCCCCACCTTTTCGCACACATTTGCGATCTGGTTCATAAAAGATATTCTGGTGGCAAGCATTGCATTCGCCGTATACTTTGTCATTTCGCTGGACCTTACATTCATGACAAGAAAAGGTGCTCCTGTCCGTATGTAGGGGGCATAAAGCTCTTTTAATATCTCCTCCACTCTTCCGTGTTCAACACCTACCACAACCCTCTCAGGCTTCATACAGTCGTCTACTGCTACCCCTTCTTTTAAGAATTCAGGATTTGAGGCTACATCAAAGGGTATTTCCGCTTTTCGAACAGTCAATGCTGCAGACACTGCCTCTTTAACCTTTTCGCAGGTCCCCACCGGGACCGTGGATTTGACCACGATAATCCTGTATTTTTCTATCACCTTCCCGATATCCCCTGCCACGCCCATGACATACTGGAGGTCTGCAGAACCATCCTCATCCTGGGGTGTATTAACGCATACGAAGACTATGAGCCCATGTTCTATTGTCTCCTTTATATCAGTGGTAAAACGGAGTCTCCCCTCCTCCATATTGCTCTTCACCAGTTCTTCGAGATGGGGTTCGTAGATAGGGATAATACCCTTTTTCAGATTGTTCACCTTTCTCTCGTCTATATCCATACACACAACATCATTACCAGTTTCTGCAAAACAGGCACCGGTTACCAAACCGACATATCCAACACCAATAACAGATATATGCATAGAACCTCCATTTTTTTGCTTCTTTTTTTTACCCTCAACAACAGTGAAAGTCAATAAGAAATAAGCACTTGAAAGAAAACCTGTTATTTCTTTCGCGATCCAAAACAGCACTGGTGAACAAATCAGAACAGGAACCAATATCCTGTCATAGAATAA
>PNOM01000161.1 GCA_013824835.1 Syntrophus sp. (in: bacteria) | reverse complement strand
AAGGAAGTGAACAATGAAGCAGAAAGAAAAAGCAAAGATCAAACCGGACATTTCTACTTTGGTAAAAACCGGACATTTCTACTTTGGCTTGACAGTTTTATAAACGCCGCTGTCAAGCCGCGGCCCTTTGAGTGAGGGAATTATGGTCTATGATTCTATGAATGGTTGTCAAATAAAAAAGTGTTCGGCCTGTCTAATCAAGAAAGATACTGTTAATTGATCGGATAACATCTCTATCCTTGTAAGGCTTATCGAGGAAGCCGTCTATCCTGTGCTCTTTTAAGCGTTCCCTCTGGTCTTCACTCATGAAACCGCTTGAAATAATGATCTTGATGTCGTCCCTGATCTCCCTCAAGGCCCTGAGGACTTCATCGCCTTTTATTCCGGGCATGATCATATCAAGTATGACAAGGTCTATATGGTGTTTATGTTCTCTAAAAATCTTTATGGCTTCATATCCGTCAGCAGCCTTCATTACCTCTATGCCTTCCTCGGAGAGGACTCCTTTAATCAATTCCCTCACAATATTTTCATCATCGACGATGAGCACTCTCCGTTTGGTGTGGCCGCCATGTCGGGGAGGCTCTTTATGCAGTTTATGTTCTCTTTCTATGATTTCAAGGGGTAAAGGGATGTAGAGCGTGAATCTGGTTCCTTTACCTTTCTCGCTGTCGCACTCAATGAATCCACCGTGTTCTTTTATTACCTTGTCAACAAGGTATAGGCCCATACCCAAATTTGTGCCGGTCTCTTTTGTGGTGAAGTATGGTTGAAAAACCTTTTGCCTGATCTCTTCGTCTATCCCCTGACCGTTATCTTCTATTTCTACAGAGGCAAACTCCCTTCCTCCAATATGTTTTTTTCTCTTTGTCTTAACCTTGAGGAGACCCTGGCCTTTCATGGCGTCTTTTGCATTGATGCAGAGGTTGAGAAAGACATTCTGCAGATCTGCTTCATCTCCCCGGATGGGCGGTAACAAATTGTCGAAGGTTTTCTCGACCTCCACATCCCTGAAACTCTCCCGCAACAGGAAGAGGATGTCCTCGAGGAGGGCATTGACGTCGACGATGCCTGTTGCCTTTCTCTGTCTCCGCGAGAAATTGAGGAGATGCTGGGTAAGTTTTGCAGCTCTTTGTGCAGAGTGCTCTATTGCTTCTGCATATCGGTACAGCTTTTCATCTTTGGACAGGAAGTTTTTTATTAAAGAGGCATACCCGAGAACACCAGTGAGAAGGTTGTTAAAATCGTGGGCAATGCCACCAGCGAGCATACCCATGTTCTCCATTTTGTCTTTCAGGTATGTTTCTTCCTCTTTAATCTTTGCCTCTAATACGTCCTTGAGTATCAGACCTTTCCATGAAGTATTTTTCCTGCCCTCTTTTATGGGGTAGCAGTCCATGGTGAAGACTTTGTACTGTTCTCTTGATTTGTAATTAATTTCCCCTTGAATGGGGGTATTTTTTTTTAAAAAATCATCCTGTAATCCGGTAAAGATATTATCTATCTTTTCACCTACAAGGAGACCTTTCTTGCCTTCAAACTCTTTCTTTGCCCTCTGATTTGCAAAACTGATGAAACCATTCTTGTCTAAAAGAAGGAAGGCGTCAGGAAACTCGTTGAGTACATGCTCGTAGATGCCTTTAGAAAAGACTTCGCTCTTTTGTGTGCGAAGATTCCGATGGAGCAGCAAGGACTTATTGTAAATATTACACACGATGTCCAGCTCTTTTAAAAAGCGTGGATCAAGATCAATCTGGAATTTTTTCCCCAGCAGCAGAAATCCTATAACATCAAGCTCTCTCTTTAAAGGGTAAAGATAAAGGGTATTATAACCAAAGGCATTATTGAGGATCGAGGGGGATGCTGCAGCGCCGTTCAGGGCTTTAATGCTCTCCATGTCTATATCATTGAGAGAATCTTCTATAGAGAAAAACCCTTCCTTTATTATGCCGTTATCATCTTTAATAATTTTACACATGTCAAACAATGATTCTTCAACGAAGGCCTTTGGTATCTGGCTTATGAGACTGTCTTCTTCTTCAAAACAGCCCAACATCCTCATGATGATCGAGTAGTTGTTTATTGCCCGTTCGTAAAAATCCCATTGAAAGCTGATCGATTCGGTTCTTAGGTCGTCTCTCAACATATTATCCAATTTGTAGAAATCCCATGATTTTTTGCACCTCGCTCATAATCACTGCCTTCTCATTATGCAATATAAAGCCTTCAGGACCAGGATCTTTATTTGAAGCAACGGCAAAGTTGTCTGCAGCCCGCACCAGTTTAAGGAGAGCATTATGTTTGTCGGTGTTCTTATCTTCATGATGATAACGTATAGCGTAGAGGAATTCATCAGGAAACCTCCATTTTACTCCAATCACATGCCCTATTTCCTGATGGTCTATCCCGAACCTTTCCTGTTCGATCACATTGATTGCTTTACCCTTTGCATTTGCCTCATTGACAATGGCCATATAGTTTTCCACGCCCATATAGAGGATTGTTTTGCCGATATCGTGCAGGAGGGAGATGGTGAACACTTTCTGAGGGTCTTCTATGAGCATTTTTGTTGAAAGTACTCGTGCAGTACATGCGACAAGGGCTGAGTGTTTCCATAAATCAAGGAGATCCGACTCCTTGAGCTTTAGCCTCTTAAGGATGTCGTTCATGAAGACGAGGCACATGACAATTCTCTTTACTTCCTCAAATCCGATAGTGATCATTGCCCTCTGGAGGCTGAAAATCTCAATGCCCCTGCTGTAGAATGCCGAGTTAGCAATGCTTATTATCTTTGAAGAGATGGACTGATCGTATTTGATCACGTCGGTCAATTCAGCGAAAGACGAATCATCATTGGAGATGATGCCGAGTACTCTTTCTACAACGCCGCTCACAGTAGGGATAACCTTCAGCGCTGTTGCCTTGTCCAAAAGGCTGTCTCTCATGCCATTAGTTTCCATAATACCCCTATATAATTGTCGTCAATATTAAAAATAAGTAAAGCTTTTTTTGAATTATTTTTCTCATTCCCTATGGTGGCTTTCTTTACCCAAGAGACCCGTACCCTTTTTGCAGGGGTTAAGAATGGGTGAAAATTGATGGAAATTTAAAGTAGAGCCTTTTGCAAAACCCTTAAATAAGTCGTTTTCCTGATGAATTATAAGGAATTAAGGCTCTCCCTACAGAGAAACAGAAGGACCTTATTATGAT
>PNOM01000160.1 GCA_013824835.1 Syntrophus sp. (in: bacteria) | reverse complement strand
AAAATACCCGGACCTGCGAAAACCGTAAAGGCGAGGAGCAGCACCCCAATAGCAAGTGCAGTTGAATACGTGAACTGACGGGTGATTCTTTTCATAATCTGTCTCCTTGTAAGTTTTATTGTCTGTAATCTAAAAGGTGCCCATCTCTCCTGCGATATTATCTACGCTATGATTGCATTATCTGATCAAAGGAGGTCACCTGTATTATGATACGACAGACGGCTTTTCTTGTCTGTCGCAGAACCGACAATTATTTTGTAACGCTTTTGTGCACAAGCACGTCGTCTTTTTTGCTACAGGGATTATGTACCTATGTTTAGCTTTGATCTTGAGTTTCGAACGTTGATCATTGAACTATTTATGCCGGGATGAGTTGTCATTGTTCGATTGAGTCTCCATCCAGGTAAGCGCTGATACTCCGCTCCATTTGAGCCGGGAACTCCGGCACAGGGCCTAATAGCTTTTCTCGGTACGCTTTGAGCATGATTTCTTTAAATACCGGAAGCGCGACCCTGCCGCCGGTTTCTTTTGATCCGAGGGAACGGTTGTCGTCAAAGCCTATCCGGACGGCAACAGTGATTCCTTCGGGACCGTAAGTAGAGCCTATGAACAGCGTATCCCTGAACATATTTGTCGTCCCTGTCTTTCCCATAACAGGGATCGGGAACCCCCTGGAGTTGAGCGCATGAGCCGTACCTCCGGGAATGCGCACGACACCGCGCATACCTTCCTGAATGAGCGAGAGCGCGCCATCGTCGAGATTGACCGGAGATCCTCCTTGTTCATTCTCGGCCACCACCTGGCCCGAATCGCGGATAATCCTCCGGATCACATAGGGCTGGGCAAGGATGCCAGACGCCATGGTACGGTACGCATTAGCCAGTTCCAGTAACTTCACTTCAGACGCACCCAATGCTGTCGTAGGGTATGGCTGCAAAGGCGTCTCAACCCCCAGGCTCCGCGACACTTCCAGAATGTTGTCAATTCCAATTTGCTCTGTGATCCAAATCGCGACGGCATTTCTGGATTCCGCCAGCGCCTTCCGGAGGGGAATCATGCCCTTGAATTGACCATCGTAGTTTGAGATCCATTTCTCAGTCTGTTTCCCTCCATCGGGAACGCTGATGGGCTGGTCGGGAACCATGGTGTCAAGATCAAATTTTCCCCGCCGAAAAGCAGCAAGATAGACGATGGGTTTCATTGCGGACCCATTCTGCCGAAGAGATTTCGTGACACGGTTAAAATCGCTGTATGAGGCAGAACGGCCCTCGTAGAACTGACGACCACCCGCCTCGGCGAGAATACCCGCATCCCGGTTTCTCAGCACGACAACAGAGCCCTGAATTATACCTTTGGCACTCGGGTGCCGCTTCTCATAAAGCTCAAGACCGTTCTCCAGCGCCTCGTTCACAATCTGCTGCACCCTGGCGTCCACCGTCGAGTAAACCTGGATACGTCCATGACGAAGGTCTTCAGGACTGAGACCAATTGGGCGACCTTTCAGTTCCTCAAAAACATTTTCGACGACCGCATGAGCCTGAAGCCTCTTGTTTTTGCGTCGCGAGGCCACCTGAATCGGTCGCTGCTTTGCTTCCCTCAATTTGTCCCGGGAAATATAACCGTTCCTCGCCATAAGACCTAACGTTTGATCCCTGCGGCGCAGGACTCTCCCCGTTTCCTTCGCGCTGGGCGCATAGGTGCGTGGCGATTTTGCGATGCCTGCGAGGAGCGCTGCCTTATCCGCATCATCGACGGTAAACGTGGCGAGAGAACGGCTAAAATAGTATTCTGCTGCCCCCTCAAACCCGTATTGACTGTTTCCCATATAAATGAAACTTGCATATCTGGCCAGAATTTCTTCCTTGGCACGGTGTTTAGAGCCAAAACAGGCCTGCATCTCTCTCGATCCACAACGATAGTCGAATCTCCTCAATCTTCCGAACCATCATGTTGACATTTCGGGGGCCGATCACGTAAGACAGCGCGCGACTCAAGAGTCCATCATGCCGGAGACGGTTGCTGTTTTCTTGAGTCGTCATGTTCTGGAGAAAATGACCGCGCACGAGCTGTTGCGTGATCGTCGATCCGCCTTGCGGGAAGATCGCCGGACTATTAACCTCGTCTTGTTGTCCCGGCCTTATAAGGCGTGCCGCCAGAGCTCCGATCCTGACTTTGCCCAGCACACGGGGAATTCCGGAATAGTCAACTCCGTTATGGTAGAAGAAGTTCTTGTCCTCGGCGGCAAGAATCGCATCACGAACAATGGGCGGGATGTCCCCATACCCGGTGATCTGCCGGTACTGCCCTGCTACCTCAATGAGCGGCTGATCGTTGACATCGTATATGCGACCGATCGCAGGAAACTCAAAGCGGGTGAATGGTCCTATGTCAGGCAGGTTGGTCCGGTCAAAATAGATGTGATGTAATCCTACTGCACCAAGAGTGGCCATGATGACTGCTGCGCAAACAAGCAGATAAGCGATACCCCTCTTCCAACGGGGCATGACTAAAAAAATATTGCGAGTTTTCCGGGCAGCCCTGAGGGCGCCCATTCGCGTATACCTGAAACCATTTTGTAACAAGGTGCCTGACATCGTGCAGCTCCCGGGTACTATAGAGTTCAATGTTCGAGGTTCAACGTTTGAGTTCAAGATCATGGTAAACATTGAACATAGAACGTTGAACTTGATCCGTAACGCCGAACTTAGACGGTCATCTTCCCACGTAAATCCTGGAGAGGGAATTGACGAGTCCAGGCATACTCATGAGCCATAAGACAACAATAACGACCACAACAACGACCAGGATCGACTTAATGCGGCCCGACATTGGTATGAATCGGTTGGCGAGCAAGAGAAAAATACCAACAACAACCAAAACCACTGCTACTTGAATTAAAGGCATGGCATCATACACCTTCGAATATATTTTTTTGTCAGCCTTTCTTCTCTAATACCGTTCTTAACGGCTGCCTCCCCTGTTATGTCCTCCACATCCGGTTCAATAACGCCACGATCATATCGAGGCTGTTCTGTTGCGCGTGCGTGGAGGACCAAGGTCCTGAGCGGTCGACGCTGAGGATTTCCCAATCTAATTAAAGGGGACAAAAAGGCTGATGCCCGGCGACTGATAGGGGGCCGGGGCATAGACAACCGGTGGTGGCACATAGACGGGCGCCCCGTAGTAGTAGCGATTGGGGGATTGATAATACACACGCCGGCCATGCTGGTAGTGCTGGTACCGGCCGTGCTTGTAATACCCTTTACCTTTACCCCCATGGTTATCTCCGAATGCCGGGGCGATGG
>PNOM01000159.1 GCA_013824835.1 Syntrophus sp. (in: bacteria) | reverse complement strand
CCCCAATAATAACATTGCTAAAATTTTATAAAAGAATTAATAAGATGAAAACAAAATAAATCTGACGAGAAGGTGTTTATGGTAGATTATAGAAATGATCACAAATTGATTGCACAAATCCTTAGCAGCAAGGTCGTATCATCCGCTATTTTTAATAATTTTTATGACAGTATAGATACATTATTAATTTTAAATCAAAACCCTCCGGTGAAGCTTGAGAAAGTTAAGCCTTCATACAGCAACAAAAAGGTCAGACAATGCTTGACTAAGCAGAGATGGAACTTTCATCACCCTAAGATGCGCTATAAACGTGATGGCGTTGCTGCTTTTGTACAGCTTGAAGACAACGAAACGGGTGAGGACAATATAATTATTTGGGGAATAAGCTGGTGGGGTTCAGAGGAAAATTCCACATATATACGTAATTTATTCATTCAAATTAAAGGGTTGGGTAAATTGGACGACCGAATAACAAAAATAGGTGCAACGGGAAGGTTTCTCCGTGTCATTCTTAAAAAGTACGGAGCAACAGATGTCTTGAGTAGAAAGAGCGATATAAAAAAAGAGATTGCAGAAGATATAAACGGGATTATCAATAGGATAAATAACTATCTTGCATAATATGTAAAAACAATAAACAAATAATTAATTCGATTAACACTGAGAAAAACCATGCGCAGAAAACATTTGTTTTCTGCGCATGGTTTTTGGTGTCGTGTAAGTGCCTGATATTATGCGCTTATAGAATCTGTTTTTGATGTGGTTTTCTACTCACACAACCATCTGTTTTCAACAACGCCGCACGTCTACAAGTGTGTGCGACTACACTGGCAGACTATTTTTGTGATAGAGTTAATTGCTCATGGGTAATCGATTACCATATGATATGTTCATATCGTGAAGAATGGGCCAAAACTGGACAACAGGAAGGAGTTCATGTTCTATTTGTGCACCTATTTTATGGATATAAAGACCGTCGCTGTATATGCCCGAGGGATATTTGGTAATGCAGGATCACCATGTTTTATTGTTTTGCTTGCCCCATTACTGAGGGCACCTATATTCTGCCGGTGAATGGTGAATGGTGAATCAGGCCGTTCTCTATCGCTGCCACCAGCCCTTCAATCCCCTCTTTTTTAAGACATGATATGGAGACAGCCCTGTGGCGGTCCTCCAGGAGACGCACAAAACCCCGGTCCACCTTGTCTATCTTGTTGAATACAATAAGTCTTTTCTTGTCGTGAAGACCAAGATCAGCGAGGATTGTATCTACAACCCCCATCCGCTCTTCAAAGTCAGGAGAACTTACATCTACAAGGTGAAGGAGGAGGTGCGCATCTTCCAGTTCCTCAAGGGTTGCCATAAAGGCCCGGAACAACACCTGGGGCAGATTGTGGATGAACCCCACTGTATCAGTCGCGATAATCTTCTTCCGTTCAGGATACTTGATAAGCCTCGTGGTAGGGCTCAGGGTGCTGAAGGGTTTATCCTCAGTCTCAACTGTGCTTTTTGTAAGGAGATTAAGGAGGGTTGATTTGCCTGAATTCGTATAACCCACTATGGAGACAATGGGTATGCCGGAAAGCCTTCTTTTCTCCCTTTTCTTGTCCCGCACATGCTGGGTTTCTTCGAGTCTTTTTTCCAGAAAACCGATTCGTTCCCGTGTTCTCCGTCTGTTGATTTCGAGTTTTGTTTCGCCGGGACCCCGACCGCCTATGCCGCCGGTCAAACGCGACATGGCCGTATTCCGTTCTGCAAGTCTGGGGAGTATATACCTGAGTTGGGCAAGCTCTACCTGAATCTGTGCTTCATTTGTCTCAGCCCTGCCTGCAAATATGTCAAGGATGAGCTGGTTTCTGTCAATTACCCGCATGTCCGTAAGGGCGGAGATATTTTTTATCTGGCCGGGCGTAAGCCCCTCATCGAATACAAGGAGGTCTACGCCAAGTTGCTGGCATCTCATGATGATCTCTTCGATCTTGCCTTTTCCGATGAAGAATTTGGGGTGAAGTTCCTTCGGCCTCTGGACGATGGCATCAAGGACCGTAATGCCCGCTGAATAGCAGAGGTCCTTCATCTCTGCAATACGTTCCTCCACCTCCTTTTGTTTTTTTGGAAGCACCACAGAGACAATGACACACTTTTCCCGGTCGCCTTCTACCAGGTAATAGCTGCCCCTGGCCTTCACGAATTCGTTTTCCAGTTCTGTGATGAACTGGATAAAATCGAGGTCAAGCTCCTGTATGGGGAGGGGGCCTATAAAATCCCATACCTTACCCGTCTTGCTTTCCGGCACGAGGTGTCCTATATGGGCAAGTTCGCCCGCTTCTCCCCTGCTCTCTGTCACACATGCCACAAGGTCGAGCTGCAAAATGGCAAGGTCGGTAAGGTCTTCCCTGGAAAGCAATTCGCCCTTCAGGTGGGTATGGATGAACCGTAGCCCCCGGAATCGTGCCCTGCCAACCCGTTCCATGGCAAGAGGGGGGATCTCTATCTTCCCGCGCTCACCTACAACCACATATTCCACCACCCCTCGCCTGTTGATCAAAAGGCCAACCTGCCGCGCAATCTCCTTTGAAATCTCCATAATATTCCGCGCAGTATCAGGGGGAATGACATATGAAGGTTCTGTTTTTTTCTGGTATAGCTTTTCGAGTCTTCGTTTTACGAGGTGGTTAAGTCCCTGGGTATTACCGTATAGTTCTATTATTGACCCCTATTTAATTGTCTGATCGCCCCGCGGATCCATAACCCGAAGCCTGCTTCAAGGCGGTTCCTGTATGTTTGTCTCGCCTTTGATACCCTGCGGTTTGGCGCGGGGTAGTTCATTTCATGCATTTGCAATGAGGTCCCTGTCTATCTCCACGCGGGCCGAATACTGTATGCCGTCAAGGAGTATGGCAACCCGCTCCTTACCATCTAATTCCTTCTCGAATAAGCCGCTCATGTTCTTGAAGGGACCATCCTTAATGAGTATCCTCTCTCCCTTTTCAAACTGCTTCTTCTGAATGGTGGCAACGCCGTCGTCCAGCTTTGACCTGATGAATTCTATCAGTTCTTCCTGCACAGGCGCAATCTGTCCCCCGAAATGTATGATCGTCTTGACGCCCCTTGTATACTTGACAAGGCGAAATTCATCAACCGGGTGAAATTTCACAAATATATATCCCGGGAACATGGCCTCTACGACATAGACGAATTGACCTTCTTTGAATTTTCTCAATTTCAGCTTGGGGGCAAGAACTTCTATGTCTCCCTGCTGAAGATTGACGGCAGCCCTCTCTTCGTTTCTTGGTTTGGTGGCAACTACATACCATTTTTTCATATCATTATTATCAGTCAAAAATCGTAAATTTGCAAGGAGAACGC
>PNOM01000158.1 GCA_013824835.1 Syntrophus sp. (in: bacteria) | reverse complement strand
GTGTTCGGGTAAAAACGGATTTCTTATCCTCCCTGCCGTACATGATAGACTGCCCCCAAAAGAATATGTGGAGGGCGCAGTTGAAAAAGAAAGGGAGGAAATTGACCATGAGAAAACTGAAGGAAGTTGCACGGCTGTATCTGGAACTGAATCTGGGTGTGCGCCCTATTGCCCGGGCATGTAACATCTCCACCTCCACCGCTTCTTTGTATGTGGAGAAGCTGAAGGGACTGGGAGTCCCTTATAGAGAAATATCCGAGATGGATGAAGATGTCCTCTCAGGTCTTCTCTTTCCCAAAGAAGAGAAGGTATCGGGTAAACTGTTCCCCGATTTTGACTACCTTCATGGGGAATTAAAGAAGAAGGGGGTAACTCTCCAACTCCTTCATGAGGAGTATAAAAGAGATAACCCTGATGGATATGAGCGGAGCCAATTCTACCATCTTTATCAGGAATGGGCCAAAAAGGCAGATCCTGTCATGAGGTTCACCCATAAGGCGGGAGAAAAGATGTTTATCGATTTCTCCGGGGATAAGCCTCACTATCAGGAACCTGCTACCGGTAAGATTATCGAGGTAGAACTCTTTGTCTCTGTATTGGGGGCAAGTTCCTATATGTTCGCCCGGGCGGTGCCGGATCAGACAAAAGAGGGTTTTGTGGACTGCAATATCAAGGCCCTGGAATTTTATGGTGGATGCCCTGAATGCCTGATCCCTGATAATCTCAAAGGGGCAATAACCCATGCTTGTTACTATGATCCCGAGATCAACAGGACCTTTGCCGCAATGGCAGAACACTACCATGTTGCTGTCCTTCCCGCGAGAGTAGCAAAACCACGGGACAAAGCGAAAGTGGAAAGCGGTGTACTCCAGGCCCAGCGCCGCATCCTTGCCGTACTCAGAAACAGGACATTCTTCAGCATCACCGAACTCAACAAGGCCATTGACGAAGCGACAAAGAACCTGAACCTGAGGCCCATGAAACTCATCAATAAGTCCCGGTATGATCTCTTCATGGAAAGTGATAAGCCCGCATTAAGGCCCCTTCCGGATGAACGGTTTGTCATTGCATCATGGAAAAAGGCGAAGGTTCATATTGATTACCATGTAGCAGTTGAGAAAACATACTACAGTGTCCCCTACACCCTGATCGGCCAATTGGTGGATATCCGATATACCGGTTCCATTGTAGAAATGTATCATAAGGGTAGAAGGGTGGCTTCCCATGTAAGAATGAATAAACCTGGCGCCTTTGTAACAGAGAATCTCCATATGCCCCATCAACACCGGCAGTACCTCGAATGGACACCGGAGAGAATCAGACTGTGGGGAGCAAAGATAGGACCCTCAACAAAAGAACTGATGGATCAGATTATGGAACACCGGGACCATCCTGAGCATGGTTTTAGAAGCTGCCTGGGGATAATCCGTCTTTCAAAGATACACTCCCCTGAGCGGGTGGAGAATGCTTGTAAGAGGGCATTGGAACTGGAGGCATATAATTACAAAAGTGTAAAATCTCTTCTGGAGCGTAACCTGGAGAATCTGCTGCCTGCGGAAAAGAAAAACATCATTCCCCTTCACGCCAATGTCAGAGGAGGCAGCTACTACGGGGAGGTGGCACATGATTGAGGCGACCGTTGAAAAGCTCCTTGCCATGAAACTTTATGGTATGTCAGAGGGATTACAGGAACAGATGAACGATGTGTACCGGGACCTGAGTTTTGAAGAAAGGTTCGGTCTTCTTATTGATAAAGAAAAGCTTCACCGGGAAAACAGACAGATCAAGACCCTCCTCTCCCACGCCCATTTGAGGCACCCCAATGCCTGTTTTGAAGATATCGACTTCAGGACAAAGAGGGGACTCACCAAGGACACAATACTCAGGTTCATCCAAAACGAGTGGATAAGGAGCAACCAGAACATCATTATTATCGGTCCTACCGGAGCAGGAAAAACCTTCCTTAGTTGTGCCCTGGGGAACAGCGCCATGCGGCAGGGGATACGCACCCTCTATGTGAGGCTGCCCCGGCTTGTCCAGGAACTGAGAATCGCGAGAGCAGACGGGAGCTACGGAAAGTTCCTTGAACGGATCCAGAGGATAAAACTGCTTATCATTGATGACTGGGGAATAAACCCCTTTGCAGACGGAGAAAGAAGGGACATTCTTGAGATCGTTGAAGATAGACACGGGGTGCGATCAACTATCATCGCAAGTCAGTTCCCCATCGATACCTGGCATGATATCATAGGAGACCCGACCCTTGCAGACGCTATATGCGACAGAATCATTCATAATGCCCACAAGATCATATTGACGACAGGAGTAGATTCGATGAGAAAAATACATTCGACCTTGACTTAGGTCGAACACTTTTATAAAGTAAAGATGGCAGGGAAAGGATTACTGACAAGCCGTTCGGATAAAACCGGATTGAGTGTTCGAATAGACCGGATTAGACACTTAATAATGATGACATCAGCATCAAAGTGTTTGTTGACATATCTGCTGATATGCAAATATTGTGATAATGGAGCGCCAGATACGCCAAAAGCATATACTTCATAATGATTTGCTAATTTTTCCTTTAGCAAAAATGGGTAGTTCTTGCCTACATCCACTTGTAAAGCCTCTATAAAAGAATCTCCAATTACTGCAATCAATTTTCTGTCATTTATGTGATAATAATCAATTGGATAATTCCAATGCATATTATTTATTCGCCATTTTGCCCTTATTTCTGCAAATTTACCAATAACATTTACACCCTTCACTTTTTCATTGCTACAAAAGAACATCTTTTCTTTTTCATCAAAAAAACTTCTTGGAGGGTCAGATGCGGGAATTACGCTTCTGAAAAAAACTTCAAGTACTATTAGTACAATCAGAATAGCCGGCAGTGTACCAAATAAAACGTTCTTTATTATTTTCAAAATACCCTCAAATGAACTACCCCGCTGCAAAGCTACGAGGTATCTTAAGGAGTGCAAGATTACTTTGAGGAACCCAGGTTCCTCTTTCTTCTCCTTACGGTAACCCCGGAGCAGAGCTCCGAGGAATATGATGATTCAATTTTGCAATTGGGGTCAGGCAAAGGAGTAGAGTCTGTTTTGGGCTTTGAGTATTAAATTTTGTGCTAAAAATCCCAATACCGACGATTTACCTGCATGGTCCTCGAGGACCAGATCAAATTTCTCTCTAATATCTTCTAAAATGATTTCCAAATGATTGTTATGCCGCATGGGCACGAAATACTTTTCCAACTTCCTCCATATTCAAATTAGCGCTCTTAAGTTTAGTACGATATTCTTCAATCTTCTTCATTGTGTTTCGGTCATAATAACGCTCCCCACAGCTATTACAGACCAGGACCTCCATGGAGACAAGTATAATCAGCTTT
>PNOM01000157.1 GCA_013824835.1 Syntrophus sp. (in: bacteria) | reverse complement strand
GTATTTCGAGATAGATGAGTGAGGAGGAGGTATATGACAACAAAGCAAAAGAAAGGTTTTGAAGACAGCTACGTAGTTGAAGGTAAAATGGCGCTCCCTTACACATACTTTGCCGGAAGCGTTGGCAGCAAGTTCATCACAACCATCCGGGATGAGAAGAAAATAATGGGAGTTAAATGCCCTACCTGCAACGTGGTATACCTACCGCCGCGGCAAGTATGCGACAAGGACTTTACCGACATACGCGATAACTGGGTGGACGTAGGAACTTCCGGTATGGTTACCAACTTTACCGTGGTACGTTACGACGACAAGCATTTGCCCCGCAAGGCACCGTTTGTTTTGGCGCTTATCAAACTGGACGGAGCAGATACGCCCTTCATGCACATCCTGGAAGAATGCAAATTAGAGGATGTGAAGATAGGCATGAAAGTTGATGCTGTATTCGCCAAAGAAACGACGAATACAATTCTGGATATCGATCATTTTAAACCCGCTGCTGAAAAAGCTTCTGTTCACGAACGGAATGCGGGCAGGGTAAAGTGGGTTGCCGATAATGAACCTGCAGTTCAAGGAAAAAAAGGAGGAAAACCAGATATGTCCAAACCAGTTATTATTGCTGCGGCGTTGACCGGGGCCGCAACCATGAGAAACCAGAATCCTTCGGTTCCCTATACTCCGGCTGAATTTGCTACAGAGGCCTACAAGTGCTGGAAAGCTGGCGCGGCCATGGTACATGTGCATGCCCGTGAGGACAATGGCATGCCTACTCATGATCATGACCGGATCAGAGCTACCTATAATGCGATCAAGGATAAATGTCCGGAGTTGATCGTAAATCTGAGCTCCGCGGTAGGCATGGGCAAGACGGCAGAGCAGAGGATCTCACAGATTATAGCTGTAAAGCCGGATATGGCGTCGCTAAATACCAATACAATGAACTTCAGTATCGTCGATCGCAAGACCGGTAAGATATTCATTGAATACGTATTCGAAAACACCTTCACCATGCTGCAGGAATTCGGCAAGGCTATGGAAGAGAACGGTGTGAAGCCCGAGATCGAATGTTATGATATGGGCGGACTCGACAACACCTTGCTGATAGCCAAGCAGGGTTTCTTCAGCGAACCGATGAATTTTAATTTTGTCTGGGGTGTCGCCGGAGGACAGGCCTTCCGGACAGATGCTTTTGTGGCCATGATGAACGCCATTCCCGCTAATGCAAACTTCACTACCTGCGGCGTTGGGACAGACCAATTCCCGTGTATTATGCAGTCGTGTCTTCTCGGTGGGCACATGCGGGTTGGCCTTGAAGACAACATCAAGATGCCGAATGGAGAACTTGCCAAGGGAAGTTACGAGCAGGTGGAAGTGGCGGTGAACATAGCCGATTGTCTCGGCAGGCCGATTGCAACAACCGACGAAGCTAGAGCAATAATGGGATTAAGGAAGAAGTAATGTGATTATTATCTTCCCCTAACCTCCTCGTGATTTGGGGGTTAGGGGAATAAACATGTTCATGCGTCAACCAGCATACAAGGGGAGACTCGAATGGATGTAAATGAAAAGACCATAAATGATGTTTTTCGCAACCGTGTAAAGAAATACGGGGATCGGCTGGCAATCGAAAAAAAGATCAACGGTGCATGGAAAGGCGCGACATGGAACGAGTATTATGAACGGGCATGCGCAACAGGACTGGGATTATATTCTCTGGGGCTGAGAAAAGGTCAGATGGTTTCGATCTTGTCTGAAAACAGACTGGAATGGCTCTATACGGATATGGGTACTCTTGGTATCGGTGCTGTTGTGATTCCGGTGTACCCGACCCTTGTTTCCGAAGAAATCCAGTATATCCTCAACAATTCAGAGTCAAAAGTCATTGTTGTAGAAAACAAGACACAGCTTAAAAAAGTCATTGATATAGTTGACAGCTGCCCATCAATCGAAAAAATAGTAGTTATGGAAGACAATGATGCGGCAGGCCATGAGAAAGTCATTAGCTTTAATACCCTCATGGAAATGGGGCGCAAAAAGTATAAAGAAGACCAGGTGCTCTTTGAAAAGCTGGCGAAAGAAGTGAACAGCGATGATCTTGCCACTATTGTTTACACATCCGGAACAACCGGCCTTCCCAAGGGTGCCATGATATCGCACGGTAATGTGTTCTGGGTTGTCCAGTCCCTCGACAACATCTCGCCGCACTTTGCTTCCGACAAAGACTGTACCGTACCGTTCCTTCCTCTTTCCCACGTTTTCGAACGGATCGCGGGCCACTTCTATGGCATGTACTGCGGTATAACAGCCTCCTATGCGGAGAGCATAGATACGCTGCTGGCGGATTTCGAAGAGAAGCGACCAACGATGATACTTGCCGTGCCGCGGGTATGCGAAAAAGTGTACCAGAAGATTATTGCTCAGGTCAAGGAACAGTCGCCATTTAAACAAAAGGTATTTTATTGGGGTCAGAAAGTGGGCAAGCGCATCAGTGAGTTGCGCGAAAAACATAAAACAATACCTTTCTGGTTGCAGCTGAAATACAAGATTGCCTATGCCGCTATATTCAAAAAACTTCAGGATAAATTAGGAGGAAGAGTTACATGGATGACGGCGTCCGGAGCTCCTACAGCCGAAGAAATTATCCGTTTTTTTAACGCTGCGGGAATAACTGTTATACAGGGATATGGTATGACTGAATGCACTGCACCGGCTACAATGCAGTCTATGGCTGATTACAGAATCGGAACAACCGGAAAACCGATACCGGGAATGGATATAAAAATTGCCGAAGACGGAGAGGTGTTGTTAAAAGGTGGTAATGTTATCAAGGGATACTGGAAACTGCCTGATGAAACTCGCGATGCCTTCACAGCTGACGGGTATTTCATGTCCGGTGATATCGGCATGTTTGATGATGAGGGCAACTTGCTCATTACGGACAGGAAGAAAGATCTCATTATAACCTCCGGCGGCAAAAACGTCGCCCCACAAAAAATAGAGAACATGTTCAAATCCGATCCTCTTTTCACCCAGTTTATAGTAATCGGTGAAAGGAAAAAGTATCTCACCGGCTTGTGTAATATCAATCCCGATGAAGCCGCGCGGCTGGCGAAGGAAGCAGATATAACATTCAATAGCCCGACGGAACTTTTGGAATCTCCGAAATTTCTCGATATTGTGCAGAAGCACGTAGAAAAGAGCAACGCGCATCTTGCGAAGTATGAATCAATAAAGAACATCAGGATTGTCAAGAACGATTTTTCGCAGGAAGGCGGAGAACTCACGCCATCTCTTAAGCTCAAGCGCAAGGTGGTGCTCCAGAAATACAAGGATCTTATTGACGATATGTATGGAAAAGAGGCCGTTGACGAACTATATGCCAAAAAATAATCAGAGAAGCAGTATAACAAT
>PNOM01000156.1 GCA_013824835.1 Syntrophus sp. (in: bacteria) | reverse complement strand
ATAAAGCGGCCTCTGGCTCAACTCCGTGTTCGAAGTTATTGACTGATTATAATTCGGATTGTAAAATATCCGATGGAGGGCTATAATAACATAACGGAGAATATATGAGCATTCTTGCGGAAAAAGAAATCCTTGATCTCAGCGTGTCGGAGCGCATCCAACTTGCTCAGGACATCTGGGACAGCGTAGCCAAAGTACCCGAGTCTCTTGCCTTAACTGACGAGGAAAAGGTTGAAATCGACAGGCGGCTCGATCTCTATCACATGAACCCCAACGCAGGGTCTCCCTGGTCGGTCGTTCGAGGCCGGATTAAAAACCGGGCATGACTCGCGAACTGATAATTCAACCGGATGCTGAGGCGGACATCTCGCAAGCTTTCGACTGGTATGAAGCGCAAGTCCCCGGGCTGGGCTCTGAATTCTTGCTTGTTCTGGATGCTGCCTTTAACTCAATCCTTAGAAATCATTTGATTTACCCCGAGGTCCATAAAATAGTTCGTCGGGCACTTACCCGAAGATTCCCCTTTGCCGTTTTTTTTATTGTTGAGGAGGCCCGTGTAGTTGTTCTCTCTGTATTTCACGTGAAAAGAAACCCTGACGAATGGAAACACAGGCTGTAATTCTTCGAACCAGTCGCTGCACCGAATCCGCGCTATGCGCGTCTCGGTGAGCTTTTTGTTACCCCCAGAATGGATGCAATCTTTAGTTGCATTATGCAATCTATAGAGCTATAATGATAGCACGTCGCAACAAAGATATCCGGAGGAGTTATTATGGCTACAGCAGTAAGAATATCGGAAGAACTTGCAGATGAGGCAAAGAGATTCGGACGGATTGACCACAGGTCTTTAGCCGGGCAGATTGAGCACTGGGCGCGCATGGGCAAATGCGTCGAAGAGAATCCCGACCTACCATATTCTCTTATTAAGGAGATTTTGATTGGGTTGGACGAACTGGAACAGGGAGAGAAGACAGAATATACCTTTGGATAGGCACATATGAAAGTATACCAGTCGAGATCATTTGAGAAAAAAGTTAAGAAGATGTCTAAACCGGAGAAGGACTTGTTGGATCGCGAAATAAAAGGAATTATAGAAGATCCAAGCATAGGGGAGGAAAAGAAAGGGGACCTGCGAGGAGTATTTGTACATAAGTTTAAGCTTGAGACTACGCCGTATTTACTTGCACATCGAAGGTTTGGTGAGGATTTGGAACTTGCTATGATAGGCATCCATGAGAACTACTATCGGGATTTGAAACAGTATTTGTAGGCGATCATACCCATGAACTGGGGCAACAAGATGGTGCGGCCAATCGCCGATAAACCAGGTTCCCGGTGACCTGGTCGTTATGACCAAAATGATCGGAGGAGAAGAATGTTAAAAAAATGGGGTGTCATCGTTATCGATATACAGGGTGACTTTACGAAATGGAAGCAGGGTAGTCTTGCCGTGCCCGGTTCAGACGAAAATTACGTGAAGAGCGTCGAGGTGGCCACCCGGCAATTCAAAGAACTCGGTGTCCCTATTTTAGGTACTCAGGATTGGCATTCCCCTGACCATATCTCCTTTGCGACCAGCCATCCGGGGAAGAGACCATTCGAAACAATAATAATTGATGGAGGAACGCAGGCTCTCTGGCCGCCCCATTGCATCCAGGGGACAGAGAATGCCCGTGTACTTATAGATAACAATCTCTTTCTTGCAATTGTAAAGAATGCACAAGACCCGGATTTTGAAAACTATTCGTTTTTTCAGTATGGGAAAGGTACAAAAACGGAGATGGATACCATACTGCGGATAAACGGGATTGAGAAGGTCATCCTCTACGGGATTGCCACAGAATACTGTGTGAGGGCAACATCTCTGGACTTGCTTGCAGCCGGCTACAAAACGACTGTTATAGAGGGTCTATGTCGAGGTGTGTCCACCGACGCTGCTGCGACCGCGCTCGATGAGATGAGATGTAAGGGGGTAAGGGTGATTACCACACCGGAAGAGATGATTAAGGAAATCCTTCAGGAAATTTTCGACAAATGAATAATTCCAACTCTAACTTGTAATGACGCACCCAAAGGTAGTCCCTGATCCGGAGGTACCGGAAAAGACAGTGCGCCGGAAATTCACCGCGGTGTATAAGCTCCGTATCCTCAAGGAGGCAGAGAGCTATACCGGACAGGGTCAGATCGGAGCGCTTCTCCGCCGGGAAGGACTCTGCTCGTCAAATCTCACTTTATGGTGACGGTGGTCTGCTAAAGGGTTTGTACCGAGGTTCTGATGATTTTATAGGGCAGTATGCTTCCGCTCTCCTCTCAGGGACGGGGATATATAACTTTCCCCATTTTTCCCGTGTCATAGCCGGTAAAGTCCCGTATATGGTGAAGTAGTGCGGATTGTTCAAAGAAGGTTAGGAGCCGCTTTACCTGAATACTGTGAAAATGTTCTTTTGGGATGACCATGTCAAAACTCTCATGGAAAAGGGATATAAAATCGAGGCCCAGAATATGTGCGACGTGCCTTATGCCAAGCCCGGCATCTGCGCTCCCCTGTAGTATTCCTGAACCTACCTCAAGATGAGAGTCGGCTTCTCTCCCGTAACCCTTTATATTTGATGGATCTATCCTGTGCTCATGGAGGAGATAATCAAAAAGGAGTCTTGTCCCTGAACCCCGGTTCCTGTTTATGAAGGATGCATTTTTAGCGGATATATCTTCAAGAGAATGGATCCCCATAGGATTACCTTTCAGCAGGTAGATGCCCTGTTCCCTCATAAAAAGATGAATTACTACATAATTATCTCCGTCAAGATGCCTGTCCATATATGAAAGGTTGCACTCCTTTTTTTCAGTATCAAGGATGTGGACACATGACATGGTTGCGCCATTTTCCTTCAATAACTTCAGGCCTTTTATGCTCCCGACGGGGGCATAAAACACGATGCCTTTATCGCTACTGCTGTTATAGGTGTTTATTATACTTCGAAGGAGTACATCGTCACTTCCTGCAATAAAGATATGCTGTTCCAGTGCAGTATTCTCAAGAATCCATATATCAATCAGTTCCTTAAAGAAGGCGATCTTGCCGCCAATGCGCGTGGAAGGGATACTCGATTCCTGAACAAGTTTATAGATCTTTTTTTCATTAATTTCAAGGTATCGCGAGAGGTCTTTTGCGGACATTATTTCCATTCAAGTATTATAGACAATAAATAGAAGCTATGCAACGCAGAAAAGGGCGCGCAGAAAAGGGCGCGCAGAAAAGGGCCAATCTTTTGTTTGTTTTCAAACCTCTTGTCTGTTGAATTACAAAATAACGATAATAAAGACCTTTACATGTTTTGTGCGATGGTTATGGCAGTGCATCAAAAGAATGGTCTGCTATGGATTGCCGAATTTGTACTCAAGGGGGCCTGCGCCCCCTTGTAAACCATTAATCCAGTTTCTCTTCTCTTAGAAAAAGTCAGCTTT
>PNOM01000155.1 GCA_013824835.1 Syntrophus sp. (in: bacteria) | reverse complement strand
ATAACATTGTATCTACTTTAATACAATTGTTATTTGAGGGTTGATGCTTGAGAGTTACTTCTCAGGGATCACTTATTTACGACCGTCCCTAAGGCCCCCCATGGACGGTTTGTCTCCGGATTTACAGGTAAATCAACTGCTTCGGAGACAAACTGGTTTGATTTACAATTGTAGATGTTTACTTGGCTCTTTGCTGTGGGTATCAGCCATCTCTTGCATTCGTCAATCGTGTAATCGACGAGAAACGACATCAAGAGATTACATGCTATATCACTGATTCGGTCCTGTGCGATGCCTTCGACCAAGAGTTGAACTTCTTCAAAATGAGTGAACCCGGATTTCTGTATTTGGGGAATATCCTTGAAAAGGGAAAGAATATCGGCCGCGGTCCTTGGCCCAATCTTCAATCCTTTTCGGGACATTGAATTCCCCAAACCAACTTCATCGCACTCTGAGAGCTGAATAAGTAGATTAATCGCTTCATCTTGTTCGTCTTTCACAAAAAGGCTACCGAGATAATTGAACGAGTTTACGATTTGCGCATGTAATGAATTGTCTTGTTGGGAGGGTGATTTCCAGAGCAGGAACGGGTCAACGTACAGGGGCAAGTCCTCATCCAAGAGGGGAATTGCAAAAGCTACTTGCTCTTGAGAGAACGGCAAATCAAAATGGTCGTTTAGTCGAGGTCTTACGAGTGCCAACTCATTGTCTCCATGTATGGTGAATTCTACTCGCCTTGCGGTGGGAACCCGCCTGGTTGCTCTGAAGTCGTCTCATTCTTCCCAATTCCTTTATTTGCTGAGTCATAACGCCAGCGAGCGGGAGGCAAGCGCCTTTCCTTGCCGATCCGCTCCATGCAGTGGTTAGCTATTCCTTTAATGGTTCCACCCCGCTTTTTACCAAATAATCGAACTCAAAATCAAAAAAATCATATAGTCGGCCTGGCTTCTTGATAATGAAGACTGGGATATTCCCTTTATCGTCTTTATAATTGTACAAGGTTATAACCTGTTTATTCCCGAATCTATAATAACCGTTTGTGGGTGGTTGCTTGGTTAGGCGTATTGTGAAAGAACATGTCTTTTCATCAAAGTAATCAGCAAATTCATTGACAGCCTCTTTGATTAATCTTTCCATTTCTTCTTCACTCTTTCGATAACGCACAGAAAAGTGCCTGAGAAGAGTAGCGTCTCTATAGTCGGGCAACACGACTCTTACTTTAGAACCACTCCTTTTAGCAATTTCTCTCAAACGGATCTCATTTGTGCCTCGCTATGATCTGCCATATGTAATAAAAAGATCAAATTCAGTACAATCATTGAATAAATCCTTCCAATCTACTTCATCAAATCGATAATAGACCCCTTCAATTCCCGAGCTTTGGATATTTTCTGATGACCCAATACATTCGAGCAGTTCCTGACGAAAACTCCGCTTTTGAAAAAGTTGCCAAATAACAGCAATAGCGATTGATGCAAAAAGCACCGATCCTAAAGAATTTAGAAGTGCTTTCCAGGTAGAATTCGAATCCGGTATCTTTGCGCCTAAAACAAGCAGGCCCAAAGCAATCAATGCTGCGCATATTGAGACCACAAGTGTCCGAAGATTTGTGTTTTCTTTAATTACACTCATATTTCAGTCTCCTGTCATAGCTAACGACGAATTCAGCGGCGCGGTGGAGTGGAGAACGTATATCTCAAAGCTCCACGGATTCAAAGAACCGTTCTTCCACGTTCGCTGCAATGACGGGTTATGCAACGATTTTTTCCATTTGCAGATATGACACTTCTGAAATGTTGGCCTTCTCCCTTGCATGTTCAATGGTCATGCTGACAAGATTGCCCATGCCATCCAGATCAATATATAGATTTTCTGATATTTCTTTCGTTTCCAGAATTGATTCATTTGAAAACTCAATGAGCGCTGTATCCGTGTCTGTAAAGTATCGGATTTTCATGGTTACTCCTCCTTATGGCTTCTGTCGAAAAAGGCGTTATGGACTGTCTCCCCATCTTCCAACAGAATGACTCTTAGATATTTCCCCGCCTCTTCAATATATTTCCACTTTCTTATTCGTCCGTCAGACTGTCTTGCTGTTTTTGAAGGATTACTAATGGTGTCAAGTATCCACTCTTCTTTGATGCCTTCCCTATCAGGGCGTTGTTTTACAAAAAGGAAGTATTGAGTGTTTTTCATAATTCTATTCTACCATGTTTTGAAAATAATCGTAACTTTTGCCTTGCATAACAAACAGCTCAGTGGGAGCCTGATTTTTCGGCGATCCACTGCAGCGCCGGGTTAGACGCTATTCTACACTTCCCTATCGGAACGTATCTCAAACACGAACAAAGATTACTCATAGAACCCCGGTGGATAAGTGTTGATGTTTGGTGTCTTCTTTTGTCTCAAAACTGACTTGGGCAAGGTCACTGAGAGAAACGGAACTCTATCAAAGAAAAGGAATACCCATACGCAGCAATCTTTATTGGTGGAGCGGCCCATTTTATACTTAAAAACACCGTTTCCTATGGTTTTATATGGCAGAGGCAGTGTGGGAATCACGAATTCCTTCAGAAAGAATTCTCTCTGCTCATCGTTTAGGTCGTAGTCAAAATACTCAGTCGTGAAAACATTGACTTCGTAATCCGGGCTCAGGCGGGTCTGGTTCTCGTGGTAGTGCAGCCCTCGGACAATTCTTTTTACAACTTTAAGAACTCGACCAAGTTCGACCTCAAGGGTGGGTTGCGAGCCCACATATAGGCCGTGGCGAGTACGTGCATCATGCTTCGCAAACTTAGAGTAGACAGCAGGGCTGCGATAGACTCAACTGGTACGCCAGACGCTGGGGCATCGAGGTCTATCACCGCACGCTCAAAAGCGGGTGCAGAATCGAAGACAGACGACTGGGAACAGCAGAAAGTCTCGAAGCGTGCCTGGCCATTGATATGGTGGTAGCGTGGCGTATTCATCATCTGACGAAACTCGGTCGTGAAGTTCCGGACTCCCCGTGCATGCTCTTCTTTGAAGAGGCTGAATGGAAGGCCCTCCATATATTTGTAAACAAAACTCCACTCCTTCCCGACAGAGAGCCGACCCTAAGAGACGCGATTCGCATGACTGCCTCCCTTGGAGGTTTTCTCGGGCGTAAGGGCGATAAAGAAC
Source organism: Syntrophus sp. (in: bacteria) (assembly GCA_013824835.1). Lineage (GTDB taxonomy): Bacteria > Desulfobacterota > Syntrophorhabdia > Syntrophorhabdales > Syntrophorhabdaceae > PNOM01. The sequence goes on along the minus strand of PNOM01000155.1, from coordinate 320 downwards.
CCGGGACTACAGCTTTGTGGAGAGGTCTGCAACGACTCCATGATATCACTGCCACATATCGCCTCCTGGTTCCTCACCTGAAGTCCGGCCCATAGCCACGGAGTCAAGTGTGGGTAATAGTGAGCCACGGAGGGGCGAGGGAATGTTGTTACCCCGTAGCAAGCTACGGGGAATCATTCCGATTGAAATGCTGCAAATTCCAGAACCTTGGTAAAAACTCTCTTTCAGGAAATATGCTTTACGCAAGTGCGTAAGAACCGGATGAGCCAAATTTATTATCAAATCACATTTGATTTTCGCGCCGAAATATTTAAAATCAG
>PNOM01000154.1 GCA_013824835.1 Syntrophus sp. (in: bacteria) | reverse complement strand
AGATTGTGCATCCTCCACACCACAATACAGGAGTGAAGGACGGGTGATATATGCCCAGTTCGGAGCAATATAATATAGTTAATGAGGGGGATTTAATGAACTATTTAAAGTTATTTCTCATGTTTGTAGTGTTTGCTGTATTGTGTTCCGGGTTATCTGTCAGCTCTTATTCTGCTGAAACAAATGCAGCCGCCAAATTCTTGATTGAATCACAAAGACCGGTATTTTCCGTGGCCATCAGCCCTGATAGTAAATTACTTGCAGCAGGCCATGATGTCAATGCAAGTATCAGCATATGGGATACCACCACGGGAAAAGAATTGCAGACCCTTAAGGGCCATAGTTACTCGTATTCTCCTCAGACTGGAATATCTGAAGGCTTGGTCAATTCAGTGGCCTTCAGCCCTGATGGTACAATGCTTGTGTCCGGGGGAAGTGACGGGAATATTATTATTTGGAATACGGCCCGGTGGGATATACTGATAAAAACACCACGCATCGCTGGAGTAGCCGCCTCGACAGGGTTCAGTCCGGACGGTAAAGTAATTGCCGCAGGCAATGGTACCCTCGTGAGCCTTTGGGATGTTGCTACAGGGAAAAAACTAAAAGATTTTAAAGGACACTCTATGGGTGTCAATTCAATAGCCTTCAGCCCTCGTGAAAAGCTGCTTGCTTCAGGAAGCAGCGACAGGACTATAATTGTGTGGGACATTGTCACCGGAGAGAAATTGCTTATTCTTGATGGTCAATCTCGATCTGTGCAATCGGTAGATATAAGCCCTGATGGAAAATCACTGATCTCAGGGGGAAATTATCCTAATCTCATGCTTTGGGACCTCAATAATGGTGCTTTACTCAAAATGATACCGTCGGCACAGGGGATGGTGATGTCAGTCAAATACAATCCTGCAGGGGATAAAATTATGGCAGGCTTCCGAAATGGGTCGGTCACCTTGTTAGATTTGAAGACAGTATCCAGGAGAACAGAATTTACACATAAAAATACGGTCAATTCAGTGGCCTTCAGCCCGGATGGGAAAATGGTTGCATCGGGTGATATTTCCGGTAGAATAATTTTATGGAGCGTTGAGGCCCTTGGGGGCTCTTTGGCTTATCCTTCACGACGCCCTGCGCAGCCTTATGAATAAGGTGGAACTATAAGGGACATCCTACATTTTTACTTTCCTCGGGGGACATAGGGAACATCCTATATTCTCCCCTGTCCCATTTTTCCTCATTAACTTCCAGCATTTATCATTTTTCATAGTTTCCCATATCTATAAATGTTACAGTAAATACTTATGGACAAGTTTTATCGGTTGTTGGCAAGACAGCATAAAGCAATAAGAAAGTATTTCAGATCGGTTCTCCCTTTCGTCTTCACTGCCGCCGTTCTATTTATCCAGATTTTCACTTCCGTAGCGGATGGACAGCCGGGTACTCCATTTATCGCTGATGACGAGGACTATAAGGTATTTGCGGCGCTACTCTATGCACCTTACAAGTCGCAGCAAGCGCATCCTGGCGAGGATGATTTAAGATACTCCAGGCAGCCAAGGTACCCGATCCCTGGTGTGCGGACAGGCTACTGCATGGTCCGCGATATGACGGTGCGAGCAGAAAATCAACCGAGCTACGGACCGGACAGCGAGGCGATCGACGACTTCAACCGCAAGAGAGTAAATCAGACACGGCTTAACAAAGACAAGTTGCTCGCCGCGCTTCCCGCGGGAAGCCCCGCAACACTTCTTGCAGAGGAGGAATTCCAGGAGAGGGTTGTTAAAAGCAAGGGGGCAAAGACGGGGAGTCCATACACTTTCGAGACCGGGACTATAGGTTTCTCCCGTGTCGGCTTTAACACGACAAAAACGAAGGCGATTGTTGTTATCGAGTGGGTGTCGAGGAATGATAATGGCAGGTATTGGGTAAAAATCTACAGATCGCCGGAAAACGGTCAGTGGGAAATTAACTATGTATGGAAATGAGTTTCGGTCTCACATCACTTCCTGTATACCTTCCATATATGCCCGAACATTGATGCCGAGATCGGGAATGTAATATCCGCCTTCAAGGATTGAAAAGAACCGGCGGTTCGACGAGGCGATCATTGCGCCGACGCGCCTGAAATCGCCGGTATTGAGAAGACCGCCCCAGTCTTTTATGTACGTATCAAATCCCGCAGAGCAGCCGACAATATCAAAACCGGAAGCAATCCTGACAGCTCCTTCAAGGTCCCGGAAGAATTCGTCACGGGTTGCCCCGTCAACATTCCAGAATGAGATGCCTTTGTCCCCCCTGACAATGTCCTCTGTCCCGTTTCCATAGTGGAGATCGATATCAATGATAAGGACCCTTTCAATTTTTCCATCCCTGAGGAGTCTCTTCATTGCAATGGCCATGTTGTTAAAAAAACAGAAACCGCCGTTAAAGTCCCGTCCGGCGTGATGCCCGGGCGGCCGTACAAGGGCAAAAGAGGGAGTTGCCAAAGCAACTTCCGCAGCCTTTATAGCGCCTCCAACTGCCAGGCTGGCAGCATTATATGCATCGGACTTTCTTACGAGTTCAATAATTCTCTCTGTGTGGCAAAGCCGCAGATCCGAGTCTGTGCACGGCTCCGGCTCTATAAAGTCCGCCATGCCTTTTATGTCATAATATATTTCCGTGACCCTGTCCGGTGATTCGCAGTCTACTGTCCGATAGTCCGTCAGAAATATATCAGAGTATATGACCGGAATCTTCTGCATATAAGAACGTTAAACCACAGAGACGGTCCAAGTCAAGAGGGAAGGCATGCATTACTCCCACAGGCCGAAAAGCCGTTTTGCTTAGAATGGCGCCGCCATTCTTCTTTCTACTTTCAGCCTGATTCTGATGTTATTTTGGATAATAGCCATGACGGTAGAGGCTGTGCCTGTTTCAGAGCCGTATTCCCGCTTTCGCAACTGGGACATCTTGGCTCCTTCTTCTCTTCTTCGTATATGCGAAAGGCGCGACCGCAGTCCTTGCACTCGTATTGCTTACCCGGCATCTTCTCTCTTCTCCTCGGCCGTGTTTTTAATCAGGGTTTTATTATACCACATTTACAGAGTAAACCGCAGTACACCGAAATCCCACGGGCATGGGTGAAAGTTAGGGACGACCGTAAGCATGGGTGAAAGTTAGGGACGACCGTAAGCAAGGGTGAAAGTTAGGGACGACCGTAAGCAAGTAAAGGGTGAAAGTTAGGGACGACCGTAAGCAAGTAAATAACTACCTTTCATTGGGGCGAACTGCAGTCGTACTCCACTTTTTTCTTGCTGATTCCAGTATCTCTTCAACCTGTTCCCTGAGTCGTGGAATATTGTTCTTCGCCACATCCCATACGATATCGTAATCAACACCGAAATAATCGTGAATCAGGCGGTCCCGCATTCCTGCCATAGACCTCCGCTCCACAGAGGGGTAGCGTTCTTTCAAATCGGCGGGAATCTTTTTTGTGGCCTCGCCTATGATTTCCAGGCTTCTT
>PNOM01000153.1 GCA_013824835.1 Syntrophus sp. (in: bacteria) | reverse complement strand
AATAGTGCATCATTTGGAAGAAAGCGGCGAGCTCCAGAGCTTAGCTAAAAAAATTAAAAGCCGAAAAGCCGACCCCTATACCGCTGCCGAAGAAATTGCCCGGCGTTTTTTAAAACAGTGACGAGACCGTCAGTACCAGCCCATCATCTTTCTTGATATTTGCGTTAATTTGCATTCATCCTTTATTTTCTAATTCGCTAATTATGTTGATATTTATTCCCAGTTATGGAATGATTCTTTCAATATCAGCTCATGATCGCGAATCGTTTATGAAGGGGATAGCATGATGATACGCAATCCATTTCGTTTACGGCAGCGGATGCAGGTGCTCCCGGGCATGGCGCCGCTCTTATTGTTTATATTCTTTTCAACCGGCTGCTTCCATATTACGCTTGAGTCCAAAGAATACCGATTCGATCCCGTGGAGCGCCAGAAGACGCTTGCTATTTTCCTGCCGGGCCGGGGCGGCTCCATGATGGACCTGGAGCAGGAGCAGATTCTTGACATCATAAGGAAGCGCAGAATTCCTGTAGATATCATTTCCGTGGATGCAGGCCTCCGGGTTTATATAGCCAGGACCCTCCTTCGACACATGGAGACTGACGTTATGCCGATGGTTCGGGAGGGCCAATACCGCAACATCTGGCTTATAGGAAACTCCATGGGAGGACTCGGATCGCTCCTGTATGCAAGAGAGTACGAGAGGAATATCAAGGGGATTATCCTGCTGGCGCCATTCCTTGGCGATCAACCTATCATTGAAGAAATCAAAGGGGCTGGCGGCCTGTTGAAATGGTCTCCCAAGGATACCTTGTCTGAGAATTATCAGCGGGATATATGGATATACCTGAAAGCATGCGCACAAGACCGGGCAGGTGTTTATCCTCATATTTTTCTTCTTGCAGGCAAGGATGATCGTTTTCACGAGTCACACCAACTCCTGGCCGCAGCATTAAAAGACAAGCATGTTTTCTGGGCTGAAGGTGGGCACGACTGGAACGCCTGGCGCAGCGCTTTCAGCAATTTCGTGGAACAGGCACCCATTGACATCGTCTTCGCTATTCCCTGACCAAGGAATCGCCGTATCCGGCTGGTTATTGTCTGCGCAATCTCCGCTTACGGCAGATTTGACAATTTATTTTTCTCTGCAGGGACTGGTATAGTTGATTCCACATGCAGCCGCATCTACAGGAAGAGATTGAGGGAAACGATGAAATACTGCAACTTCAGATGCCGCAATTGCCACATGGGTCCTGAATGGCCTATGTTCGGGCATTAACAAGAGCTACTTCTGCTGCTCGTCCTTGGCCCGGTCTGAGAATTCCTGTTCTCCAAAGTGTAGTAGTTTCAATCTGCATTATTACAGATGGCTAAAAAAACTTCTGATAATCGCGATTGACTCGCCCGGCTGCTCCTGCGGGATGAGGTGACCGGCTCCATTGAAGAGTTTGTATTCGCCCTGCGCGAATAACTGAGTAGCCTTCTTCAGGTCTATGAAGCCCCGGTTTTCACTGTCTTCCCCTTCAATGACCAGGGTGGGGCACGCAACCTTAGATAGCAGCGGCCAGGGATTATAATGTACACTACCCATGAATAATGATGCCTCACGTTTCGGAGAACATGCCAGCTGGAGACCTCCCGCATCAAGGCTCTTCATGCCGTAAGTAATATACAGATCGAGCATTTCTTCATCCCAATTCTTGAACAAAACCTTTGATCGCAGGTATGTAAGAGCCTCATTACGGTCACTCCACGAGTCTCTGCGTCTGATAGCTTTGGATGCAAGAGGATGATCATCGACTGTTATCTGTAACTTGTAGAAGTCTTCCGGCAGAAAGATAGGCTCAAAAAGGATAAGGCCCCGTGTATCCAATCCAAAGGCGCCATTGGCAAGGGTTATTACCGTGGCGCCCATTGAGTGCCCGACCATGAAAGGCCTGTCCAGACGGAGCACTTTACATAAATTCGCCAGATCCTCCGCTATGACAAGCCAGCTCAATCCTCCCTTTTCAGGGTCAGATTCCCTGTGGTCGCAAAAGTATGGTGCAATAATTCGCCAGTCGGATGAAAGCTCACGGGCAATGGGGTGCCAAAGCCATGGGAGGAAACCCGTGGCATGCAGAAGAACAATAGTGGGTCCATCACCCTCATACAGAAGATAGGACAGTTCTGCATCACCGATATCCTGTTTCATAATACTGGGCATGTGGTCTTTTGACATGGAAATATCTCCTCCAGTATCTCTTAGCTATGATCCCCCGGAGAACCGGGTCTTTGGGGTCATTTTACTACCTTCTCTCGATTGGGCGAGTCCGTGCCATACCTTTTAACCTTGTGTCGAACCCAGCTGATAACGCTCTCAATCTTTTGCTCCATTCCATTTCTATTGATTACTATTATCGTTCTTGACAAACAGCAGAGGAGGAATGAATAGACAAAGAAAGCTAACATTGAGAAGTACGTTCCCGGGAAGTTCGGCAAGAAATGACCCTGTGCTGTCGACGACAAACCAAGCCACAATACTAACTAGTATCAACTTTCTTACAAGGTAAAAATCATTATTGAGGAAATTGCGTACGAGAAGAAACATTAATGTTCCCCATCCAACCATGACACCACCAAGAACAGCATTTACAGCCCGTGTATTTAGATCGAATTGAGCGGGGTTGCCATCGATGGGCCATTTGAGAAAATCGAACAAAAACAACCAAAGTCCATCGGTTGCCGGAAAACTTGCGGCAGCAGATACCAAGCCTGTTGCAACAGCAATTACACACGCAACCTGCAGCCAAATTGCAGAAATCTTCTTGTCCATAATATTCTCTTTCTCCCAAAAGGTTCAGACTTTATGTCATATGCTTACCGGGGATATTTTGATATTATGTGCAACAATACTTCATTTCAAAATAAATGAAAAGTTAAAGTATATCATATAATCAATGCAATTGAACTATACGTACCTGGTATTATGCACTGCAGACATGTGTGGCGGCAAAGGCGGGAATAAGCTTGCCACCAGCGGCGCATACTATTGTCCTGCATACAAAGCGGCAAGGCACGAAGCTACTTTTCCAGCCGGGACAAAAGCTATGACTAGACCGCAGGCCGGCTTTGCTGGAAGAGGACGCCATAGTAAACCTGACGCCTTAAGTTAAGCTCATACCGTTAATAGGAGATAGGCAGATTTCTCCTTTACTTTCCTAAACAATCGGATTTGCCTTTCCCTCGTCCTTCCGTATCTTCTTTTTTCAGAATGCCGTTTTCAAAGGTAAGTTTATAAATGAAGTCATTATCGCCGCAGTTGTAGTGCCATACTTCCAGCTTCTTGCCGCATTTTTTGACTTTCTTGATTTTTCCCGCTTTATCAGTGGTTGTGTATTCCTGCTTGTTTTCACAGGAAGTTTCTTTAGATGTCGGTTTTCCGCAGGTGACCTGCACTTGGGTTTTGCTGTCGCCTGAGCTTACCAGGCCGGAACCACAGCGAAACGCCCAGCTGTTTACCGCACAGAGAAATAAAAATGTCAACGCTGC
>PNOM01000152.1 GCA_013824835.1 Syntrophus sp. (in: bacteria) | reverse complement strand
AGACCGCACCGGGGCCTGTTTTTAGTCACAGGTATGTTTTCTTTGCCTCAGAGAGTACGGAGAAGTGTTTTCGCTCCTCGGCAATGATTGCATCCAGAGTCCCGTAATCCTTACCAGGGACGAATGCCTTGAGTTCCTGGTAATAGAGGATTGAGTCCATCTCTCTTTGTATGGCAAAATCTAGGGCCGCCGCCGTGCCCTGTATCCCGGATAGTTCATAACCCATTTCCCTGGAAAATACGATTCTTCCATCCATGTAATCCCGGAGATAGGCGAGGTATTCACCCGGATAAGTCTCCGGGGGATAAAAGGATGTGACCCGGGAAAGGAAATCCTCGAATATTTTCTTATGGTGTACCTCTTCGTCGGCAAAGCGGTTGAAGAGACTGCATACGTTTGTATCATCTGCCTTAAGGGCAGCCTGACGGTAGAATGACTCACCATTCTCCTCCAGTCTAATGGCAAACTGCAAAACATCACTCGCGGTAAAATTGGTCATAATATCTCCTTTTCAAGATAAAATCTATTGCTTCCTGCGGTTAATTGTATCATCAATACCAGTCTCATATACTAAACGCCTTACTTACGATTTCCTGCGCCTCCTCCTGTATCTGACGGAGATGGGCACGGTCCCTGAAACTCTCTGCATAGATCTTGTAGATATTTTCCGTTCCGGAAGGCCGGGCAGCAAACCACCCTTTTTTTGTGACTACCTTAATGCCGCCTATGGCTGCTCCGTTTCCGGGGGCATGGGTCAGTTTTGCTGTAATCTCATCTCCAGCGAGGGTTGTTGCAATAACCTGATCAGGAGAAAGCCTTTCAAGGGCTGCCTTCTGCTCAGGGGTTGCAGGGGCATCAATGCGCTCATATGCAGGATGACCAAACACCTCGGTCAGGGCTTCATAATGGACGCCAGGATCTTCCCCGGTCCGTGTTGTGATCTCTGCGGCGAGAAGATCCATGATAATTCCGTCTTTATCGGTAGTCCATACGGTCCCGTCTTTACGGAGAAAGGATGCGCCTGCGCTCTCTTCTCCTCCGAATCCGTAGTTCCCGTCAATGAGTCCGTCTACAAACCATTTAAAACCAACGGGGACCTCGGAAAGCCTCCTTCCAAGACCTGCAGCAATCCTGTCGATCATGGCGCTGCTCACTAATGTTTTACCGATCATTGCATCCGGGCTCCAATCCGGCCTGTGCTGGAATAGATACCATATGGCGACAGAGAGGTAATGGTTCGGGTTCATGAGCCCCATGCTTTTCGTAACGATGCCGTGGCGGTCGGAATCCGGGTCATTACCGAAGGCTATGTCATACCCGTCCTTCAAATCAACGAGACGGGCCATGGCAAAGGGGGAGGAGCAATCCATTCGTATCTTTCCGTCTTTGTCAAGGGTCATAAAACCAAAAGCAGGGTCTATTGCCCGGTTCACAATGTCAATGTTTAATCCATAGCGGGCAGCGATAGGTTCCCAATAGGGAAGAGACGCTCCGCCCATGGGGTCAACACCGATTACAAGCCCTGACGATGCGATTGCCTCCATGTCGATAATGTTGGAGAGGTCATTCACATAGGGCTCTATATAGTCATACTCGTGTATTGTACCCATAGACAGGGCCTTTCTGTAGGAGATCCTTTTTACCCCCCTGTTTCCATCCATGAGGAGTGCGTTCGCCCTGTCCTCTATCCACTTTGTGACGCTTCTGTCTGCAGGCCCGCCGTGGGGAGGGTTATATTTGAATCCCCCATCTTCAGGTGGGTTGTGGGACGGGGTAATGACAATGCCGTCAGCCAGTCCGGAGGCTCTTCCTCTGTTGTGGACCAGGATTGCATGGGATATGACAGGGGTCGGGGTATAACCGAAACCCTTCTGTATCATGACTGTTACATGATTTGCGGCGAGTACTTCTATGGCAGTTGCGTGACTGGGTTCTGATAAGGCATGGGTATCCATCCCGAGAAAGAGAGGCCCTCCAATGTTTGTGAGCGCCCTGTAATCGCAGACTGCCTGGGTGATTGCAAGAATATGGGGTTCATTCAGGCTATGGGCAAAGGAAGAGCCTCTATGCCCTGATGTGCCGAATTCGATCATCTGGGCCTTTACTGAGACATCAGGGGCGTCGGTATAATAGGTGCTTACAAGCCTCGGAATATTAACGAGCATCTCTCTCGGAACCGGTGTGCCTGCCAGGGCGTGTAATCCCATGAGTCCTCCTCTTCGAGTTTTCTACATTATATACACGAACAGCGGGCAAGGCAACCATGATGCACATGAAAGGGTGAAGGCGGTTGTTTTAACTTTACAGAGTAATCACAAAACACTTGAGGTATTCCCCTTCTATAAAGGGTACGAGGAGAGGGTGGTCTATGCCGTGGGTAAATGTTTCAAGAAACCGGAGGGTTTTTTTAGCCTTTCCGCCTGCCTCGGAGAGAAGATACTTGAATTCCTCAAGGCTGAGATGAGTAGAACATGAACAGGTGAGGAGAATACCTTCTTCCGGGAGGAGCCTTATGGCCCATTCATTAATGCTTTTATAACCGGCTATGCCTTCTTTCTTTTTCCGCCTGTCTTTAATAAAAGCGGGAGGATCAAGAATGATTACGTCAAACTCCTCTGAAATATCCCTCAAATAACGTTTGACGTCCTGGCAGATAAACTCGCAGTTATCCTTATTAAAGCCGTTTACGGCAATATTTTCCCTTGCCAGATCAAGAGCCGCCTCGGATGTATCGACACTTACAACCAGTCGTGCGCCCCCTGCAAGGGCGTAGACGGAAAAACCCCCTGTATAGGAAAAACAGTTGAGGACCGATGCGTCTTTTGTGTAGCTCATCACAGCCTTGCGTTTGTCCCGCTGGTCAAGAAAGAAGCCGGTCTTCTGTCCCTTTTTTACATCCACCAGAAAGGTGAATCCCCCCTCCCTGATCAAGATGATATCCGGGACAGAGCCTGCGAGAGGCCCTGATGTACCCTCTGCGTTGTCCTTTTTTCTGACCGCCACATCAGAACGTTCATAGATACCTTTTGGTTTCAGTATTGTTTCGAGGGCGCTGATGATCTCTTTTTTCCAGGCTTCAATCCCAACGGTATGGAACTGGACCACAAGATAATCTCCGTATTTATCAACAATGAGCCCCGGCAGAAGGTCGTTTTCCCCGTTTACCAACCTAAAGGCATTCGTCTCAGGGGTCTCCACATACCTCCTTCTCAGTGCATAGGCATGTTCAATCCTCTTCTCAAAAAACCGTTCGTCTGCCTTTTCGCTTTTATCGTGTCCCCAGATACGCACCGTGATTTGAGAATAGGAGCTGAAATAGCCAAAGGCAAGGAACTCGCCCTTTTCGCTCATTATTCTTACGGGTTCTCCTGCAGGTATCCTGTCGGGAATCGCAGTAAATGCCTGTGAAAATACCCAGGGATGGCCGCCCACGATTGGGCCGATTCGGTTTTGCTTTACTGTGAGGGTGATCATAATGGCCTATATAGTAACCCGTATGTCTTCCATAAGACAAATGGTTTGTGTACTGAAGTTATAACCATTCAGCTACTCTACTTCCCTGAAGA
>PNOM01000151.1 GCA_013824835.1 Syntrophus sp. (in: bacteria) | reverse complement strand
AAATTTACCGTGAGGGTATTATGCAAATTATTGACTTTGCTTCCTGCAAAAGGTACCTTTTTATGCGGTACAACACTGGGAATATTGAAAACCTCCGGGCAAATAGATTTCCTGCTCAGGCGTGCATATAGCGAGCTTCTGCGAGCAGAGGGGGTGGCCGGGGTACCCGCTTGCGGGTCGCGCTTAGCTGGCAGAGGGAGCGACGCAAGCCCGGTTTTTTTGACTTCCTTAGCGACTTCTGTCGCGAGAGGGGGTGGCTCCGCGAGCCTTGCTCGTGGAGGGGGCGACGCGAGCCCCTTTAATAGAATATAAGAGAGGCCAACCATCATGGATGAAAAACACGTGGTATATAGTCGCCAGGAAAACATAGCCTTCATAACCCTCAACAGGCCGGAAGCAAAGAATGCCTTCAGCCCGGAGATGATCGCCCTCTGGGAAACCTGTCTTAAGGAGGCAAAAGCAGACGACTCCGTGCGGGTCATTATCGTGACAGGAAAGGGAGATACATTCTGCTCCGGGGGAGATATACGGGATATGGCGGAAGGCAGGCTCTGCTCATGGGAGATGAAAAGGTTTCTTTGGGAAGGAGTGCATCGCATTGTCCTCACCATGGAAGACCTCGATAAACCCGTTATTGCCGCGATTAACGGGGCTGCCATGGGCGCCGGCATGGATATGGCCATTATGTGCGATTTCAGGATCGCCTCAGAGAAGGCCCGGCTTGCTGAATCCTACATCACGATGGGGCTCATACCCGGTGATGGAGGGGCCTATTTCCTTCCCCGCCTTGTAGGCATCGCAAAGGCAATGGAACTCCTTCTCACAGGTGATATCATCACCGCCGCTGATGCCCTGGCCCTGGGGATTGTAAACAAGGTCGTTCCCCACGATACGCTCATGGAAGAGACTGTAAGGCTGGCGGAAAAGATCGCCGCAAAGCCGCCCCTCGCCGTAAGGATGATGAAAAGGGCCGTGTATCAGGCGCAGACAAGCACCCTCAGGGCGCACCTCGACTACATATCATCCCAGCTCTCCCTCCTCTCCGAGACAGAGGACCACAGAGAAGCCGCGCAATCGTTCCTCGAAAAGAGAAAACCGGTGTTCACGGGAAGGTAATTCCTCGATAAGTAATCCGCCCAGGCAAAGGGGTTCCTGTGTCCCTATGCAGTGACCCTCAGTTTTCCACATTTATTGTTGATAATCTGTGTATAAACCGTAGAAAATGCACCACAAGTTGTTATTATTATTGATAATATACCTCCTTGCTATATGGTGAAGCACACTATTAAATATCAATTATATCAACAGGTTACGTTTAAGAAAAAGATTCTTCAACCCGATTGTTGGCGAGAAAATCATTTTCTTTCAAGCTGATATAATATCAGACAGTTAAGGACATGACCAATTTTTTCACAAAGAAAATTACCTTGTATTGCAAGGGGTTACAAAAGAGTTGAAAAGACCTTGCCAGGAGGCGGAAAAAACAGGGTTCATCCAGTTCTTGCCCACGTGCATAAAATGTCACGGCATTACATTCGTCTTGACATAGCTGGCCTCCGGGCCTAAAATAGCCTGAGGGTCAGGAATAAAATCAACTCGCCGGCAGGGCATTGCGCGCACGGCAGGCTTCCGGCTTTCCCACATCTGTGGGGACTATAAGAATAGGGAGATACAATGAGCGGAGTCTTTGGATTTATCGGTAAAGGCAATGCATTTGTGGAAGTGAGGACCGGCCTTGAGAACCTCTCACACAGAGGGCAGGAAAGCTGGGGGATCGTGTCGGGTCTCCGGGACGGCTCTTTCTCGGAGGTAAGGCGTCTTGGATCAGTTTTTGAATCCTCCCCCCTCAGTCGTTTCAATTTTGGCACCGTGGCAATTGGTCATGTCCGCGCCCCAACTTCAGGGAAAGCCAGCGAGCGAAATTCCCAGCCTATCGTCGGAAGTTTCAAAAAAGAAAAGATAGCCGTGGCCCACAATGGTCATATTCCCAAGTACAAACAACTGATGGAGGAACTCGGCGGTCTCTTCCAGACAGAAACCGACACAGAAGTCATCCTGCAAATGATTGCCCGCGCTGAAGGCTCGGATTTACTTGAAAAAACGATCAAAACCTTAAGTTCTCTGGGCCAAGGGGCAGCTTTCAGCATCATAATTCTCCATAACGGAACCCTGATCGCCGCCCGGGATCCCTTCGGTTTTCGACCTCTTTCCCTTGCAAGAAGAGGTGAGGAGGGTGACTACGGATGGGCCATAGCCTCTGAAACATGCGCTTTTCATGGCCAGTTTGAACGGATGGGGGATGTTGAACCTGGTCAAATAGTAGTCCTGGACGGAGAAGAGGTAAGGACCATTTCTTTTGCCTCCCCTGATCCTCACCCATGTATAGTTGAATGCCTTGATTATGCTTCCCCGGCCAGCCAGGTCTTTTCAAGAAGCACCTACGAATTTCGGGAAAAAGTCGGTGCAAGGCTGGCAAAAACAGAAACTCAAAAGGCCGATATGGTTGTCCCTATTCCCAGGGCCGCCATCCCCGCAGCCCTGGGTTTTCATGATGCCATGGGAATCCCTTATAAGGAAGCGATAAGCACCGTGGGCGAGATCGGCAGAATATTCATAATTTCGAAAGAAAAGGACAGGCTGGAACAGGCCGAAAGGAAGTTTCAGATCAACGGGGAACTCGTTAAAGGGAAAGAAGTATTTTTGATTGATTCCCTTTTGGTCCGGGGATCAACAGCTATGGTCTTGATCCCGAAATTGCGCGAGGCAGGGGCAGCGAAAATTCATATGCGTCTGACAGCGCCCCCTCCCCGCTTTCCCTGTTTTATGGGAATGGCTATGGCCAAACCCGGGGAGCTATTGGCTGGAAACCGCACTGATGAGCAATTGAGAAAACTCATAGGCGCTGACACCTTTCAATACTTGAAAATCGAGGAATTGAGGGACCTCATGGGAACACACTTCTGTGATGCGTGTTTTACCGGGAAGTATCCCTTTGCAGTGTAGCGCCCCCGAAGGAGAGATAACGAATAGATAGTCGCACAAAGGATTAAGAATTTGTGTATGTCGTCAATAAAATGTTCAGCGAGAAAATCCTATTCAATAAAGTACTGGACCTTAGAGTTGAATCCATAAATAATGACTGTAACACTTAATAAATACGCAACATTTCAATCCACATTCGATAATGTTTCTCATATTTTCTGGTTGTAATTAAAGTAGAATTAGAGGACAATGAATTCAATGTTAAATCACACGATCAAATGGAAATGGACGGATCTATGGTGGGTGTTGTCGATTATCATTGGGTTTATCGGGGTGGGTTATGCATGCTACATCGCATCCGGGGTGTTCTATCTGCCCAAAGGGTCTTATATTCGGCCCATTGGTCCTGTATTTGCGATTGCCATCGATGCCCTTGTGACATTTCTAACCGGTTTTCCTCTGGGTATTGTCGGACTTTTCAAATCTTCTCACAAAAGAATCTCGACTCTTGGTGCTCTATTGAATTTATTGCCCTATCCGACTTTTCTTTGCATCACAAAAATAGGAATTGTGTTACGTGATCTTCACCTATCAGGTTAATGGGAGTCACAATAACAGCAAGGAGATATATACATGATTGGGATATACGAATTAATAGTCGTCCTGGCACTCATTAG
>PNOM01000150.1 GCA_013824835.1 Syntrophus sp. (in: bacteria) | reverse complement strand
AACCACTAACCAGACATAGAACATCACAACGGTCAAGGTAAATGTAAAATAGCATAGAAGCTCTGTAGATTAACGAAAATGAATATGCTTTCCTACATTATCACCTTACTATTTACTGTCGGTACTGCCCTTACTATCATCATAGTGTCGATAAGAAGACCAACCACCTCTGGTCTCATCAGCCTGATCGTCTTTGCGTCGTCAATAATAATTTGGATAACAGCTTACACTTTATTGGTGACCGGCGTTCCACCAACTGGTTTTTGGGGGCTAGGTTTTACAAAACTTTGTGGGACAATAACAGCAACAGCTTTCTTTACCTTCGCCCTCGAATACACAAATCGTCGCCATTTGCTTACCTGGTTTAGCGTCAGCCTATTGGCTGTAGAACCCGCATTTATTCAATTACTGCTTTGGACTGACCGGTTGCACAGCAAATATTCCACCGGATACACGATAAATGCAATAGAAACAATCCAGGCTGGTAGCTTATGGATTTGGATAGATGCACTCTATTCGCATAGTTTGATTCTAATTGCTATATTTCTATTAATGCAATCCTTCGTTCGCAAATCAGGACAATACCGACTACAATCCGGCACGATCTTGGCAGGAGCATTCATGCCAATTTTGATCAAAATGATTAATCTTGCCGGTCTTACAATCGTAAACAACTATGACCTTGCGCCAACGGCTTTTTCCATCGCAGGTTTATTCTTTATATATGGTCTCGTCCATTATCATCAACCTGAATTCAGTACTGTCGAACGGGATATTGGTGTTGAAAAGATGAAAGCCGGATGGATCGTATTGGACATGCAAAACCGCTTTGTCGACCTTAACCCTGCGGCAGAGGTGTTGATTGGTTTAGATCGCAACAAGGTCTATGGCCAATCTGCTGAAAATATCTTGAGCGACTGGCAAAACATTATTAAGCGCGATAGAAACACAAAGGAATTAGTCATAAATAAGAGCGTAAAAAATCAAGATGGCTGGCGATACTTGAACATTAGCAGTTCTCCTTTGACCAATCAGTTAGGACAATTTATTGGGCAAGTTCTTGTTTTGCGCGATATCACTGAGCACAAAATGGCAGATGAAGCTCGGCGACAATCTCATGCTAATTTGCTTAATCTTCTTCGTGCGATTTCTAGCACAGCCAGCCAGACACTGAATCTAGATGATTTCTTAACAGAATCTATTCAGCAATTAGTTCACTCATTCCACAGCCAATCGGGTGTTATTTTTCTCTTAGATGAACATGGGGATGAATCTGATAAGCACAGTCTGTCAATAGCCTCTCATTATGGTCTTTCATCCCAGGATGTGGAAACTCTTTCTTCATCAAATGTAATAAACAATTTAGTAGCATGGATTCAAGAATTCCATGAACCCCGATCAATTCCTGATATTAGCGCTGCCCCACGCTTTTCTGGGGTTATGCAACCATTAGGCCATAGAGCTCTTTTGATATCACCGGTGTTTGTAGAAGATCAGGTCATTGGTGTGATATGTTTATTACGAGAAGCAGGGCTTGTTTATCGTAGGGACGAAATCATAAATATGGCTGCTATATCAGAGGAAATAGGAGCTAATATTCAAGGCAACCGTCAACGCCAATCGGTGATAGCCTTAGCAGAACGGCAGCGATTGGTGCGTGATCTACATGACTCCATCTCACAAAACTTATATGGCGTAGTTGCTTTGACTGAGGCAGCAAAGGCTGGATTGGAGGCCAGATCCCTCGATAGTCAAGCCGATTATTTATCTCATATTGGTGAAACAGCACGGTTGGCAGTCAAAGAGATGCGCCTTTTTCTCCATGAGCTACAACCAGTTGATCTCGTCCATAAAGGGCTTGTTCCAGCTTTACATCTGCGGCTAGAGGCTGTTGAAGGTCGCTCGGATGTCAAAGCAGTACTAATCACAAACTATAACGGTTCCCTCCCCTTGAATAAAGAGGTGATGTTGTATTACATTACCCAGGAGGCATTGAACAATGTATTGAGACATTCTCACGCCAAATCTGTGACCGTTCGATTGAAACAAACAACCATGAATGTCATCCTCGAGATAGAGGATTTCGGGTGTGGTTTCGACACTACGCAAATTGATAATGAAGGTATGGCAAAAGGTATGGGAATAAGAAACATGCGAGAACGAGCCTCTCTTGCCGGAGGAACGTTTATGATCACTTCAACCCCTGGGAAAGGAACGAAAATCACCGTTACTTTACAGAGGGATGGAAGATGACCTTAAATAATATCCGTTTGCTCGTTGTCGAAGACCAAAATGTAGTCCGTGAAGAGTTTGTAGCAATTCTCTTGTTTCAATCAGACATCGAAGTGGTTGGGCAGACAGAAGATGGGATTGAGGCTCTCAAACGCGTCGAAGAAAAACGACCGGATGCTATCCTGCTCGATCTGGTTATGCCTCGACAAGATGGCCTGACTGAGGTGGATAAGATTCTTTGGACACGAAAACGGGTCAGTTTAAGATGCACCCCGTTTCTAATGGGACGTTGCTTCAGAATATAAAATAAGATACAATCCTTTTATGACTAGTGGCGCGTCATCTTTTAACCCCACAGGTAAATATATATCCTCCGAGCTACTTGAAATCGCCATTGAAATGGCCCAAAACGGCGATAAAAATGGCATACGGGAATTGCTCCAGCTTATCGTTAAAGAAGATCCAACCGATGAGTTGGCTTGGATCTGGTATGCCAGTACCTCTCCCACCATCCAGGAACGTATTAAAACCCTGGAGGAGTTCTGCAAGCGAAATCCCGAAAATGAACGCGTAAGATACTTGTGTGAGTCTCTCGCAGGATGCTTCGCCAAAGAACAAAAGATGATTGCAGATGGCACCTTTACCGGCAATACATTCGTTTGCCCGAATTGCACCAACACCATTGCCGTTACTTACAGCACCTGCCCCAACTGTGCTGCCGAAGGATCTCCTCCCGGACCTTTAGACCTGTCAACCCCTCCCAAACTGCTCGAGTCCTCTACAATCGCATCCTCAGATTTATCTCCAGTTCAGTTGTCTTTTCAACTGGCTACCGGACCTTCACAACCGAAGGCCGAGCTTCAGAATTTCGAGAACAACGGATATACAAAACCCCATCTCGGTTTAGCTTTGGATTATTACATTTCTGGCGATAAAAGAGGTGCCAGAAAGCTTCTTGAAGCAATAACAAGAGAAGATCCACTGAATGAATTAGCTTGGATCTGGTACGCCAATTCATTCCCCACACCCCAAGAGCGTATCCAGACCCTTTATAAATACTTGACCTTAAACCCACAAAATCAACGCGTCCTCGCCTATTGTAAATTTCTTCGCGCGACCATAGAAACTTCTAAGGTATGTACACCTGCTGAACCTTCCCAAACCCATGCTCAAGCCGATATTCTCTTCGAAACCAAAATGCCTGCTTCCACGCCAGATCCTGAGCTTGGTCTCGTCGATTTTCTTCAACATTCGAAATATTATCAAACCTTAGCCTCTTCAACACGAACGCAGACAAAAAAATCAAAGCCCATTCTCGTCGGATTGAGTGAATCAGCGCGCCAGCTACGCTGTCCCAATTGTCTGCGTTACAATGTGGCCGAGAGATATCCAATCAAATGGAGATTTGTTCTCCTAAATACTTTTCTAATTGTCATTTCACTTGGGATCTGGATGATATTTTTCCTCCGCACCGAAACATCAAAAAGGAAAGATAATAAGAAATTCATTTGTTCCTCTTGTGGATATT
>PNOM01000149.1 GCA_013824835.1 Syntrophus sp. (in: bacteria) | reverse complement strand
TTTTTTTGCAATACAGGAAGACTGTTTTCCTGTAAATGGTGTTTTACCGGACCCTTCAATTCCGGCCCGATAACCCTCAACTGATTACTGTTATTCTCAACTGATTAGTTGACCGGAGCCGTATTTTCCATTAGAATATACCTACCTATTATGGCTATAAGAAGAATCAAGACGCACCCTGACCTTGTTTTGCGGGAACATGCCGCTTTGGTCACAAAAGTTACCGATGAGCTCATCATGCTGTCTCACGATATGGTAGACACCATGTATGCTGCCAACGGGGCCGGACTTGCAGCCAATCAGGTTGGGGTGGCAGTGAGGCTTATAGTAATAGATGAACATCTTAATGATGAGAGTAAGCCGATTATACTGATTAATCCGGAAATAGTCCGGACAGAGTTGGAAGATACTGTTGAAGAAGGCTGTCTAAGTGTGCCCCGTTTCTATGAATTCGTAAAAAGACCGAAACTGGTTACTGTAAAGGCTTTAGATTTGAAAGAAGAGGAAATCCAGATAGAATGTGAAGGCCAATTGGCGAGAGCCCTGCAGCATGAGATAGATCACCTGAACGGTGTCCTTTTTATCGACTACCTGAGCCCTATAAAGAGGGATTTTTTCAAGAAGATGTTTATGAGACCTAAAAGATGAATATTGTCTTTTTCGGTTCCTCAAGTTTTTCCGTACCCCCCTTGCAATCTGTCCTGCCCCATACGAGCTGCGTTGTCACAAAAAAGGCGAAGCCCAAGGGGAGGGGGTATCAGATTGAAGATAATGAAGTAAAGCGCATAGCGATTGAAAAGGGATTGCCTGTTATTGAGATAGGATCTTTTAAAGATGAGACTGCCCGTCAATTGGAACATTATGCCCCCGATCTTCTTGTGGTTGCCTCCTTTGGCCTTATAATCCCCCGATGGGTCCTTGATATGCCGTCTATAGGGCCGATAAACGTACATCCCTCCCTGCTCCCCCGATACAGGGGGCCGTCCCCTTTGCAGTGGGCAATATGGAACGGCGAGAAGGACACGGGCGTCACATTGATTAAGATGAATGAAAAAATGGATGAGGGTAATATACTCTATCAGGAAAAGGCAGAGATTTACCCGGAAGATAACACAAGCTCTCTTTCGGAAAGGCTTGCCATGAGATCCGGCGAGATACTTCCGGGATTTATTGATAATATCCGTGTCAATGGAATGGAGGAAGGCCTTGTACAGAACCATGATGACGCTACCTATACCCCTATTATTACAAAGGAGATGGGGCGGATTGACTGGTCCCTCGGCGCTCTTGAGATTACAAGACAGATAAAGGCCCTTGTCTTCTGGCCGACTGCATACGCACATCTCGAAGGTCTGTCCCTGAAGATATTTGAAGGAGAGGTCTATGATCCCGCAATAAGCGTAGAACCGGGCCAGGTACTTGCAGTAATACGGGAAGGTATTCTCGTAGGGACGCCGAACGGGACGTTGCTCGTAAAGGAAATCCAGCTTGAGAATAAAAAGAGGATGAATGCCTATCAGTTTGCCCAGGGATACCGGGGGCTTGCAGGAAAGAAGCTGGATTAACAGATGTCTGCGGTATCATGTATTTTTTTGTGTTGACATAAAGAAGGGATATCCTTAATATCATTCTTAGTGGTATAATTATTGCTTGTATATGGAGGAGAATGGATAAACTAATTACAATCTTCATCATCCTCTTTTTTTGTGTATCATGCTCCTCTACGGGAAGGGTGGTAACAGACGAAGGTCTTTCTCCTGTAGGCATTTCACAGCCCAATAAGACTGCCCCGGACCAGCCAAAAAAAGTGTCTGGTGACGGAAAGGAGACTGCCTATACAGGGAAAAACAGGGTAACTTCAACTACTGATGACGAAGGTAACATAGCTGCCCTTCTGGAACACGATGATTTCAAGGATTTTGACATTCCTATCGTGTTTAACGATGCGGTAAAATATTATGTCGTGTATTTTGCGGTAGAAAAGAAGAAAATCTTTGCAAACTGGCTCAAGAGGTCGAGGAACTATGTTCCGATGATCAGAAAGATATTAAAAGAGCACGGCCTGCCGGAAGACCTCGTATACCTTGCCATGATAGAGAGCGGTTTTAACCCGAAGGCATACTCAACTGCAAACGCATGCGGACCGTGGCAGTTCATCTATGCAACAGGATCAAGATACGGTCTTAAGGTAAACTTCTGGATAGATGAGCGGAGAGACCCGGAAAAATCTACTGTGGCGGCTGCCAAATATTTGACAGACCTCTTCAATCAGTTCGGATGCTGGTATCTTGCAGCAGCAGGTTATAATGCAGGGGAAGGGAGGGTAGGAAGGGCGATTGAGAAGCATAGCACCAATGATTTCTGGGAACTCTCGAAGTATAATGCCCTGCCAAAAGAGACAAGGGAGTATATTCCGAAGCTGATTGCCGCTTCTATTATCGCAAAAGACCCTGAAAAATTCGGTTTTGGCAGTATTTCCTATGAAAATCCCCTCGCTTTTGTCGAGGTAAAGGTTCCGAGGGCCACTTCTCTTGCTGCCATAGCAAAGGCTCGTTCTATGAGCATTACAGGGGTCAAGTCTTTGAATCCGGAACTATTGAGGGGTATAACACCTCCTGATATGGATCAATATGCTGTAAAACTGCCGTCCCCTGTTGACGCAGAAGAGTTCAGCAGAGGTCTTGAGACGGCAATGAGCAAAGAGAGAAAGATACAGGATGTTATGGTGTATAAAGTCAAGAAAAAGGACACCATGGCAAAGATACTAAAGAGATACAGGATTATTGAGGAAGAGATCAACCTGGTAAATAATTGTGATACCCAGATAAAAATAAAGCCGGGCATGACGTTAAATATACCGAGGTTTTCCGGGTCCGCAAAAATCATGACTACTTCTGAGAAGGCTGCCATAGTAGCTTCCGCCAAGGCTTCCGTAATGGCATCTACTATCCCCAGGCCCCCCCTTAAAGCCTCCCTGATGGCCCCTCCGAAGGCTCCTGAAACGGTTTCCAGGAAGGAGACGAAGGATATCAGGAAGGAGAAGGACGAGGCGAAGATTGCAAAGTCTGAGGCCGCTGAAACAGAGGCTGAACGCCCCCATGTACTTGGGAAAACAAAACAGCCCGATAAACGCCAGGGACCGTCAAAGGCGTTCCATATTGTGAAAAAAGGAGAAACACTTTCTGATATTTCGACAAAGTACGGGGTTGATGTGGCCAGTCTTAAATCCTACAACAATCTGAAGAACGGAAAGGTCTACCCTGACATGAAGCTGAGGCTTGCGAGCCAGAGCCAGAAGAAAAATACGGGTATTGCCAAGTCCCATGGGGTAAAAAAGAATGGAATCCACAAAAAGGCATCGAAAAAATAAGGCATAAATATTGCCGTTCTGATAGCCATAACCTTCTAAAGAGCAAAAAGGCTCATTTCAACATGAAATTAAAAATCGCAACCACCGCAGGATAAGGATTTATTCCATTTCTAATTCAAGTCATTGCGAGCAAATTATACCATTTCTAATTCAATAGTGTATATTATGTCAGATGTCATTGCGAGCAAAGCGAAGCAATCTCAAGGCCTTATATTGCCACGTCGCTACGCTCCTCGCAATGACTTGAATTAGAATTACCCCCATGCTACACATGGGTGTTGTCAATGATAGAAACTTTTCCACAGTCATCGCGAGGAGGCCCAGGCCGACGTGGCGATCTCGTATTTAAAGAATAGATTGCCACACTCCCGACGGTCGTTCGCAATGACAAACGGGGAAGTTTCT
>PNOM01000148.1 GCA_013824835.1 Syntrophus sp. (in: bacteria) | reverse complement strand
TGTTCTTCGGCAATCAGCCATGTCGTCTTCTCGACAGGAACAGATTCCCCGGTGAGAGCTGCCTCTTCGGCCCTCAGTTCCGTTACCTCCACAAGCCTCAGGTCAGCAGGGACCTTTGCCCCTGATGCAAGAAGCACAATATTGTAGATAAGGGGGCTTTTGAATTGATTGAGGAGAATCTTGAGGCATGGAATGTCTCTCTGATCGCCCAGACAGGTCTTCAATTTGACCTAAGAACACATAACGTTGGTATTTGTCGGTTCTATCATCAACACTCCGGCGTATGCAACCTCATTATGTAAACATAATATAAGGAGAGGGGTTTTGCATGTCAATAGCCCTATTTTGCGGATTACCTCCACATGTACGGACGGGGCGAACACCTATCTCTCTCAGACTCAAAACACACAGACCTCCGTCGAAGGAATTGTTTCGTGGGTTCAAGTGTACATTATTTGCAGGCGTTTCTTCAGATTTATGTTTAACTGGTATAGCAGTTTAACCGGGAAAGGACAAATTCACCCTGCGGCCTTGACACCCTGCGGCCTTGACACCCTGCGGCCTTGACACCCTGCGGCCTTGACACCCTGCGGCCTTGACACTTGCACCTGCTCGGCCCTATAGTATTGAGAAGATGATACAAATAGAGTCCATTCTTGTGGTAACGGATCTTTCAGCCTATTCACGTCATGCCGTACAGCGCGCGGCAAGACTGGCCGAAGCGTTGTCAATAGAGAAAGGGGTGGTGCTCCACGTGTTGGAGCAATCGTGGATTGATAGCGTGAAACACTTTATGGGTGCGTCGATGGGGGTAGAAAAAGGCGCTGTTGATGAGGCCATGCGCTCCCTTCAGGCATTGACCGATGAAATAAGGCAGAAAACAAATTTTGCGCTCGTGCCGCAGGTGCGCACCGGAAAGATACTCGATGTGATCAACAAGGCTTCAACGGATTTTGACCTTCTCGTGTGCGGTGCCCACGGGGAGTACCAGATTGCGTCATTGGCTCTCGGCACCACGTCTCAAAGGCTTGCAAGCACGACGCTGAAGCCGGTGCTTGTAGTGAAGAATAACTCGGAAAGACCATACCGTCGAGTTCTCATCGCTGTCGACTTTTCGCCAAACTCCGTGAAAGCCTTGCGCTTCAGTCGGGCAATAGCGCCAAAAGCCGAGACCCGGATTGTCCATGTCTTTGAGCATTTATTTGAGAAGAAAATGGCGTATGCCGGTTTGTCCGATGAAATCATTGAAGAGTACAGAGCAAAGGCGCGCAGCGAAGCGGAGGCGGAAATGGCACAAATTATAGAATCAGCAGAAATAAGCTCCGATATGTTCGATATATTCTTGAAACACGGTCATCCGGCGGCAAGGTTGCATGAAATCATCGATGAATGGGACCCCGATCTTGTTATTGCGGGAAAACACGGAAGATCGAGGCTTGAGGAGTTCCTGCTCGGCAGCGTCACGATGCACCTATTGACCGAGTCTAAGAACGACGTGCTTGTCGTTACGTAGGAGGTCGCCGAATGTTCGAGCAGCCCTTCTATGAGATTGTTTCGATACTGGTCCTTGCAGCCGTTCTTGGCGCTATCGGAAAAGCTTTACGGCAACCGCTTATCGTGGCATTTCTTGCAGCAGGAATCCTCGCGGGACCTTCGGGATTTTCCCTGATACAGAGTCACGGCCAGATTGAGCTTCTTGCCCACATTGGCATATCTCTCCTCCTTTTTGTTGTGGGGTTGAAGCTTGATTTGAGTCTCATTCGCACCACAGGGCCTGTTGCCCTTGCAACGGGTTTCGGGCAGATAATATTCACGAGTCTTTTCGGTTTCATCATTGTCTATTTTTTGGGGTTTTCAGTGACAGCCTCCCTCTACATATCGGTCGCCCTGACCTTTTCAAGCACCATCATTATTGTCAAGCTCCTATCCGATAAAAAAGAAATTGACTCCCTTTACGGCCGGATAGCGCTGGGGTTTCTCATTGTCCAGGACATCATGGCGATCCTTGCCCTGATTTTACTTACGGCATTAGGAGGCGACGGCACTGCGGAGGGTGCGACCGTTGCAAAAATCCTTCTCATTGCGGGCAAGGGGATAGGGTTTCTTCTGTGTGTCGGCCTTTTGATGCGATTTGTCCTTCCCTGGGTCACGGAGCGGATTGCGGGAAACCAGGAACTCCTTGTTCTCTTCGCCATTTCATGGGCTGTTCTGCTTGGAGCAACGGGGAGCTACCTGGGATTCAGCAAGGAAGTGGGCGCCTTTCTCGGAGGAGTCTCTTTGGCTTCGACGCGATACAGGGAGGCGATTGCGGCAAGACTGGTAAGTGTGAGAGATTTTCTGCTCCTCTTCTTCTTCATAGACCTCGGCGCACGCCTTCAATTGACAATGGTCAGCTCCCAGGTTGTCAATGCAACCTATCTTTCTCTCTTTGTGCTCATCGGTAACCCTCTTATTGTGATCATAATAATGGGCATCATGGGATACAGACGGCGCACAGGCTTCATGGCAGGCCTCACGGTAGCTCAGATCAGCGAATTTTCCCTTATTCTTGGCGCTCTCGGTGTAAGCCTGGGACATATCACCATGGAGGCCATGAGCCTCATCACCCTCGTGGGAGTCATAACAATCTGCATGTCCACATATATGATCATTTACTCGGGGACCCTCTATCAATGGCTCTCGCCTGCACTCAAGGTATTCGAGAGAAGTCATCCGTATCGTGAGCACGCGACTTCCCCCGGGTGCGAAACGCCTGAAGTGGATTTTATTCTCATCGGTCTCGGTAATTATGGGAGCGGGATCGCAGAACACCTGCTGGAGAGAAAGAAGCGAGTGGCTGGTGTTGATTTTGATCCGCAAGTTCTCAGCGCCTGGCGTTCCCGCGGACTGCCCGTTATCTTCGGCGATGTAGGGGACCCTGAATTTCTCGATAATCTTCCCCTTCCGTGTTCATCCTGGGTGGTAAGTACTGTCCGGGAAAAAGACTTGAGTCTCACGTTGCTCCATCTCCTCAAAGAGCGGAAATATGAGGGCAAGATTGCTCTCGCGGCAAAAGATGAAGAAGAGGCAAAGACGTTTCTCGCCGCCGGTGCACATGTGGTGCTGAGACCCTTCGGAGACGCAGCGGAAGAGGCAGCCGATTCGCTCACGGAGGCGATGCATATGTTGACGTTGGACCCGGATTGGCCCCTTGTGCTGAGGGAAACGAGGCTCAGGAAGGGTTCCGTTTTCGCGGGTCAGTTCATCAAGGATCTCAATCTTCGCTCGCTGGCCGGCATTTCCATTATAGCAGTGACAAGGGCGGGTCGGGTTTACCTTGATCCCTACCCTGAGTTTCAACTTTTCCCCGGCGACCGTCTTGTTTTAATGGGCGAGCCGGACACCCTCGAACAGGCGGAAGATGTCTTGCAGCAGATTGAAGATGAAGGAACTGAAGAGGGGCAAAAACAGTTTGCTACTGCTGAAGTCACCGTGGCCCCCTCGTTGCCTCATTGCAATAAGTCTCTTGCCGAACTCCATTTCAGGAAGGAATTTGACGCTACCGTAATCGGCATCATTCGAAATGGGGAGAAGATACCCATGCCCAGGCCCGACGAGAGACTGAAACCGGGAGACAGGCTGATCGTTATCGGGTCGCCGAAGTCTATAGACCGGATTAAAGAGGTCTTTCGTCTTGAGACACCATAGACACATCTGAGACCATAACAATTCCTCCTAAGTAGGCAATTATCTACCTTCATTCATGTTATTCATGAGATGGGTTGGCGGGGAAGCGGTCTGCTTCGATGGCCGGCAGG
>PNOM01000147.1 GCA_013824835.1 Syntrophus sp. (in: bacteria) | reverse complement strand
TCTGCTCTTCACACTGCCGGCAAAACAAAGGGCAGGGAGCGAGAGAAAGAATACGAGTAATACAATTACACCTTTTTTCATTACTTCCTCCTGAATTTATTAGTAACTTAACCGTTATATACATCAAGATATAACGGTTCGTCAAGCATCTGCTATTAACGTACCATTACCTCTTCATAAATAAATAAATATATTACAAATAGTAACTAATAAGAACAAAAGCTATTCATATTTTTATTAAACAATACCTGATGCAATAAAATAATCATAATAAAGAAGATATTGCCCTGTTTGTCGTTAATACTACCAATAATCTTGATTTCAGGCTGATATTTAAGTATTATTAACAGAGCCTCTTGCAAAAGTCGTGATACATTTATTTTTCGTCATACCGGCGAATGCCGGTATCCAGCAATTTCAGTGCATTACGAATATTTCTGGACTCCGGTTTTCACCGGAGTGACGACTTTTGGAAGAGACTCAACAAGCTTTTTTAAGGGAGGTTCAATTTTATGAAAGCTATGAAGGCTATTCAAACGCCCGGCAGCAGAACTGCGGGGTATCAATTGGTTAAATATTCAATGTTGACTATCGCTGTCGCTTTTTTTATTTTCGGTATATCAATATCCGTCAAGGCTGCACCGCCACTGGAAAAGAGTGTCATTCTCGCAACTACTACGAGCACCCAGGATTCCGGGCTTCTTGACGTACTCATCCCGATCTTCGAGAAAAAGACCGGGTATTTTGTGAAGACTATTGCCGTTGGTTCCGGGCAGGCAATGGCCATGGGCCAGAAGGGTGAGGCGGATGTACTGCTTGTTCATTCTCCGGAGGCAGAACAGAAATTTGTAAAAGAGGGCTTCGGCATAAACAGGCGGCTCATTATGCATAATGACTACATTGTAGTCGGGCCTGCAGCGGACCCCGCCAAGATAAAGGGTGCGAAGCCTGCCACAGAGGCGTTCAAAAGGATTGCCTCCGCAAAAGGCGTTTTCATGTCCAGGGGTGACAATTCAGGCACCAACTCCAAGGAGAAGGCCATCTGGAAAGCAGCAGGAGTCAAGTACGAAGGAGAAAAGTGGTACCAGCAGACGGGACTCGGCATGGGGCAGACCCTGAATGTGGCTTCAGAAAAAGGGGCTTATACCCTGGCAGACCGGGGCACGTATCTGGCCTTAAAGAAACGGCTTTCCCTTGACATACTGGCGGAAGGGGATGCGATCCTCCTTAACATTTACCATGTTATCGAGATTAACCCGACAAAATTCCCGAAAGTAAACGCACCGGGTGGAAAGGCATTTGCCGATTTCATGGTCTCAAAAGAGACACAGGCTATTGTCAAGACCTTCGGGATAGACAAATTCGGATCGCCTCTGTTTTTCCCTGATGCAGGCAAGAAGGTTGAAGAACTGGGGAAATAATTGGTAATTGGCGATTAGTAATTAGTAATTGGCGGATAGAAAACAACCGGAAAGCATAAGGTGAAGAGTGGTGGGTGAGCAGTGATGACGGGCGGAGAAATGGCAAAGGGCAGGAGCAGTCTGTGAATGACTTATGGTGAAAGATGGATCTGATTTTTGAAGGCATCAAAAAGGCAATTTTGTTGCTCTTTGCCCTCGATAATGAGGTGTTGGGCATTACCCTCCTCTCCCTTAAAGTGTCCGGTATTGCCACCATAATAAGCCTCTTTATCGGGGTCTCGATCGGCACTGTTGTTGCCCTCACAAGGTTTCCGGGCAAGAAGATCGTGGTAAGCCTCATCAATACGGGCATGGGGTTGCCGCCTGTGGTGGTCGGTCTTTTTGTAACCATTTTCTTGTGGAGAAGCGGGCCCTTTGGCTTCCTGGGGCTTCTCTATACCCCTTTAGCGATTATCATTGCCCAGTCGATTATAGCCACCCCGATTGTCATGGGTGTCACGGTTGCAGCCATGCAGCAGCTTCCAAAAAAACTGAGGCTCCAAATTTTTGCCCTCGGCGCAACCCGCCTCCAGATGGTCTGGGTGCTCATCAAAGAGGCGAGACTCTCTCTCCTGGCAGCAGTTATGGCTGGATTCGGCGGGGTGATCTCTGAAATAGGGGCGTCGATCATGGTGGGAGGAAACATAAAGGGCTATACTCGTGTGCTCACCACAGCGACAGTCATGGAGACAAGCAAAGGCAACTTCGATGTAGCGATTGCCCTGAGTGTAATTCTCCTGATTCTTGCCTATATGATCAATCTGATACTGACCCATGTGCAGCAGAAGGAGAGGCCACGGTGAAGAATTTCAAATTTCAAATTTCAAATTTGAAATATTTGCCAAGAACAGACTGGAGAGAGGGCGACGTGAGCCCCAGTAAGTCCAAATGTCTTTTAGCGAGCACGGCGAGCGAGAAGGGGAGGCTCACCCGGCCGGGGTACCCGCTTGCGGGTCGGGGAGAGAGGGCGACGTGAGCCCCAGTAAGTCCAAATGTCTTTTAGCGAGCACGGCGAGCGAGAAGGGGAGGCTCACCCGGCTTCTGCCGGGAGAGGGGGCGACGTGAGCCCCAGTATATTGGAGGCCAGAGACCTTTGTGTGGAAAGGGCGGGGGCAAATGTCCTGGAGGTGCCTTTGCTCCGGATTGCAGAAGGGGAAGTCCTTTCACTTATCGGTCCCAACGGGGCGGGCAAGAGCACTCTTCTTCTGACGCTCTGCTCGTTACAGAGATGCACCAGGGGCACGATTTCATTCAGGGGCTTTGCCGTAGGCAAAGACTATTCTGCCTTCCGCTTTAGAAGGCAGGTTACCATGGTCTTTCAGGAACCCCTCCTTTTCGACACCACGGTCTTTGATAACGTTGCATCAGGTTTGAGGTTCCGGGGATTTAATAAAAGGGAAACCGAGAAAGCAGTGGCGGAGAGTCTTAACCTTTTCGGCGTCGATCACCTCAGGGACCGTTCCGCACGAAAGGTGTCTGGTGGAGAGGCCCAGAGGGTAAGCCTTGCGAGGGCCTTTGCATTGAAACCTGAGATCCTGCTTCTTGATGAACCCTTCTCGTCCCTGGACCCGCCAACAAGGGAGTCTTTGACCAGGGACCTGGGGCATGCACTCAATATTTCCAATACTACCACTATTTTTGCCACCCATGACCGCATGGAAGCCCTTCAGCTTTCCCATAGGATTGCGGTGATGGACAAAGGGCGAATAGTCCAGGTGGGGTCGCCCGAAGAGGTGATGAATCGCCCTGTAGACCAGTTTGTTGCATCCTTCGTAGGCATAGAGACGATTCTGAACGGTTCTGTGATAAGGACCGGGGAAGGGACGTTTACTGCCTCTGTGTCGGGGTATGGCATCGAGGCAGCAGGCAGCGCTGCTGTGGGAGAAGAGGTTATCCTCTGCATCCGACCGGAGAATGTGACGCTCTCCATCGATTCCGGAGGCGCTGTTACCAGTGCAAGAAATATGTTCCATGGAATAGTAGGAAATGTCACGCCCCTTGGTCCATATCTCAAGGTCCTTATCGACTGTGGTTTTCATATCACCGCCTATGTAACAAAAAGCTCTCTCGAAACCCTGTCCCTCAAGGGAGGTCAACCTGTTACCGCATCATTCAAGGCCACCGCAATCCATGTAGTGAGAAGAATATAGTCTTCTACAGAATAACATATCGGAAAATAAATCCCTGTCATGAGTCTCTCCTCGCCGTCACCGGCGCTGGTGAGATCTTTCAAGTCGATTGAAGGAGCATACCGGTAATTCCATTTCTAATCACTGCGGGGTCAGTTCCCCGCCCCTTGGGGCGCATGTAATTGCTGAGTACAATGTTTTAGATACCCCGCTGCTTGCGGCGGGGAGGTTTATTTT
>PNOM01000146.1 GCA_013824835.1 Syntrophus sp. (in: bacteria) | reverse complement strand
GCACAACTGGAGGTAAAATTATGAAAAATGTAGTGACCTATAAGGGATATACAGCCCGGATAGAATTTGATCAAAGGGATAGGAATTGCCGATACCATAACATTCCATGGAGAAACGGTAAAAGAACTCCGGGCTGATTTCGAAGCTGCCATTGATCATTATATCGCAGATTGCGCTGCTACAGGCCGCAACCCATTGAAGGCAGCTTCCGGCAAGATTATGCTCCGCGTTTCTCCTGAGATTCATGCCAGAGCTCTTGCCATGGCAAAAACCACATGTAAAAACAAATGCGGTGCAAAGCATTCAGAGACTATTTTAATTGTATATTATACGCCAACGGCGTATAATATGGTATGGTCATTATTGAGACTCCGATATTCACAAAAAGGATTCTTGCAATCCTGCCTGATGAAGAATACCGGTTGCTGCAGTTGCACTTGCTCAATAAGCCTGATGCCGGCAAGGTTATTCGAGGAAGCGGTGGTCTAAGGAAGCTGCGTTGGTCTGCAAAGGGCCACGGAAAGAGCGGGGGTACGAGGGTTATATACTACTGGTTTGTTGCACAGAACACCCTCTTGCTCGTCTTTGCATATGCGAAGAATGAACAGGATGACCTGACACCGGATCAGCTACAACTGCTAAAAAAGGTTGTCGAAGGAGAGTATCCATGAAAAAGGAATTATTTGAAGAGCTTATGGAAAGCGTAAAACAGGGCAGTGCTATTATGAAAGACACCATGAAGCCCTCACGGGTTTTTGAATTTCCTGAGTCGGAAGTTAAAAAACTCCGTAACAATTATGGTTTGTCTCAGGATAAGTTTGCTGCTCTGATGGGGATAAGCGTTGGAACGCTTCGCAACTGGGAACAAGGGAGACGTAAACCGGAAGGACCGGCAAAAGTCCTCTTAATGGTTGCAGCAAAACATCCTGAAGTTTTGCTTGATCTGGCTGGAAAAACAAAGCAAAAGGCGCATAAATAGATGTAATCATGTAAATTCAAGCATCGATTGCCTAAAGTTCTCAAGGTCTACGGTCAAACATGGCGAATTCAACTTAAAAGTGCACAATATGAGATAATATAGAGGACATGACGGGTTTTCCTAAGCAAACTTTATGCTATCATATATTGCTTGCATGAGCTATCTTAAAGTGCTATCATAATATAATGAAGGCAAAACACCGGCGCGTTTTTGAGGCAATCTTTGCGGTCCCTACGCGAGGAGGCATTCTGTTTTCCGACATTAAAGCCCTGATATCAGCCCTTGGCGGGGATATCCGGGAAGGTTCAGGCTCCCGTATTGTCTTTGAGCTGAAGGGAAGCCGACAGTACCTTCAGCGGCCTCATCCTGGCAAGGAAGCTAAAAAGTATCAGGTCGAAGAAATTCGCGAGTGGTTGAGGCAACTGGAGGTAAAACTATGAAAAATGTAATGACCTGCAAGGGATATACGGCCCGGATTGAATTTGATCAAAGGGATAACATCTTTATTGGCAAGATTATAGGAATTGCCGATAATATAACATTCCATGGAGAAACCGTAAAAGAACTCCGGGCTGATTTCGAGGCCGCCATTGAGCATTATGTTGCAGATTGCGCTACTACTGGCCGCACACCATTGAAGGCAGCTTCCGGTAAGATTATGCTCCGCGTTTCCCCTGAGATTCATGCCAGAGCCCTTGCCATGGCAAAAACCACAGGTAAAAGCCTTAATCAATGGGCTGAAGAGGTTTTGGGCAAAGCCGCTCACGTTTAAATTAGGCAGAACGGCTTGGTAGCTTCCTGTAATGGTGCTATCTTGAGATTTGGCTTGATATGGATTGTTATAAGTGATAATCATTATAAAGATATCGCAACCCCTTAGGATTCGAGTTGCCCAACAAGCATAAACTCCTATGGCCGATCCAAAAAATAGGCCGGAAGGAAAAACATATGAGGGACAAATGACACTACCGATAAAAACCCCGCATGATATGGCTTGTACCTTGGCAGACAAATACTCCTCTACCCACGAACTCAACGAGGCCGATACACGTCATCAGGTTATTGACGTTACTTTACACGACATCCTTTCTTGGCCGCGGTCAGCAGTTCACTGTGAATCCTTTATTGATCCCGGATATGCCGACTACGGGCTTCTTGGACGCCAAGACAAACTGTTTTTATTGATTGAGGCCAAAAAAGAAGGCAAGTACTTTACGTTTCCAGCAAATTTTGGCCAACAGTCTCTAAGCTCAATTATTCGAATGAAGACATTACTTACAGACCCGACCATGCGAAGCGCAGTTGAACAAGTTAGAACTTACTGCACCAATGTAGGTTGTGAATACGCGGCGGTTACAAACGGGCATCAATGGGTATTCTTCAAGACATTCGAACGCCAACGGGACTGGCGAGACCTCAACGCCTTTGTCATTTTTGGTCTGCGTTACTTTTGTGATTGTTTTACGGATGCAACAAACAAGCTGGGTTACGCAGATATCACAGATCGGGCGTCGCTGGTTCAATTGTTAGGGGGCATTCAATCGCAACGAAGAGAAGTCTTTTATCCAAAAACCGGAATTGTTGCCTATGACCAAGAGGTTACGTCAAATCACTTAGCTCCATTTCTTCGCCCCCTCGCAGGTCGCTACCTGGGCGTAATGAATGAGCGGGATGACGAATTCATGGAGCGATGTTATGTAAACATGCGCGAATATACCGTTAATATTGCAGGAGTTAACCAAGTAATCTACGACTGCCTTTCTCCATACTTTCAAAATTACAATGTAAAAGAGTTTTTAGATGATTCTGAAGGAGGGGCTTTCGGAACAAGGATAGTTGATGGCGTTTGCGGTCGTCAAAAAGGTGAAGTCATAATCCTTTTCGGTGGCAAAGGATCAGGCAAGTCAACATTCATCCGAAGACTCCTTTACCACCGTCCTCCAGACGTTGTTAAAAATTTCGCGGTTGTTGCTGTAGTCGACTTGCTCGAATGCCCAGAGGAACGAACGAACATAGAGAAGCAGATTTGGATACAACTACTCAATAGTATTGATCAAAACAACGTATTGAATGGAGATCGGGAAGGCATTATTAACCTTTTCGCTGATAGATATAGACAGGCTCAGAAACAGACGCTTGCCGGGCTCGACCCAAAGTCAGAAATGTACAACATACAATTAAATGGTCTTATCAAGGAATGGCTTCAGGATTCAGAGTACTGTGCGGTAAGGATAGCCGAACACTGGAGAACACGTCAGAAGGGGTTAATAGTAGTGCTCGACAATACCGATCAATTCTCCACTGACATGCAGGACTATAGCTTTACACTGGCCCAGCATATTTCTACCAGACTCAAATGTCTCGTTGTAATCTCAATGCGCGAGGAGAGATTTCATTACTCGAAATTGCACGGAACACTTGATGCTTTCCCCAACAGCGGTTTTCACTTGAGCAGCCCTCCCACAGAGGAGGTTTTTTCTAAACGGTTGGCGTATATGTCCGACATCTTGGCTAGTCCAGACCGAACCGGAGCCATATTGCCCGGGGTAGACCACCAGAAGATTCAGAATATCGATAGATTGCTAAGGGTTTTGCGTCAGCAGTTTCAGCGGGGACAGTCATCGCACTTGGATAAATTTCTTAGGGCTTGTGCACATGGAAATATGCGTCTATCGTTAGAACTCTTTCGGGAATTTCTTTTATCAGGATACACCCGCGTCGATGAGATGATCCGAAGGGGTGGGTGGACACTGAAAATTCACCAGGTACTCCGACCAATGATGGTTCCCTATCGCTTTTTTTATGCAGAAGAGTCGAGCAGCATACCGAACCTGTTTAAGATTAGGTCAGAGATATCTGGATCTCATTTTACTGCTCTCAGAATTCTGACCCTCCTGTCTGCCAACATGTCGCCGATAAACCCTGCCTACCTGCCCTTTTCTCAACTGAAAGCTTACTTTGCTAACAATTTTAATATGATGGATGATC
>PNOM01000145.1 GCA_013824835.1 Syntrophus sp. (in: bacteria) | reverse complement strand
AAACCTCAATATCCTTCGATCCTCACCTGTATCTCCGGTGAGTAGACGCCGTCCTTCGGGCCGACTGAGAATGCCGGAGTGATACAAACCGCGAACAGCACTGCGATCATGCATATTATATACCCGAAGGCTTTTTATGCTTTATGAACGTCCCGTTTTGGTACTCTTTGAACGCCAGTTGCAGCTCTTCATCACTGTTCATTACAATCGGACCATACCAGGCCACGGGTTCACCGATGGGCTTGCCCGAGATGAGCAGAAACCTGACAGGTTCTTCAACGGTCGTAACTACAATGTGGTCGCCATCAGCATACAGGCAGATCGCGCCATTCCCGATCGGATACCTTTTTGTTTCATCAAAGTATCCCAGCCCCTCGATGACGTAGGCGAACATGGTATGGCCGTACTTGGTCGGGTGTTTGAACTCAGCCTTTGCGGGAACAGTCACGTCAAGATACTCGGGGTCGATGATGATACCTGTGACCGGGCCGACCTGTTCCCCAACTCTGCCGCAGATGACCTTGATCTTCGCGCCGTTCTTGAGTACAACTTCAGGCACCTCGGCGCTCTTGATATCGCGATAGCGTGGTTCCATCATCTTGTGGGATCTCGGCAGGTTTGCCCAAAGTTGGAACCCCTCCATCTTGCCTTCATAATCTCCCCGCGGCATTTCCTGATGTATGATACCGCTCCCCGCGGTCATCCACTGCGTATCGCCGGAGGAGATACACCCTTGTTTCCCATGCTATCCCCATGCTCCACATCGCCTTTCAGAACATAGGTGATCGTTTCGATCCCACGATGCGGGTGCCAGGGGAAGCCGGCACGATAATAGTCGGGATTATTGGAACGGAAATCGTCGAGCATCAAAAAGGGGTCGAACAAAGGCACCTCATTGTTGCCGAAAGCCCGTTTCAGATGGACACCAGCCCCCTCGATGGTCGGCTTGCTTGTCCATACCTTATTGATTTTGCGGACTCCAGTCATAATAATCTTCTCCATATATGTTTTACTAACCTAATCATTTGATCCAGGAAGTACAATTATGTTGATAGAAATAGACATGTGACCTCACAGACTTATTGTGTTATTACTCCGGCAACAAAACACCCAAATTACCGTCATTCCGGCGAAAGCCGGCACGATTTAATTGCGAAGCAACATCCAATCAACTACCCCGCAGCAGAGCTGCGAGGTATTAGCGGAATGAGGAACATGATTACGCCCCCTCACCCTACCCTCTCCCGCGAGGGGCGAGGGAATATGGTTACCCCGAAGCAGAGCTTCGAGGAATCTATTGATTGAAAATACTGGATGCCGGATCACGTCCGGCATGACAACCCTTGAGGTGTTTACTTGCCGGAGTAATATAAACACTATGAGCAACATTTGACAAATGAAGATCAAGTTGGACAGGAGGTAAATATATGAACGAGGAAGCATCCCGCACATAACGGCAGTGGCAATTATAGCGCATTTCTGCTCTGAATACCGTCTTTACTGCCGTTTAAAATTACTTGACTTTTTTCAGAAAGATCACATATTTCTCATGTATTTCCTTAGTCACATTCCCATCATCGTCGTCGTCAGGACCTTGCTGTTCATGGGAAATGGCAATCCCTCCCTTGTAGAACCAATACTTCTCTTCGTTAAAACCATCGCCCTCGCCGTAGGTCCAAAAAAACGGCTCCGTTCCCAAAGTTTCGATGAAATAGAGAGTGTAGTCACCAACCCCGTTGTCGGGATCAGTTATGTCAAGGAGATCGTGGCATGGCACAGAAAGGGCTTTCTTTTTAACATCGTACCCGATGTGAACCTTGGCCGAACGAAACTTCTTTGTATTGACCTTACTGTTTTTGGCCTTGAGGATCACATAAGAGTCAAAAACATACGTGCCAGCGTAGTTCTGCAGATAGTCACTGGTGAGCCGTTGAATAGAGGGAGGCATCGGGGATTCTAAATCACACACGAAACTATAGGGGTCCTCATGCTGCCAGGTTCCCAGCCATTCCTCTTCAGGGGGGTGTTCTCGATAGAGGAGATATATCTTTCCGTTCTGCTTCTTGATTGTTGACTTCATATGGGAAAACGTGGTCCCATCGTATTTGAATTCGGTCTCGAGGCGAATCACGGTTTTCCCGTTTTGGACATCCACCTCCCGGACGAGTACCCGGCCATCTGAGACCATCAACTGAAGGATTTCCGGAGCACGTCCGGTTCCCTGAAATCGCCTGGGAAATTGTTCGATATAGTACCCGGTCTGACTCTTGACTTCGTCAATGGACAACACATTTTCGAACTTGGGATTGAACGTATTGGGTGGATATGCGCCGGATTTCCGGTGAGCGATATACTTACCAAGGGATTTGGCCACATTACTCTCGATGGGTTTCAGATGCCCCGAGAAGCACCATCCGACGGAACCGTTTTCAGCCCGAACTTTTACCCAATTTGCCGAAATACCATTGATTCTTGCGGCGGTGCCGCGCTCCAGGATCTCTAATCCCATCAACGGTTGCAGAACTGTAGTGACGGAAGCGGTGCTACTGCCGCTGGATCGCAGACGAAGGCTATCAGCCGCATAATGTGTGAATGGGAGTCCCCAGGCTGGTGACACAAAACCCAGGAGCAATAATACAAGTAACAATTTGGTCTTCACAGTTTTCATATTCCTCCGCGCCCGCAGGGCCTGCCTAACAACATCTTTTTGAACTTATATGTATCATGTGGAGGGCAGGGGCCCCTATTTTCATTGCCTTCTTGATATTTCCTACGTCCCCCCATTACCCCATAGGATTGGTAGTTGCAGAACAGCCATGATTATCCAAATGTCAAAACCTCGTCCCTGAACTCATCATTACTCAGCAGGCCTCTCAGTGCATTCCCAAATGCTTGTACATAAAAGCTGTCCTCACCATAGGGCTTGAAGTTTTCAAGTACCCCGGAACTCTCATTTTCAAGGACGAATACGACTTGCTTTGCCTGAAGGGAAAAGACTTCCCAGCGGACGAAGAATCTTACGTTGCCTTTGCGTATGGGGCGCTCGCCGGAAGTTCCTGCAGAACATATATTTTGAGCGGTAACCACTATTTTTGCTGTTACTCTAAGCTCGGTTCGCATTAACTTAGCTTCAATCGGGGAAGCCGGTTTTCCCGCCAACCGAAAGTTGTACTGCTTCGCAATTCTCTCGAATTCTCTATGGTAGTCACCCCGATCATGCTCTAAAACTTCCTCCCATATCAGGGGAGAAGGGGAGACGCACCGGTTGCCTTGTCGTTTTTCTCCCAAAACCGTCCCCTTAGGAACATCAAAGACAACGCGATCCAAACGCAGTGGTTTCGATAGCTCATCTGCCGGAAGAGCGGTCACATCCGGTACTGCAACCCGGGAGACCACAGGGATGGAAGTGGACACGCATCCCTGTAAGATAAGATAGAAGAAGAGCAGTAACAACAATCTGCTTTGCACAATAAACATATCGTTCCCCAATTTGTATGATAAAAGCTCAGAGTGATGCGTTTCTTTGCTACCTAAGCAGCCTATTACTTAACCTTGCCTATTCATTACCACCTGAAACTGTATGTTTCAAGAGAAAAGTTGAGAACACTGCTTTCAGGAAGATAGAAAGGGGTCTCTTTCCGTGAGTTATTTACTTATTTACGACCGCCCCTAAGACCTCATGCAAAGTCTTATGCTTGACAAGATACAGATCCGTGACAATATTGATATTATCAGTCAATCTATTAACTAATAAGGAGATCACCATGAAAAAATCAATTCTATTATTTCTCAAGGGCATTGTTTCCGTCGCTGCAGTCCTGGTATTTGTTATTGCTATCTCCGGCTGTCAGAAAGAGGAGGGAGTCATGGAAAAAGCGGGCAAAAAGGTAGACAAAGCTTTGGAGAAAACCGGCGAGAAGGTAAAAGAAGGAGCGGAAAAAACGGGAGATGCAGTGAAGAAAGGCGCAGAGAAAGTTGAAGAAAAGGTTAAGAAATAAACGATCCGTCTTCGTAGGAAGTTATGGGGTCAGGTCTTGTTATTTGCATGTAGTTCACATGTGTCACCTCTACTGCAAGAAACAAGACCTGACCCCAAGGTTTTCGGAAGTTAGAAACGGGTCTCTTTCCATGAGTTATTTACTTATT
>PNOM01000144.1 GCA_013824835.1 Syntrophus sp. (in: bacteria) | reverse complement strand
AATATCTCCAGTACAAGGACAGGGGACAGGCCCATGGATGGCTCATCGAGAAGCAATACGCGACACCTGCTCATAAGGGCGCGGGCTACGGCGAGCATCTGCTGCTCTCCCCCGGAGAGGGTACCCCCTGATTGATCCTTCCTTTCCTTCAGGATCGGGAAAAGACCGAAGACACGGTCAAAATCATCTTTTATTCCGCCCTTGTCTTTCCGCTGCCACGTGGCAAGAGTCAGGTTTTCCTTCACCGTAAGATTGCCGAAAATGCCCCGTCCTTCAGGAACATGGGCAATGCCGAGGTCAACAATACGATGGGGAGGAACCCCGCGCAGGCTCTGGCCTCCATAGATAATATCGCCGCTGAAAGCTGTTATCCCCGATATGGCCCGTAAAATCGACGTCTTCCCTGCGCCGTTTGCACCAATGAGGGTAACGATCTCCCCTTCCCTCACATCAAAGGAGATGCCACTCACCGCAGTAATCGCACCATAGGAGACAGTAAGACTCCTTACATCGAGTATAGGATCATCATTTTTCATACCTTCAGTTTCTCTCCCAGATAGGCGGTAAGAACCCTTTCATTGCCCTGCACTTCATGAGGGGCGCCGTCTGCAATGGTTGCGCCAAAATCGAGGACTACAAGCCTCTCGCATATACCCATGACAAGACGCATCTGGTGTTCTATGAGGATAATGGTAAGGTTGAATTCCTTTCGAATCCAGCCGATAAAGGTCATAAGTTCATCGACCTCTTTAGGATTCATACCTGCTGCAGGTTCGTCGAGAAGAAGAACCCGCGGTTCTGCAGCAAGGGCGCGGACAATCTCAAGGCGTCTCTGAAGGCCATAGGGCAGATTCTTCGACTGTTCAAAGGCCAGCCCGTCAAGCTTGAAGAGGGCAAGAAGTTCTTGAGACCGCTCCATAATCCTCTGCTCTTCCCGTCTGTACCTGCCAATATGAAGCAGTGCTTCAACAGGGCTGTATGCAGCCTTTGCGTACTGGGCAATTGCGATATTATCAAGCACTGTCAGCTCATTGAAAAGCCGGATATTCTGGAAGGTCCGTGCAATGCCCATGGCCGTTATACGGTCGGGCGTTTTGTCCTTGATCTCAATGTCATTAAAATAGATACTCCCTTCTGTCGGTCTGTAGACACCGGTGATAATATTAAAAACTGTTGTCTTTCCTGCGCCGTTCGGTCCGATGATGCCAAGCAGCTCGTGGGGCTTCAGCAGAAGGTTGAAGTCGGATACGGCACAAAGCCCTCCGAAATAATGGGTCACATGGTCAACTTTCAGGAGCGCCATTCTTCCCCTTCCTTGCGTAACTGGGCAAGCCGGTTCGTCCGGGCAGTCTTTGGCAGAAACCATGCAAACTCACGGAGCCCCATGATACCCCTTGGCCGGAAAATCATGAGAAGTACAAGAGTCAGGGGCATTATCACCATTCTCCATATACCGAGAGGGCGCAGAATCTCAAGGAGAAAGGTATAGATGGTGGCCCCCAGAATTGACCCCCCGATGGACCCGATGCCTCCGAGATAGACCATGATGAGCATGTCAGTAGATTTTACAATATCAAACATGCGGGGATTAATGAACTGAAGCACATGGGCAAAAAGACCCCCTGCAACCCCTGCAAAAAAGGATGAAATAGTGAAGGCAAGGAGCTTAACCTGACGGGTATTCACACTCATCAGTTCACCGGCAATCTCGTCTTCCCGGATAGCAAGCACACCCCTGCCGTAGTTAGAGTAAATAAAGTTTCTGATAAGCCACACGCTCAGCACAGTCCAGCAGAATACGAGGGGGAGGGTTGTAAGCTTGGACATCCCGAGAAACCCCCGGGCGCCGCCTACGGCATCGATATTTTCCAGGACTGATTTCACGATCATATTAAATGCGAGGGTTACTATGGCAAGGTAATCACCCCTCGTTCTGAAAGACGGGATTGCAACAAGAAGGCCGAGGAGGGCCGCTCCTGCACCGCCTGCGATAACCGCAACAGGAAAGAGCCAGGCTGCACTGCTTGCAGAAAAAACCTTCACCGTGAGAATCGAGGAAATATAGGCCCCAATAGACATAAACCCTGCATGACCCACTGAAAATTCTCCCATATATCCATTCACAAGATTAAGACTCAGGGCAAGGATGATATTTATGCCGATATACATGAGGATAAGCTGAACGTAGGGGTCAAGAAGTCCGTAATAAGGGATTGCAAAAGAAAAAGCGAAACCGAGGATAAGAAGTAGAGGAAGGAGCCATGCCTTTGTCAGGAGCCATGTCCTTAAAATACCCCCCGTTTCGCTGAGCCACAACCCTCCCCTCATGGTCGTCACACCTTCTGAATCCTTGGTTTTCCAAAAATCCCGTAAGGCCTGAATATGAGCAGAACAATGAGGAGCGAAAATGCAACAAAATCACGGTAAGTAGAGGGAAAAAAGGCTGCCACCATGATTTCAGTGGCGCCAAGTATATACCCTCCGACCATGGCCCCCCGAATATTGCCGATCCCGCCCACTACAGCAGAAATAAAGGCCTTCCACCCCACCATGATGCCCATATAGGGGTCAATGACCGGATAGGCCATACCGTACATCATGCCTGCTGCCCCGCCCAAACCGCTCCCGATGGCAAAGGTTATGGAGATTACCGTATTTACAGGCACGCCCATGAGGGGCACCACATTCTTGTCCCATGAGATGGCGCGCATAGCCATACCGACTTTCGTATACTTGACAATGAGGTGCAGCACTATCATGAGCACTACAGAAAGGACTACTATGGTGCACTGAAGGGAAGAAATAGTAAGACCGCCGAAGGTCCAGTTTAAATTTGCGATCAGGGCCGGAATATGCTTCGGGTAGGGGTTGAGGGCAAGGGTAAAATTTTCAAGAAAAATGCCTACCCCCAGGGCAGTAATAATTGCCGAAACCCTTGGCGCCTGCCGTAGCGGTTTATAGGCTATCCGCTCCACAATCACACCGAGGATCGTCACCCCGGCCATGGAAAGAATGAGGGCGGGAAGAAAAGGGAGCTGGAGAAAGGTGACCACCACAAAACAGATAAAAGCGCCTACCATAAAAAAATCGCCGTGGGCAAAATTGATCATGGTAAGTATGCCATAGACCATGGTATAGCCAAGGGCTATGAGGGCATAAATACTCCCGAGCTGAAGGGCGTTAAGGGCCTGCTGTAAAAAATATATCAAGGTTTTGCGTCTGCAAACCAGGTAAATTTGCCATCCTTAATCTGCATGATCACCGCGCCTTTAATGGGATCACCGGACCCGGACTGAAAGCGCATATCACCTGTCACGCCTTTATAATCGGTTATTTTGGTAAGGCCGTCCCGCAACTGCTGACGATCCTGCTTATTCATGGTACGGAGCGCCTGCTGGAGGATGCCGAACGAATCGTATGTAAGGGCTGCAACATCATCAGGGGTATTGTTGTACATGGTTTTGTATCCCTGGATAAACTTCTGTGCTGCAGGGGACGCTGACTCCGCAGAATAATGGGTACTGAAGTAATATCCTTCACAATCCTTTCCGCAAAGCTTGGTAAGGTCCTGACTGCCCCATGAATCACTGCCTATAACAACAGCCTTAATACCAAGCCTGTGGGCCTGCTGGACCTGCAAAGGCACCTCGTTATAGTAGTTGGGAAGAAATATGACATCCGGTCCTGCGCTCTTTATCTTCGTAAGCTGAGCAGAAAAATCTTTGTCGTTTGTTGTGTACGTTTCAAAGGCAACCACACTACCGCCGTTTTCCTCAAAGGTCTTCTTGAAATATTCGGCAATACCTTTGTTGTAGTCCGATGCCACATCATAAAGGACCGCAGCCTTTTTCGCCTTGATAGAGTCCATGGCGAACTTTGCCACTACACGCCCCTGAAAGGGGTCAATAAAGCAGGCCCTGAAGACATACTGTTTAGGCACATTGCTCTTGCTGTCAAGGGTGGTCTTCGGATTTGTTGACCAGGGTGATATCAACACAACTTTAGAGCTTTCTGCAATTTCTGATGCAGGCAGGGCATTGCTTGTCGAATTGGGACCTATTATGGCAAGGACATTCTGCTGGGTAATCAGTTTCTGGGCTGCTGAGGCAGCCTGATCCGGTTTACTCGCACTATCCTCTACGAAAAGCTGGACCTTATA
>PNOM01000143.1 GCA_013824835.1 Syntrophus sp. (in: bacteria) | reverse complement strand
TTATGAAAAGAGGCTGCCACAGGATGATACCCTTGCAAGAGTAATGGGGTTGGAAAGTACAACAAAAGGTGCGCGACTGTTGATCGAGAATAAACTCGCTGCAGAACTGCTTGATCAATACCCGGAATGGCTCACACAAGAAGGTTACATCATGAGTTTCAGCAACAAACACTATGCAAGTGTTCCGGATAGCAGTATACTGCGAAGGATATCACCAACCCCGGGACAAGACACATATGAGTATCTGTATTTTTGGATTAACCCGGACCACAGGACTTATCTGGGCTTGGTGGACCGCGAAGTCCGGGTCAGGGATTTGGAGATACTAAAGTCAATGACAAGCGAGTCCATCAGTGTTCATTATAGGGAAACGATAGAACTCCTGAAACGATGCAAAATACGTCAAAAAATCACTGAGGAAAGGTTAAATTGCAAAGCCTCGCTTTAGTAAGATACCGCCCTTCAGCTTCCTCGCTCCCCTTGACAGGATAAGTCACCATAGCACCTATTTATTGCATATTTCATCATATTGCAATATAGTTAAGCCATACCGAACAAAATCATCATTAGGAGGTCAGCATGGATACTGTTTTTGAGTTCATAAAAGCCAGCCCTGTTTTTCACATTGCTACTGTTGATGGGGTTAAGGCAAGAGTCCGCCCCTTCGGTTTTATGATGAAAAGGAATAATACACTCTATTTCTGCACCAATAAAACTAAAGAGGTGTACAAGCAGCTAAAGCAGAATCCAGATATCGAGATTTCGGATATGGGAAGCAATGGCAGTACATGGCTGAGGATTAGAGGTAGAATTACATTTGATGAAACACGTGAGGCAAAAGTCCAGGCTTTCCAGGAAGCACCTAATCTTCTCAAGATGTATCCGAAGGGCGCAGATGACGAACTGTTTGTGACATTTTATTTTACCGAAGCAGTAGCAACGTTATTTTCTTTCACTGCTGCCCCAAAGAATGTACCGCTAATCTGAGCATAGGCATCACTCTTTGTGATGAAGCAGCTATCCTGCCCCTCCCCCTGTTTTCTTATCGGAAGCGGGTCGCCTCCATCACTATATATGAGAAGCAGGATACTGAAGCAATTGGGGCTGAACTCATGTCTCCCACGTGGATCAACGGCTATTATGGGAGAGCAAGGAGGGGGAAGCTCTGCTTCAATTACGGGATAACCGGCCTGATATCTTGTTCCCTAATGTCTGGGGCAAAAGCGCCATATCTTCAGAAGCATCCGACAGAGGATAATAAAACTCTACCAGGTGATGAAATTACTGAGCATACGATTATGCGACAAATTATTCTGTGGATGTACGGGAACAAAACGTACCATAGGATTGTCTAAAAAAACATAAAGTGGCAATAAGGCGGGATTGACATAAAATTGCTTTATTGACGCATAAGTGCCAAAATATTTAAAAAGGAGGAACACATGAAACTAAAATCATTTTTATGCGTAATGCTGGTAGCCTGCTTCTTGCCTTTTGTCGCAACGGCAGCCGACAAGAACAGCAAGAGCACGAGTGCGATGGAGCAGCTTAAGAGTGTGGAAAAAACCTCTAAGGATGCTGCAAAAGATGCAAAGGCAGGCAAGGAGGAATCTGCGAGAGAAAAGGCAGGCCAGGGTTGGGGAGGTAATAAGGCCGGTAAGTAGTTCAACTATAGACTATAGTTGAACAGACTGTTGGTTTTAAGACAAATAGTCCCACTGGCAGATATCTAAAAGGAGATTAAAATGACCAAATCGGGCAAAATGAAGAAATGTTTTTATACGGCACTGACTTCAGTATTACTATTATCAGGAGTAGCAGTATCAGGATTAGTAATTGGTACGCCTCAACTGGCATTCTCACAACAACCGCCGGAACCACAATGTGTCTGCGCTGAATGTGGCCGTCGTTGTGGTAGTGGCCATGCTAAAGGCTGTAGCTCAAGACCGAAGTAATCCGGTGGCGGATAAAGGTTAAAACCAGAGCCGCCGGCGCTGTCGGCGGTTTTTCTCTTTATGAAATAAGGAGGGTATGAGAATGAAAAAGATTGGATTAGCATTGGTGATATTGACAATTTTAGCGGTATTGTCGGGCGTTGCTTTGGCTGATTGCGCGAGTGATTGTGATGGCCCTTTCCAAACATGTCTAAATATTTGTAGACAAACAACGAAGGAGGATAGCCCAGAGGCAGCCAAGTGTGCGAATAACTGCCTTAATGGGGTGAGCGGTTGTGTTAGAAAATGTGAAGCCAAAAATAAGAAGAGCGAGAATACCGGAGATTGCCCGGTAGGCTATATACAGGTAGCAGATAATTCCGTGGCGAGAGGTAACAACATTGCCCTGGGTGCCAATTGCATCGAGAAAGGCCTGACATGTGTTTTAAACGGGACGTCTTGTTGTGCACCCTATAGTTGCAAGGGAAAATTTCCCAATACGTACTGTCAATAAAAGAAGGGCACCCTGAACACACTCAATCTGCAGCATTGCTCTTTGTAAAGAGCAGGAAAAGATGAAAAAGATGCAAGCGCTTCATCGGGTAGCTATTCTCGCGGTGAGTCTTTTGCTGTGTTCTGCTGTAAATGCCCAAACTGTATCTGAAGAGGCCCGTCGCCATTTAGATCGGGGACAGATGGCCATCGAGATGGCAAAAACAGACGGAGACCTCTCGGACGCCATAAAGGAATTTCAGAAAGCGGCGGAGCTTGCACCAAGCTGGCCCGAGCCCTGCTATAGCCTGGGCATGGCGCAGAACAAGATGGAGCG
The DNA here is from genome assembly GCA_013824835.1 of Syntrophus sp. (in: bacteria). GTDB lineage: Bacteria > Desulfobacterota > Syntrophorhabdia > Syntrophorhabdales > Syntrophorhabdaceae > PNOM01. The sequence goes on along the minus strand of PNOM01000143.1, from coordinate 1,439 downwards.
GTTTGACGATGCACTGAAAAACCTCACCCGCTATCTTCAGCTTGCACCAAACGCCCGTAACGCTAAAGAGGTAAAACAGCTTATCAACAAGATTGAATATAAAAAGGAAAGAGAAGTCGCGGTCGCAAAGGCATTTGAGCTTATGGGGTCTGACCGGGCAGATTGGAAAAAGATTTCCACCGTTGATAAGGGTCCCGATAAAAGCAATGGGTTGATTGCTTATTTTAATATACCCGAGGGGTTTCGCATGAACAAGGGGGCATTGGAAAAGCGGAATGGGTGTTACAAGATGTGGCATGCTACGTGGAGAGGGTGGGTAGAATGGGTTCCGGTGCGCATAAACGGGCGTTTTTTCGAATATACTTATGGCTACGTGGTCAATGGAATCTATGGCAATAAAAAAGGGTACCTCGTGCAAGAAGTAAAGGGGGAAGGTGAGATCATCTCCCTTGACCCTGTTCGCACAAAAACAGTAGTTATAGATAAAGCTCTCGGATTGCTTACAGATGCGAATGAGCTTTATAGGTTCGAAGAAAAGAATACGACAGAATACGTGATGGAATTACGACCGAAATAGCCGATAGAAACAAAGGGGAAACTTATTTGTTATAAGCGTATAACAACAGCAGCGCGGAGGGATAATGGCAGGGGTTGGAATATTCGAATTATTAGTTCTCGTGATTATCATTTGTATTCTGGTAATTCCATTCTGGATTATCGCCATTATTGATATCCTGAAAGCAGATTTGAGGGGAACGGTAAGATTGTCTGGCTCCTTGTCGTCACCTTTCTGTCCGTTCCTGGCATCATGCTTTATAGGGTCATTGGAAAGAAACAGAAGGTCAAATAAAAAGATAGTCTCCGTGAGCAGCCGTCACGATGCCCTCGTTCTTTTCGGGCCATTTGAGAGTAAGTTATTTCTATAGAAATTAAATGAGTTTACAAAAAGAGGTCAACTATGAATAAGGACATATTCTGTATGAAGAGGAAGCATTTGCTTGTTGGTTTTATAATTCTTGGTCTGTTGCTGATTAAAACCAACGTGCAGGCTCAGGATAATACTTTTATAGTTAGTGTCCGTCCGGAAAACCCCATTTTCGAACAAAACCCTTACCCATCCTCAGGGAACCCTATGCTCTATCCCTGTTGATTCCACCTCATGCGTCAGATTTCAGTCTGCCGCGCTGTTCCTTGCCGATTTAAGACATAGTAACTCCATGTCCTTGATGTGGTTCTCTTTTGCAAAGGCAAGGTTCTCCTTTGAGGCAAAGCCGCCATCGGCGCTTACCTGACGGGGCATCCTTCCGTACCAGTTTTTATGTTGTTCGAGTAAAGGCTGGTACTGTTCGCTGTCTGCGGGATTACCCAGTGTAATAAGGCAGCCCAGGATCATGGTGGAGCTTCCCCCGGCAAGAAATACCTTATGCCCTTATTCAAGA
>PNOM01000142.1 GCA_013824835.1 Syntrophus sp. (in: bacteria) | reverse complement strand
CCGGCTCGTTACACTGCCGGCAAAGCTAATGGCAGGGAGACTAAAAATAAATGCAAACATAATCAAGATGAATCTTTTCATTCTTTCCTCCTTTGTCATTGAAACACAATATTTGTCACATTAGTGACATGTAGTTAAAACCCACCTCCCTCCATTAAGATTTTTTAATTTTCAGCTACAGGAGTTAAGAAGAGATTAATATTCTGTTAATTTTTGGTTAGCACTGGACACTATTCAATTCAACCGGACACTATTCAATTCAAATGGAAGTGCTTCGTTTATGCTTGCTATGCCTGTTTTCCTTCCCAGGTATTGAACCGCTATTTTATCAGCAGAATTTTTCGCTTTATGCTTTAAGGTTGCTATAGTCTCAACAATCTGCTCCAAAGAGAACCAATCCGTTTCTGCATGGACAACCAGTACCGCAGCGCTTACTGTAAGAAGAGGCACATTCACCACTTGGCCTTCCCTGTTTTTTGCAGATATGCAGCCCGCCTCCTTTGCTTCTTCATCATAAAGATTGGCCGCATTATCTCTGAATTTGTGTACCATTGTGCGTATAAGACGCATGTACCTGTCATTGTCGCCTTTGCTGATAACCGCTGAGGCGAAAAAATCATCACCCCCGATGTGCCCAACAAACATCTGGTGCGTATGGGTCGCCTCTTTGAGAATTTCAGCAACAGGGGTTTTTGTCAGAAAATTGATAAGGGTCAGGCCTAATCTCTGGTTCTTCAGGAGGTCCTTGCCGTATGGAGAATAGACATATTCCTTTAAATCCTTTTCTCTTACGATGCCCAGGGGCTCATGGTTCAAATTGATAATCGGCAGATAGTTCATTGCATTATTCTTCCGAAAGGCATCAAGGAGAACGTGAACTGAATGCTCCGGGTAACGCATGGGTTCTATATATTCCATCTGGTTATAAATCGCTATCTTATAGGCCTGTTGTTTGTAGGCATTAAAGGCATTCTTTGTTTCAAGACAAAAGGTAAGTTCGTGTCTTTCGGATATTTCAAAACATATGGAATTCTGGTTAAGGCCACACTCGTCCAGCAATTCCGATGTAATCCCGGGGCTGTAGTCCGGCATGAGAAGTATCCTGTTGTCAACATTGAAAAAGAGTTTTATCTTTTCGTAAAAGGTGATCGAAGAGAATTTCTTTAAGGCCTTCTCCCGTAAGAGCAAATCTACCCCGAAGAGACACTTTTCTTCATAGGCAGTATCAAAAAAGCCTTCTATTGTTGAGAAACCGGCTTTCCCCTGATCTCTCATCAGGGCTTCAACACCATAACAGGTGCCGGTATGGATATTGATTATAGGCTGAAAAGCAAAATCAACCTGCTCAATATAGTCCTTCCATTTATTATCAACCATCCTCCATCCTCCTCCAATCTTGTTTTCTGATTGCCTGAAGAGGTTATCGGATTTCATTCTTAAGGACTTGTTAAGTGAATATTAAGTTTATGTTAATGTTTTTTCCAATTAACGCATCATTTCTTAATTATTAATACATTCTTAACAAATGACCTGTACAATTCATAAAATGAGATTATATTGACTTTTGAAGGTATCATACTCAAAATACAAATATGAGCGCTACACTAATGGTAAAGTTTAACGAACAATCCATTTGAGGTATCGTCCAACAAGGACTAAGGTGACACACTGGTGACCAAGTTAGTTGCCGTAATAGATGACGAGCCCGATATTTTAGAGCTTGTATCGCTCAATCTGCAAAAAGCGGGTTTTAAGGTCAAGGGCTTTCTGGAAGCAGATTCTTTTTTACGTTCTCTCAGCGTTGATATCCCGGATCTTATCATCCTTGACCTCATGCTGCCTGATACAGACGGTTTTGAGATATGTAAACACCTGAAATCTCATAATAAGCATTCCGCGATTCCCATTATCATGCTCACCGCGCGGATAGAAGAAACGGACAAGGTCTTAGGGCTGGAACTTGGTGCAGATGATTACGTAACCAAACCTTTCTCCCCCAGGGAGCTCGTTGCCCGCGTAAAAGCAGTGCTGCGCAGGAATACATCCCATCAGGAGACAAAGAAGATTCTCGTAGGGGACGTGATGATTATTGACCTCGAAAAATATGAGGTTATTGTTGAGGGAAAGAAGATAGAACTGACTGCCACTGAGTTTAAGATACTCCAACTCCTCTGTTCCAGGAGAGGGTGGGTGCATTCAAGGGATCAGATATTAAATTTCTTGTGGGGTCAGGACAAGACCGTTATCGACAGAACAATCGATGTGCATATCAGACACTTGAGAAACAAGCTGGGCAAGGCTTCTGAATTGATTAAAAATGTGAGAGGAATGGGTTACAAGATCGAGGAATGAAAAAATCAATTTTCCTTAAAATCTTTTCCGGATATATTTTTGTGATCATTATTCTCTCAGGGCTGATCCTTGCCTTTTCCTTCACAAAGATTCGCGATTTTTATATTGATGGTACAACAAGCGATCTGAAGCATCTCGGGATAGCCCTCGAAACAAGCATAGTTCCTCTGCTCCTTGATAAAAACTACCGCGAACTCGATACCCTTGCAAAAACAATTGGAAAAAGGATCAATACACGCATTACGGTTATCGCCGTTAATGGCCGGGTCATCGCAGATTCTGAAGCTGATCCCAATACAATGGAGAACCACAAGGGAAGGACCGAGATAGCCCAGGCCCTCGAAGGGGGCGTGGGAAGATTCCTGCGAATAAGCGATACGTTAAAAAAGGAAATGCTCTACATTGCCATGCCTATAAAATCAGAAAACAGAATTATCGGCGTCCTGAGGCTGAGTCTCTTTTTAAAAGAAATGAGTGACATCATAAACCACTTCCGGTTAAATATCTTTCTGATCACCCTCATTATCCTCTCAATATCCCTCTTTATTGCCTATCTTTTCTCCCGGAGCCTGTCACGACCCATCAAAGAACTGAGCAGCGCCTCGCAAAAGGTTGCCCAACAGGATTTTAATGTACGGGTCTTTTTGAAAAGCAACGATGAGCTTAAGGAGCTTGCGGACAGCTTCAATTCTATGGTTATCCAGATGAGGTCTCTTTTTGCCCAGCTTACACACCAAAAAGAAGAGCTTAACAGCATAATCTCGTCCCTCCAGGAAGGTCTTCTTGTGTTGGACCGGCATGATAAAGTGCTCATCTGCAATGATAGTTTCAGAAAAATGACTTCAAAAGTTCAGACAGAGGGAAAGTTTTACTGGGAGGCATTCAGGGAACCCCAGTTTGATGAACTGATAAAAAAGGTAAGAAATACAAGACAAAACTGCGTGGAAGAGATTGAATTCAACCAAAGGGTATTCATGTGCAGCGCCACCCTTCTCGAAACAGAGAGTGAAATCGCGGTAGTCTTTCATGATATCACCGAAATCAAAAACCTCGAAAGAATAAAAACCGATTTCGTGCTCAATGTCTCCCACGAACTAAGGACACCCCTTACCGCAATAAAGGGCTTCGTAGAGACAATGGAAGAGATTACAAAGGCCGGAGAAGGCAGGCGCTACCTGAGCATCATCAAGAGAAACACAAACCGCCTCATCAACATTGTTGCCGACCTGCTCTCTGTCTCTGAACTTGAGACAAAAGGAGTAAGTCCCCAATTCACGGAAGTCGATTTGAAGGATATCATTGAAAATGTTCTCAAGATCTTTGACCAGCGCCTAAAGGATAAAGCTATTTCAGCACAGCTCTTGATTGAAGAGAACTTCCCCATTGTCTTTGCAGACCCCTTCAGTATTGAGCAGATGTTCATTAATCTCATCGACAATGCAGTGAAATATTCCGAAAAGGGTAAAATCACTGTCTCTCTCGGAAAGACCGAAGAAGGGGTCATTATCAAAGTACAGGATACAGGCACAGGCATCCCGCGTGAACACCTGCCGCGGATATTTGAGAGGTTCTATGTAGTGGACAAATCCCGTTCAAAGAAAATGGGGGGAACCGGCCTTGGTCTTTCTATCGTCAAACATGTGGTCCTTGTCCATAGAGGCGCAATTTCCGTTGAAAGCTCAGTAGGACAAGGCACCACCTTCACCATTACCCTTCCTAACTCCAAGTCCGTGCGATAAACCCTGAAAAACCCGTTGAGTGAGTTGAGTGAGGTGAGTAAGGTGAGTAAGGTAAGTAAGGTGAGTAAGGTAAGTGAGGTGAGTAAGGTAAGTGAGGAACCGCCCTACTTAACTACTCAACTACTTACCTTACTC
>PNOM01000141.1 GCA_013824835.1 Syntrophus sp. (in: bacteria) | reverse complement strand
AAAGCTGACATTATGCATAAAGACCCCACAGACTTGCCTTCGCACCTGACTGCCTGGGCGAAGCAGGTCTGCAAAGCATAGGCGCGCACATCGGGATCAGAATCCACATAGGATGTGTGGGGCAGATTGGATATAAGGACCATATCTTCGTTGTTGACACAGATCACCTCATAGCAGATGCGTCCGTCGGGCGTATCTATTGCCTTAAAGCCAGGTGGTGCCTGCCATTGCCCAGGGAAGAAAAAGAACCCGTCATCGATGCGGCCATAGAGGGCGAAAGCACCTGAAAGCAATTCTCCGGCAAGGCATGTCAGACGATTGATATTGGAATCCTTATCAGGGCTGAGCGATGAGAGACAATCATTGATCCTCTCCAGTCTACTCCAGTCCAGTTGAATGTTATTCTTACTCGACTCTTCGTCTGCCCAATCGTGGTCAATGATGTCCTGGGTAATCTCTGAAAGGACGGTTTTCATGCGCTAAACGTTTGCCTTCGTAATGAGTTGTCAATACACAGCAACGATCTCATTTTAATGAATGCGCACTTTTAAATAATACTGTTGGGTGTTATATACAGCATCTTCCCGTTTTCTTCCCGCTGCGAGGCATACACCGGGCCGGAACGCACAGAGCCTGTTGAGATAGTGTAATATAGAGCCCCGAGACCGTTCAGGATACAGTATCGGTCCCGTGATAAATTCGTAGACAATAGCGATTTTTCGTGCCGCATTTTTCGGGACGCCAAGCTTACAAAGAACGCAATACACATGGAGGGCGTTAAAGTAGTGCTGCAGTTTTTTCATTGTTTATACTTCCCGAGGGCTCATTATTTTCATATTTCATTTCACGCTCTCCATAAATTGATGCCAATATCCATCTCTTCCTCTTTTGGCATCATATCCCGGCAGTCTGTTGGCCCTGGCTGACATAATATATGTTAGTGCATTAACCGGGAGTGGATCAATCCAGAGTTTTTAATGATCTTATTAGTCATTGCCGTAGTGCCATTTTGGCTGTTTTCATATTGTAGTATTATCAGATTACCAACAGGCTGGAATCGTGTACATACGTATTGCTACCCGCTTAAGCGTAAAAACACCCCTGTTTTTATTGAGAAACAGTCCGTGTTGGCATTTATGGTTGCAGGAGCAATATTTCAAAGTAAGTTTCGGGGTACAGGCCTGCGGGGCGCTCGATCAAATATTCTTATGAATTCATAAGAATATTTCACTTGAAGCATCAACCGTGAAACCGGCACAATTCAGAAATGTTGCAATCCACATACCGGATCATCAGGAACTCCTGAGAAAAATCTCGGCAGAGATAGGGGGGGTGGGTAATGCCTGTTGAGACACTTTGCTATCAGCTACCGTTGCATCAAGAAGCTTAGATGGCAGTTTAGTGGTCTATCCGGGGGCGGTTCTTCGGGATCTCCCGGAAACTAAAACACAAAAGGAGGTGATTGAGAGCAAGTAAGGTTTTGCAAATAATTGTATGAGAAACAAATACAATAAAATAAGGGGAATTTATTATGGGAAATGGAAAAAGTAAAGACAAAATAGGCATTGGCCCGGAAGGACGAATGGGGGCATTAATTCAGTTCATTCTTATCTCGCTTATGGGGACACTAATATTTGTGTATGCAGTATCCCCGGAGTGGATCGTCTTAACAGCGCTTCCGGGAACACTCATCATGCTGATTATGCTTGCCGTGCTTGCCCTTCTCGGGGACGGCTGGCCGTTGGCGCCTCCGGCAGGAAACTGGAACCCTGCGAAATCACGAGTTGTTTCAGGAATCGGGATGACATTAATTTGGGCTATCTGCACGACTGCGATGACCCTCTTTATGATGTTTGTCTTTCCGAAATGGCAAATGGGACCTCTTTATCTCTGGTTTGGAGCAATTGGGTTCTGGTGTACCCTTCTGTATGGAATAAACTGGAACGGCTGGCCCTTTAAGGGACACATGCATCCCTGGGGAGTGGCTGCAGCCGGGTTTATCGTCATAATAATTGTTACCACACTTATCTGGAATTTCCTCACCAATCTCGATGGAACGCCTTTTGCCGATACGCCGATGAATCATAGAGGCCCTTTTAATGTGAACTGGCTTACGGGATATATTGTGTGGTCTATAGCCGGATTCTTCATTTTCAGCCCTGTCTTCACTACCCAGGGAGCGCCGTTTACAAAATGGGGCCATCCGGGGGCGGCAATAGGCCAAACCATTATCGCCCATATCCTTGGATACCTGTGCTGGAGCGGTAGCCTGGCTTTAGGGATGAGCCCCACCTTCTCTTTTGGGGCTGTGGCATCATCCATCATATTCTGGGCCCTGGTTTACTCCTGGCACTTTCAGTTTTGGGGAATTACAAAATTGACACATGGCGCAAGAGCGTTTGCGGCAGTATTGGTTATATTAGTACTGGCCGCTGTCTGGATTGCTGTCTGCTACATAATATTGGGACCCGTTGCCCGTAACATTACAGCATTAAAGCTTCCTGCCGACATTAACCTTCTCATCATATATCTCAATCTCTGTATCCTCGGGCCGGCGCTTCTTTCCCACAATGCCTTCTGGCTGAGATGGCCATTGACGTTGCCGGCTCCGCCGGGAACGCCGCCGGCAGACCAAAGTGCATAACAGATCATTCTTAAGGCAATAAGCAAAATATATTGCCATGTGCTTACAACGCTACACCATAAGGGGCTTGAAAGGAGGGGTACAGTCAGCGGAACTGTACCCCTCCCCGGAAATGTTCCGAGTCACCGTCACAATGGGGCTATTCTTTAAACTTGATTGTGTATCATTTCTGACCTCATCTTATTACTTTATAAAAATATTTCACTTGAAACGCCAACTATGTGAGTGTTATCATTTTTACGAAAGTGTGATTGATTTTACAAAAGGGTATGTTGCTATCAGGGATACTGCCTGATTGGGAGATGATACAATCAATAGTCACAACAGACTGCTGCAGAAAACGGGACAACACACATGAGTCGGAAGCATGTCGAGGAAACACCTGCAAACATTAACCCTGCCAATGAATCAACGGAGATTGAACGTCGCTATGCCGAACTGAGTAAAACCCACGAAGCGTTAAAAAAGATCGAAGAGCGATACCGGCTGACCCCTGATGTCAATAGTGGACACCAATAATCTTCATGCCGCCTTCCTTCCCGCATAGAATAGCTGTTCATAAGAGGCTGGGGATAAATATCCAAGCCTCTTATGACGTCGTTGCCGATTATAAAAGACCTCAATATATTCTGTAATCTCCCTGATTGCCTGTTCTCTTGTAGCATAGTGATGATGATAGATAAGTTCATTCTTGATAGTTCCCCAGAAGCTTTCAATGGGGGCATTATCATAGCAGTTTCCTTTCCTGCTCATGGAGGGTTTCATGCTGAACCGGCCAAGGAGTTTCACATAGTCAAGAGAACAGTACTGACTTCCCCGGTCCGAATGATTAATGCAACCGGGTCCGGGCTGTTTTCTTTTCACTGCCATCAGAAGGGATCTGATAACAAGGTCTTTGGTGATTCGCGATCCCAGGGCATAGCCGACAATCTCACCATTGAAGAGGTCTTTGTGGGCAGCACAGTAGAGCCATCCTTCATCGGTAGGAATGTATGTGATATCACTGACCCAAATTCTATTCGGTGATGGAGCTTCAAAGTTCTGCTCCAGCAGATTCTCTGCAACGGGTAATGTATGTTTCGAGTTTGTAGTTGCTTTGAATTTCTTTATCTGTTTACACCGTATTCCGAGCTTCTTTCTGATCTTTCTGATCCGGCAGATACCTACTTTAATGCCATGGGCTGCAAGGTCCTGCTGTAATCTTTCCGGTCCAAAGGTACCACGGGTTCTCTTGTGTGCTGCTTTTATCTCTATTTCCAGTCGTGCTTCCTCCTGATTATGTCGTGAAGGGTGACGAGACGACCATGCATAATAGCCGCTTGGCGATACATTCAGCATATGGCACATAAAAGGTATTGTGTAGTGGGGCCGCAGTTTTCTCATGAACGCGTACCTGACTTAAGGCTCTTTCGCAAAGTACGCTGCTGCTTTTCTTAAGAAATCTCGCTCCATTTTTGTCTGGGCAAGTTCACGTTTGATCTGTGTCAGTTCCATTTCTGTTTCGGTAAGGGTTTTCTTTGAGCTGCCCACCGAGGAAAGTTTTCCTTTCCTTTCTTCTTTGACCCAATAGGTTATGGTTGATTTGGGAATTGATAATCTTCGCCCCACGTCAGGTATTGTTAACCCCTGTTCGGTTACCAGTTTCACCGCTTCCTCCCGAAGCTCCTTTGTGTATACTGCAT
>PNOM01000140.1 GCA_013824835.1 Syntrophus sp. (in: bacteria) | reverse complement strand
TTAGATCCATGCGGTTCGGTTGGAAGGGGAAATTCAAATTATAAGGGCTGTCCCAGCTACTTTCTATCGACGCATTGTGACAAATGTGTTTGACAACAGGACTTGGATAAAGATATCTTACAAGTTGTCATGAAAGGTCTATATCTCATATTCGCCTTCCTTCTGGTGTTCTTTGCAGAAGGCGTCTGCCATGCCAATATAATATATGGCTATAAAGACAATAACGGGGTCATGCATTTCACAAACGTTCCTCCGGTAAATAAGAAATATCATACCCTTGTCTATGCGAGCAGACAGCAAAGAAGCACTCCCACGGCAAACCAGCCCAGACAGCAATGGGGTCACAACAGGAAGGAAATCATTGGTTTTGCAAAGACCTATCTGGGTACGCCTTATAAGTTCGGCGGTAATCAGACTTCCGGCATCGATTGTTCCGGTTTTGTGAAGCAGGTGTACTCCGAATTCGACATTAAGCTTCCGAGGACAGCAAGGGAACAGTTCCAGGAGGGGACGAGGATTGATATGAACAGCATGACAGCAGGGGACCTGATCTTCTTTCGTAGTGACAAAAGCAATGATCCGGACCATGTCGGAATTGTTATCGATAACAACAAGTTTATTCACGCCACCGCCCGGAACGGGGGAGGCGTTCGAATCGATTCTCTCACGGATCAATACTATCAACGCACTTTCATAGGGGCTTCTCGCGTAATGCAGTAAGTCGTTCTTCCGATAAAAATGGTTAAGAATAGGGATACATGAAAGACAAAACGGGCAACATATCATCGAAAAATAAGATGTGGTATACAAGATTATGAAAGAGAATAAAGAAGAAATTGAGACCAGGAATGCTTTCGAAGAAATTGAAAAATGTATTTCGATGCTTGAATCTCTCGTAAAAGATTCAGGACAGCTTGCGAGTCTTTCGGCAGAACAAAGAATTGCACTCCTGAAAGCGGCCGGCGAACTATCCCGTCCCGATAGGGCGGAAGCGAAGAAAAGAAGTAAGGCTGCAAAAAAAGCGCAAAATCTGGTAACCTTCGAAAAAAACAGACGTGCCCGAAATACGACCGGTATTCGCAGTGCACGTCTTGATGCCACATTTACAGCGCCTGCACAGATTGCATTGAGTTCTCCCGAATCTGGACAACAGGCGGGCGAGGAACTGCATTCACCCAGGAATTGCTATATCTGTAAGGAAGAGTTCACACGGCTCCACTTCTTCTACGACACGATGTGTGAGAAATGCGGTGACCTGAATTACGGGAAACGTTTCCAGACAGCAGATCTTCACGGGCATGTTGCTCTCATTACCGGCGGACGGCTCAAGATCGGATATCAGGCAACCTTGCAGATGTTGCGCGCAGGCGCCACTGTTATTGCCACAACCAGATTTCCCGTTGACGCAGCTATGAGATATTCCAGAGAGGAGGACTATGCAGTCTGGGGGGATAGATTACAGATCCACGGCCTTGATTTGAGGCATATTCCAAGTGTTGAAATATTCGCGGGCTATGTAGAACAACAATACGGGCGTCTCGACATATTGATAAATAATGCCGCTCAGACCGTGAAACGACCTGCCGGATTCTACGCCCATCTTATTGAAAATGAAAATAAGGGATACTCTGTCTTGCCTGAAGTGGCACAGAAGCTTCTCGAAGATCATGAGGCATTCAAAAAACAACTCAGGTCGCTCTGTATCAATAGCCAGGAGAAAGAATCCGCCCTTGCTCCGGCATGGCATGATGAGGGGCCTGGAATAGGTGTGCGCGCATCTGCTCAACTGTCGCAGATTCCCTATCGTCACGATAATTCTCTTGTCTCTGAGACCCTCTTTCCAAAAGGAAAACTGGACGCAGATCTCCAGCAGGTAGACCTGCGAAAGACAAACAGTTGGCGGTTACGCCTTGGGGAGATAGATACCACTGAGATGATTGAAGTCCAATTGGTCAATGCGGTGGCCCCATTTGTATTGTGTAACCGGTTGATCCCTCTCATGCGACGGGATTACACCGGGCAAAAACATATTGTAAACGTGACCGCTATGGAGGGGAAATTCTTCCGGTTTAAAAAGGATGATAGACATCCCCATACTAATATGGCAAAAGCGGCCCTGAACATGATGACTCACACATCTGCCGAAGATCTCGCCAGAGACGGCATATACATGAATGCCGTTGACACAGGGTGGGTGACCGACGAAGACCCTGCGGAACTTTCGCAACTGAAACAGGAAGTCCACGACTTCCAGCCCCCATTAGATATCGTTGATGGCGCTGCAAGGGTCTGCGATCCCTTTTTTGACGGCATCTTAACAGGCAAACATTGGTGCGGAAAATTCCTTAAAGATTATTTTCCCATTGACTGGTAGTGCGTTCTCAATCTGGTTTAGCCTGCTGTTTACAGCGAATAATTTGACTTGGTACAATTTATGTGTATAATATATGTATATTCAGAGGTGCCCTATGCAAATAAGACATAACATTACCCTTGATGAGGATATTTCGCAGGAATTGGATTCCGTTGCCAATGAGCTCGGTGAAAAAAAGAGTTACATCATAGAAAGAGCGCTCGCCGTCTATTTTGATTTTCTCGATCTCAAACTCGTACAGAAAAGAATGAAGGACCTCAAGGAGGGTCGGGATACCACCATAGATGCTAACGACGTCTGGAAAGAGATCGGGATTTAGAACAGTGCACACCCTCAGATTCCTCGGCAAAGCCCTCCAGGATTTAAAGAAAATCGATCTTCCCTTTCAGAAAATTATTAAAGAAAAGCTGCTCATCCTCGCTGAAAATCCGGAGAATTTGAAAAACAATATCGTTAAACTGATCGGCACAAAGGAAGATTACTACAGGCTTCGCGTTGGGAGCTACAGGATTATATATGAAAAGCAGGATAAAGAACTCATAATACTGATAATTCGTATCGGCCACAGGAGAGAAATATACCAATAAACAAATCGATAAAGACACTGTTCATTGGCAGATGGGAAATTTTATTGCAATAATTTTGCAATAATAGGACAATAATTCATTCACAACATTGTTGGTCATCAAGGCGCGGAACGGGCAAAGCATTCAGGAGGGGGAGCAATGTTTTATCGGGTTCAGCAAGGCATTTTCAACCATCGACAGGGAGATATTTACAATTTCATGGACATCCCCATCGGCCCACCTTTAACTAAGAGGGTTGCCAAAAGATAGCTTGTACGATAGGGTAGAACTGTCTATAATATTTAGCGATGAGCAAAACTTAGACTGGGCAGTATAAGGAGACAGAAAATGAAAACACGGGGAGTTACAGCAGAGATATTCCTGACGGCATTCAAAACCCTGCCGAAGAAAGAACAGGATGCGTTTTTTGTGCAGATGCTCAAGGACGTGCGGCTCAGGGAAGACTTAATCGATATCGCAATCGCAGAGGGCCGATCCAGAGATAAGACAAGGCCATTCCGCGGGTTTCTGAAAGAACATGGCGAGTAAGTGCCCTATACAATAGAGATAGTCCCCCGGGCAGAAAAAGAATATCTCAAACTCCCGAATGATGTCCGGGGACAGATTCGCAAGAAAATACTATCTTTAGAAGAAAATCCAAAACCCTTCGGTTCCAAGAAATTGCGAGAAACCGATTACTACCGAGTGAGAGCGGGAGACTACCGAGTAATCTATATCGTCGATGACAATAAGAAAAGGGTGTTAATTCTGTCTTTAGCACACAGAAAGGAGGTCTACCGCTAAGAAAGAAGGTCCATTAATGATATTTTTCTGCGTTTTTGCGGAAGTATAGCTGCAAACGCTTCAATTTGACGAAGGCAAACAAATGGAAACAAATATGAACAATGTGGAAAGGGGCATGTCTTTGTGGTGGGGAGGAAATATAACAGTCTAATGGGTATTTCGGGGTTCCAGGTGGAAAGTAAAAATCGAAAGGGCGTCCCCAAAGTTTCCCCTAAGTCTCAGAAAGACTTTGCTCAAGAGATAGGATTTAACCAGAGCAGTATATCTCATATTGAGTCGCGGAGCACAAAGCATCCATCACGCGGATTAATCATGGCGATCCTTGCGACCTATCCCCAGGTGAATGAGACATGGCTGAAGACAGGGCAGGGTAATATGTTTAAAGATGTTGCATTATCTGAGGGCGTTAAGGAGTCAGCAATAGAATATACGGAACTGGGTTGCTCATTAAATATAAACCTCAAGTGGATGCACTCCTTGAGGTGATGGACTCGGGAAACAGGCTCATAAGTGCGGCACTTGAATCAAATCTTTTTGCCTTTCAAAAGGCTGTCCAGGATGCTGCTGAAAATAAGGATTGCAAAGAGGAAATAAATGAACTAAGAAAAGAAGTGGAGGTGTTAAGAAAGATTGTG
>PNOM01000139.1 GCA_013824835.1 Syntrophus sp. (in: bacteria) | reverse complement strand
AAGTCCGGTTCGCAAAGGCTCCGTGATGTTTGCTCTGGGGAAGATTTTCCTCTTTATTTGAGTCAACTTGATTACAAGTTGGAATATAAGGATATATCCACATAGAACGCGGAGCCTACCCCTTAATGGGAAAACCGGCAGCGCGCCTTTCTCAATGATGTGTTCTCTCGTGTAATCTATCAAAGGGGCTTGCGTCGCCCCCTCTCCCGGCATAAGCCGTGAGAGCCTCCCCCTCTCGCTCGCCGTGCGAGCTAATATAGATGCCACTCAATTCGTATATCTTTTTGATTGTAAGCAGACAAAGAGTGGGATAGAATTATCTTCTGAAAGGTATTAAAATAAGGAGGACCAATAGATATGAATAGAGCAGAAATCATTGCGTTTCTTAATGAGCATCCTCTTTCTTTTCTTGCCACCCTTGAGGGCGATCAGCCGCGGGTGAGAGGCATGGCGCTTCACAAGGCAGACGAAAACGGCCTCATTTATCAGACAGGCGATGGGAAAGACCTGTGGCATCAAGTTCTGAAAAATCCGAAGATGGAAATCTGTTTTAATGACCTTCAGGCAGGCATACAGATAAGGGTGACGGGTATCGCGGAAGTCGTTGAAGACCAGGGCCTGAAAGAAGAGATCGTCAAGACGAGGCCGTTTCTTAAGCCTGTTGTAGAGAAATTGGGATATAAGGTGATAAAGGTGTTCCGTGTATCGAAATGCAAGGTCTATGTGTGGACTATGGAGAACAATTTTGCCCCGAAAGAGTGGGTAGATCTATAGAAGAAGGTGTGTGCCCATGAAGAGACGCGATTTCTTAAAGTTTGCAGCATCATCCCTGATATTGAGTGGAGTTCCCCGTAATCTTTTTGCCAAGGACCCTTCTGTAATTGCAGTTTCAGAAGGCGCTGATTATGGTGCAATTACGAAAAATGCAATTGCTGCCCTTGGAGGTATACAGAAGTTTGTCAAACAAGGGGATGTGGTTGTAGTAAAACCGAACATAGGATGGGATAGAAGGCCGGAATTTGCCGCATGTACCCATCCTCTTGTGGTGAAGGCCGTTGCTGAGGAGTGCGTGAAAGCCGGGGCAAAGAAGGTGAAGGTTTTTGACATACCCTGCAATGACCCGAGAAGGTGTTATGAGAACAGCGGTATCCAGGCTGCATTGAAGGGTATGAAAAATGTGGAGATGAAGCAGATTGAAAGTGAGCGCCTTAAAAACGTCAAAATAAACGGTCAGTTCCTTAAGGATTGGGAGCTCTACGACGAGGCGCTTTCCGCCAACGTATTTATCAATGTCCCTGTGGCGAAACACCATGCCCTTACAAGACTGACCCTTGGCCTCAAAAATATGATGGGAATTATGGGGGGAAACAGGGGATACCTCCACAGGAATATGGATGAGGCCCTTGCAGATGTGAACAGTGTCGTGAAGAGTCATCTCGTGATAATTGATGCGACGAGAATTCTCCTTGACCATGGTCCCCAGGGTGGGAGCCTCAAGGATGTCAAGGTGCTCAACAAGGTCGTTGCGTCCAGGGATATTGTTGCAGCAGACGCATACGCCACTACCTTCTTTAATCTCAAACCGGAGGATATATCAACCACCGTCGTTGCCTATAAACGGGGCTTGGGAGAGATGAATCTTGGTAAGGTGAAGGTGATAAAGGCGTGATGAAGTGAGAAGTCAGAAGTCAGAAGTCAGAAGTCAGAAGCGAAAAGCTACAAACTTGTAAAAATCATTATTCTCTCTTTCGTCATTCCGTGCTTGACACGGAATCCAGTAATTTATTAGTTCTGGACTCCGGCTTTCGCCGGAGTGACGGGTTTTAGACTTTTTACAAGTTCATCACAGTAAAAAGTAAATGGTGAGGAAAGGGTCAATCGGATTTATGAAGATCACGTGGTCCCGAATTTCGCAGCTTATTTTCCTTATTCTATTCCTTTATCTTTTTGTGACCACGGAATACAGGGGAAAGGACGAGATATCCGTTGCCATTAATAGCTTTTTCAGGGCAAACCCCCTTGTAGTCATAAGCTATATCCTCGCGGAGAAGGCCATCGTCGGACTTCTCATCCCCGGCATTCTGATGATTCTTTTCACGGTACTTCTCGGCAGGTTTTTCTGCGGGTGGATATGCCCCTTGGGTACAATTATTGATCTTATTACGAACAAGATACGGAAAAGAGTCCCTATAAGATTTATCAAGGGGAGGTTTAAATATTATCTCCTGATTCCCCTTCTCTCCGCTGCCCTTTTTAATGTGAATCTTGCGGGCATACTTGACCCGATTGCCATCCTTGTCCGGGCACTCACCTTTTTCCTCTATCCTCTTCTTGGTTATACTGTACGGGCAGGATGGGTGGGGTTCTATGACTTGATCGGGGAAAAGAGTGACTATGTGAGGCCCTTATATTCCTTCCTCAAGGATTATATACTCCCCTTCAGGGAGACTCTCTACCCTCTTGCCTTTATTTCCTTTGCCTTTTTTCTTTTTATCCTTTTCCTTGAAAGGTACGAGAGGCGAAACTGGTGCCGGAACCTTTGCCCCCTCGGTGCGCTGCTTGGTCTCCTGAGCAGGTATTCTCTTTTCAGGAGGCTTCCAGGGAAGCTCTGCCATGATTGCGAAGGGTGCAAGGATATTTGCCCCACATCATTTGATCAGGAGCTATTCCAGAAAGAAGAGTGCATCCTCTGCATGGAGTGTGAGTCAAAATGCAGATTCAAAAGGGCTAATTTTTCCTTGAGGGGATTTAAGAGGACCACAAAAAAGAATAATACTGTCCCTGTATTGGAGAGAAGGGTTTTCGTGGGAGGCCTTCTGTCAGGTTTTTTTGTCAGCCGTCTTTTTACATTCAAATCACCGTCCGAACAGGAGAGGCTGCTCAGGCCGCCGGGGGTGACCGACGAATCGGTTTTTCTGAAAAAATGCGTTCGATGCGGAGAGTGCATGAAGGTCTGCCTTAAGAATGCCCTCTATCCCGATTATTCCAGGGCGGGCCTTTACGGGCTTTTTATGCCGGTGATGATTCCGAGACTGGGTTATTGTGAGTACAATTGCAGCCTTTGCGGCCAGGTATGCCCTACGGGCGCCATCCCGAACCAGGCCCTTGAAGAAAAAAAGAAGAGTATTATAGGCCTCGCGGCATTTGACAGAAACCATTGTCTCCCCTATGTGAAGAAGATCAACTGCATAGTCTGCGAGGAGCACTGTCCAATCCCTGAAAAGGCGATCCGGCTCGAATCTGTCGTGGAGAAGGATTATGCCGGACGCACCGTTACCCTGAAGCGGCCTTATATCGTAGATGAGCTGTGCACGGGGTGCGGCATCTGTGAATATGTCTGCCCCCTTGAAGGCAAAGCGGCTGTTGAGGTCTATTCAAAGACAAAAAGAAAGAAGATATAGCAGAAGCTGGTTTATAACAACTTTGTCTGCGGACGGAAGGCGCGTTGGTAATCCCCACCCGCCTCCTGAAATGGGTTTTCCAAATGCCTTTACCCTGAAGAAGGGCTACCGTCATAAAGCACCCCTTTCATTGATATTCTTATTGCATTTATCCGGCCAATATATAATATTTAAGAAAGATCAAGCCTGTATATCAACCGTCATTCGGAGGGGGGCTCATTTGGAACACACATCTGAAACGCACATCGTAGCTATTGGCAAACTTGGGGCCAGCGTGAGAAAAAAGCCCCCTCGATGGGTAGAAAGGGTTGTAAGTGTGTTTTAGGCGTGCTGTATATCCCGCCCATGAGATGGGATATACAGCACCGGTGAAGGGATATTGGGATATATTGCTATACAGATGTATGCTTAAGTTAGAGGCTATGAGAACAGAATGGGAAGATATTTAACAGCAGAGGAAGTGAAACGGGAGCACATAGAAAAACTTGGAGACAATTTGGGCTCTCTTTTCCACGAACTTGAGAACGAGGTGTCATCTCTCCACATGAAGTGGGAGGAGTATCTCGAACTGTTTGGCAAAACCCCTTCCCGTATTGATTTGTTGAATCAGTCAGCCCCAGTGTTCTTTAGAATTGTTCAGGATTCCTTATGGGAGAACATTATTCTGCATCTTGCACGACTCACCGATCCTCCTAAATCCGCTGGCAAGAACAACCTCACAATACAACGACTACTTGACCTTGTTGATACTAACATAATAGAAACAATCTCCGGCCAGATAAGATATGCAAAAGAGAAAACCAGTTTCTGCCGTGACTGGCGCAACAGACACATTGCACACCGTGACCTTAAATTGGCAATAGGCGATTATGTAGAACCACTTAAACCAGCAAGTCGCGCCAACGTAAAAGACGCATTGGAGAGTATTGCAAGGATATTAAATACGATTTCTGAATACTACATGAAATCAACAATCGCATTTGACTCAATAGTTGGGCCAGGCGGGGCTGAAGATTTATTGTATATTCTTGATGATGGAATAAGGGCTGACATTGAAAGACGAAAACGGC
>PNOM01000138.1 GCA_013824835.1 Syntrophus sp. (in: bacteria) | reverse complement strand
CACCGTTCAAAAGCTCCTGGGGCACAAGACGAATGTAATGACCCAAAGGTATGCACACATGAGTGAAAACAGGTTGAGAGAAGCAGCAGCAGCACTGGGGGAATCCTGGCAGACAGACGCAACACGGACCGGAAAGGTTATCAATTTGACAAAATAGATAAGCATACCGGGGATAGGGTCGCTCCCGAACAGCGGCAATCCTGACCGCCTTCCCCGGATTCAAACTATCAGGACACCACTACAGGAGGTAGGTAATGGGTAAATTCATCACCGCAGGCGAAGCTATTCAAATACTGAATAAAGAAGATTTCGAATTACTCGATTTTATGAAGCAAGGATCATTAAACGCCTATACAGAAGATGGGAAGAGAGTTGTCGATTCTGATACGTTAGAGTATGGGCGCAAGGAAACGCTTGAAGAGATAAGAACAATGATCAGGGCAAAAATCAAGACACCATTTCGTAGCTTAGGCGATATAGGCGATCAGTCAATCAACTACTCACATCTGACTCCCGAAATGAACGAATTGAGACTGTTGTTCAATACCAAACCGACATCGGTTGTTCATTCAAGCAATTCTCTTAATAATGATGACTTTGATCTTGATGACTATGTTGACAAATTAGCCAAATTTGGCTATGAGCAACAACCATTGGACGTAATGCTGAATCCTCCAGAAAATTCTTACTGCATGAGCTTTACACAAACCGATACGAAGCTCGTAATTGCGACTATAATGAGTTTTAAATTTATCAGGAGAGAAGTTGTTGCACTCAGGAACACTGAATCAGATGGCCCCGATTCACTGCCACAGATAGAAAACATCACTCCTACCCCTATACCGCCAATGGAACCCTCCTCACTACAACAGGCAGTCCTACCAACGGAAAAATTCCTACAAGCAAATGAAGCGAAGCCAACAAGCGAGAAACCATTGACAGGATATAAGGAGATAGCGAATCATTTTGGGATGAAAGCTGATGCCGTGAGAAAGACTTTTAAAAATCAAGGATGCCCGATTTACTTTGATACCAACAACAGAGTTTATGCATATCCCTCAGAATTGAATCAATGGCGGGATGGCCGCAGCAAGAGAAATAATAAAAGAAAATAATTCCGCTTAAACCCCGCTAAACACCCTATAAACACCCTATAAACACCCCTCCATTACAGCTTGAAACTAATTGATATTACAGGTTAAAGTCCTTTTATGAAGGATTCAGAGTGAAACACTTTGAAAGACATCCCTTCACAGGAGGTTCACAGATGGAAACTGATAACAGCGTCAAGGCATTGGATGAGTTGGAAAAGGTATTGCCACTTATCGTCTTCAGGAACTGGCGAGGCTGGCGGGATGCTCTACCGATTGCGCCGCGGACGGTTGCTAACTGCGATTCGTTGGGTACTGGCCCCAAAAAGAAAATAATGGTTGGCCGCGTCGTCGGCTACCCACGGGCTGCCCTGATTGAGTGGCTGCAAGAGCGGAGCAAGGTTATTCGGTAGGGGGCCGGTATGGACTTTTTTAAACGTTATAACAAGGTTTTGAACCAAATACCGCCCCCAGGTGGCAATGGTTGTCATGCTTCTCTTTTGGGCGTTGCGAACCTGGGAGTATCAGCTGGCCTCGACGGCGAGCAAATCTTCTCAGATATCCTGCAAAACATACCACAAGGCAAAAGGCGTGTTTCTGATAGGGAAATCCTGGATGCAGTAAACAAGGCGCTGAGCGACCACAATGGCGGACGTTTTACACCGACACCGAGACCACAACCGATTGTGGCTAATGGTAAGACCGCGCTACAGAGGATCATAGAGCAAGGGAAAATTAGCGACGAAGCCGATCTTTGGGAACACTCACCTATTCGGCTCTACGATGAACCCGAGAAAGACCCTGTTCTCTTCCTCGAAACTCTCTTTCCGATTGATGCCTTGATATGGATAGGCACCAAGTATCAAGAAGGGGTAATGGGCGCGACGATCCGCACAACGGGAGAATGGATACAGTATTTCAGGAACGGCGGCGCCACGGCCCCCCATATCATCACCAATCCTCTATCAGGAAAACCGGCACTCACAGAAAGCGGCGATAAAGAGACCTACCGCGGTAACAACAATGTCAAGGCATACCACTATTCCCCTGTTGAATTTGACAATCTACCAAGGGAATCTCAAATCCGCTTCTGGTCAGCAATCAAGCTGCCAATTGTAGCTTTGATAGACACAGCGGGTAAAAGTCTTCACGCATGGGTTGATGTATCTATGCTGGCAAAGGTTGATACCCCGGAAAACTGGCAGACGCACATAAAAATGAGGCTCTATGACCGGCTTCTTAGACCTCTTGAAGTTGATGCAGCTTGTAGTAATCCGGCTCGCCTATCGAGGCTACCAGGGCATTTCAGAGAAGAAAAAGGCAAATATCAACGGCTTTTGTGGTTATCGCCGGAAGGAAGAACAATAAATGGGAGCGCCCTTTAGAATGGTTGAAGATAACAGCAATTACCTACAAGCGGTTGAAAATCAGCTTAAGGCGACAGAACTACCGCAGCCTATCAATGCGTCCGATTGGCTTGACGCGGAACCACCGGAACCGGACCAGATCATTGAAGATGTCTTTGACGTGAAAGATAAGGCCGCTCTCATCGGGGCCTCGAAGCTTCGCAAGTCTTTCTTTCTTATGCAACTGTTGCTTTCTGTAGCATCCGGCAAAGATTTTCTTGGATTAAAAATCCCAAGGCCACGGCGGGTATTTGCCATTCAATTCGAGATTCAAGCCCACCACTATCATCGGCGGTTGAAGAGAGAAGCACAGGCCATGGGTATCACCATAAAGGACCTGGGCGATAGGTTTCAGATCCTCAACGCAAGGGGCCTGGGGCTTACAGGAAAGCAGGGGATCGAGAAAATCAAGCAGATCGTAGAGGCATATTCACCGGAACTCATTTCCTTTGACCCTCTGTATAAGGTTGCATCCGGGGCCGAGAATGCAGCGGAAGATATGAAACCTATCTTGAACGCTTTTGATGAACTGGCGGAAAAGACCGGTGCAGCTATCATCTACGTTCACCATGATGCAAAAGGTGTTTCTGGCGATAGAGATATAAGAGACCGGGGCGCGGGCTCAAACGTTTTAGGTCGTGATTATGACGCAGCCATCACCCTAACGGCACACGCCGTTGAACAGGATGCCGCGGTTGTAGAATTCCTATTGAGAAATTACAGGCCGAAGGACCCGCTTGTCGCTCTATGGCATGAGAACGATGAAACCGGCAGTTATTGTTATGATCTCGCGTATGGGATAGCTCCCACAAAGAAAACGTCATCAAATGGGAAGGCTCAGAGCACACCAGAACTCGCTGCTTACTTACCTACGGCTTTGGAGATTGTCAAAAATGGACCCTTGCCTATGGGCGTTTTTACCGACCTGTTTAAACAAAAGACCGGGGCAACGGATATCAGAGTAAAAGCTTTTAAAAGTTTAGTCACAAATGGAAATGAACCAAGTTTGGATACTTTTGAAAAAAGAAAGAAGGGGTTTTATGAAAAGCTCATAGGCACCCCGGAACAGATAGCGAGATTGAGAAATGAATAATTTTCTTTGGCTGTTTAGGCTGTTTGACAACCCTAACAACCCTATATCCTCTTTGGGCTTATTGGCTGTTGTTTGTGCGCTTATTATAGCGCACACAACATGGCCTATAGCCTATAGGTTGGAATCCAAACACCCAATGGAGACCGGAATATGAGTATTCAAATTGTCACCGTCACTCTTGACCAATCCTGTGAGCTTCGAGGTGTCCCGTCGCACGTTACCCGGATCATAACCGATAGGCTCACCATGAACAATCCGAAGTATCTTGAGAATGAAAAGCGGGGTCGTTGGAATGGGAACACAGAAAGAACTCTTACCTTCTACCGGAAAACACAAGAGGGCCTTGTATGTCCGAGAGGATTCACCCGGCAAGCTATTTCTATCTTAAAAAGGCACGACCTACCTTTCAGGGTTATCGACAACAGGCAGACCCTTCCAGATTACGTCTTCACCTTCACCGGTACGTTGACCCCTGCACAGGAAGAAGCAAAAACGGCAATCCTTAAGCAAGACCGTGGCACCTTGACGGCGCCCACAGGCAGCGGAAAGACGGTGCTGGCCTTATCGATCATTGCAGCAAGGAAACAGCCTACTCTTGTCATTGTCCATACAAAGGAATTACTTACACAATGGATAGACCGGGCAGCCTCATTTCTCAATATTCCTGTTGATGAAATAGGCATCATAGGCAACGGCAAGAAACGGATAAAGCATATCACCATAGGAATAGTTCAAAGTCTCAAGAAGTACGACGTGTCAGAATATTTCGGCCAGGTAATCGTTGATGAGTGTCACCACACCCCAAGCACCACCTTTATGGACGCAATAACCGGCTTTAACTCCAAGTACCTTCTGGGCCTGTCTGCTACGCCCTATAGACGGGACGGATTAAACCCAGCTTT
>PNOM01000137.1 GCA_013824835.1 Syntrophus sp. (in: bacteria) | reverse complement strand
AAAAATATTAGCGTCATCTTGAAAGTAAATTAGAATTACCGTGCAATTTTAACGGCAGGTTCCTGGGTCTGAGAAAATATTTGGTGATGGCGTTTACGCTTCATTTTAGCTTGTTCCAGATGCATGATTTGCTGACATAACGTATCGAGCTGTTGAGTAAGCTCTTCCATCATTTTTTCTCCATCGTGCATGGACAAATCCTTTCTTTTAAGATGAAGGAACGTGGTGGTTTTTCACGAAATAGATGCGCCCCGTGCCTGAAGGGGGGGTGGCAGAGGCGCAGTCTATTTCAATGAGTGAACTCTCTCCATGATAAGTCTCTCGTGATGCGAGTGAGAGAGTTTCAACAATTGCCTCACTGAACAGGATAGGGATTAATTGGTAGGTGGGGGGAACATTCCCTTGGTCTCCATGTTCATTGGTGAGGAAGTTAATTGCCATAATATTAATATAATATGAAGGAAGGATATTTAGAATCAGTTGAATTCTGATTTTTGTGTCCGATTTTGTCCTACATGCGTTGTGATGATATTTTAATGGGATAGTTCATTTACTCGACAAGCATGTTTTTTATCCCATAATGAGTAATCTCTGCGTTATTCCTGAACCCCATTTTTTGTAAAATTCTTGTTCTGTAGGTGCTGATTGTCTTCACACTGAGAGACATTTCAATAGCTATGTCGCTTAACCTTTTCCCTGCAGCAATCATAACCATCACCTGGTATTCACGGTTTGAAAGGCGTAGGTGAGGGGCCTTGCTTCCTTCTTTTTCAAGATCAAAGGCTAAGCGTTCAGCAAGACTGGGGCTGACATATTTTCCCCTGCTCATGATTTTCCTTATTGCCTTCACTAATTCCTCCGGAGCACTTTCCTTTGTCAAATAGCCTGCTGCACCGGTCTTGAGGGCGCGCACTGCATACTGGTCTTCAGGGTGGATGCTGAGCACAAGAACAGGCATCTTCGGATAGTTCTGCCTCAATTCTTTTAGTACGTCAAGGCCGCTTTTCCCCGGCATGGTAATGTCAAGAATCACTATATCCCAGCTTTCTTTTTGCGCGAGATTGAGCGCTTCGCTTGCATTTTGCGCTTCCCCGGGAATGGCCATATCCGGTTCGTCTGATAGTATCTGTTTTAAGCCCCGCCGAACAATAGGGTGATCATCAACAATGAGTATCTTTATCATTTTGCTCTCAGCGGTATACGCACGTTGATCTTTGTGCCCTTGTCTTCTATTCCAATAATGTCAAACCCCCCTTTGAAAAGCATGACACGCTCCTTTATGCCGAGAAGGCCGAGAGACCTGGTATTCTGAATCTCGCTCTCTTTTATTCCCCTGCCGTTATCATCGATGCTCAGAATGAGTGTTCCCCTGTTTTTTCTGAGGTGAATGTTGACCAAGGTGGCGCCTGCATGGCGGATGACATTCGAAAGGGTTTCCTGGAAGATACGAAAGACTGCCGTAGAACAGTCTTTGTCAAGGTCGATTTCTTCAATGTTTGATTTGAATTGACACTCAATATTTGTCCTCTCCTGAAAATCCTGGGTCTGCCATTGAATGGCAGCAATAAGGCCCAAGTCATCCAATGCCCCGGGTCTGAGTTCTGAGGAAATCTTTTTTACACTCCGGATCGTGCTGTCGGAGAGCTGTAATATGGATTTTACCTTGTCATTAAGCAAAATTTGGTCTTTGGGCAGTTTTTTTGCAAGCCAGGCAAGGTCCATTTTTAACCCTGTCAGCGCCTGGCCCAGTTCATCATGTATCTCCCGGGCAATGTATGTCCTTTCCTGCTCACGAACTCTCTGGAGGCGCAGTGCAAGAGAACGTAACTGTTTCTGAGAGATTTTGAGTTCTCTCTCGATATTTTTGCGGTCAGTAATATCCTGCGCCATTATCATACCCCAGACGACAGGGTTGTTTCCCTCTCTCACCGGCAGGACATGAACCTGATATGCATGATTTGCATAAAGTATCTCGAATACATCACTCTTTCCATTTAGGGCAGCCCGGCAGCGCGGCTCAACGATGGAGCATATCTTTGACGAAAAAAGCTCCCTTATAGCCTTACCCTCCAGCAGTCCTTCCGGAACGCCTGCTTTCTCGATACTTGAGCCGTCGACTACTACAAACCGCAGATTATGGTCAAAGAGAATGACGGTACCGTTGGGAAAATTCTTTGCCAGGGTTCGGTACTGTTCTTCCCTTGTCCGTAATGTCTCCTCTATGCGTTTACGCTCAGTGATGTTTTCAATCATGCCGAGGGTATAGAGAATTTTTCCTGTCTTATCTTTTATGAGCGAAACAGTAATCATTGCCCAGATCACATCGCCTTTTTTTCTGATGTACCGTTTCTCTTTCTGATAATAGGGAATTTTTCCTGTGATCAGTTTGTCACCAAGCTGTACGTCATTATCAATATCTTCAGGGTGAGTTATATCCGCCAGTTTTAAAGACAGAAGTTCCTCCCGGGAGTAGCCGAGCATTTCGCAAAACATGGAATTTACCTTTATTATCCTGCGGTCAAGGGTAAGTATATCCATACCGAGAGGGCCTTCCTCAAAGATTTTGCGAAAAAGCGCCTCGCTTTCAAGGGTTATCTTTTCAGGCCAATGAGATTGGTCAAGGTTTAAGGTCCTTTGTAGAGCCTTTTTGTGGCGTATGGATGCCCTTATTTTTCCCCATGTATCTGACAGGCGATGGTTTCTTCGTTCGATCTTTGACATATTGTTATGGATGATTACTCTCCAAAATACGTGTCTTCAAGGAGGTTGGGGGCTCTACCTTTTAATCTTTTCGTAAGCTCTTCTTTATCAAGGGCAAAGAGGGGACTAATCTCTAACAGAGTATCGGGCGCAGTTTTCAAGCCGGATTCCCTGAGCCAATAATTGAAAAGGTTGTTCATTGCAGCACGGGCTGAAGCAGGAGAGTCATCACCTTCACTGTTCTTGACTGGAGAGAACTCCTCCTCCCTCCTTACTTCCATGGAGCATGTCTTTTTCGCGAGGGGGATTGCATCAAACACAAAGGTTTCAAACTTCCATCCATCCATTTTTGTTGGTCCGACATTCGATATCATTGCCTCGACTGGTCTTAGGGCACGGTGATAGGGAAGGGCAAAACCATGGTAATTGAGATGTTTTATAAAAGAGATGTTAAGCACGTGTATGGCAGTATTTCCAGCCCAGTAAAGAATTTCGCCTTTCGGATCGAGAGCGGACATATGCCTGCCCCCAAAGTCGCTATATTCTACAATCCCTTCTTTACCGGCTATTGATATATAGACGCCTACTTTTTCTTCAATAGTTTTTCTTCGTACAACTTTTGTGCTTATCTCCGAACCTGTTAGGGTATGATAGCCGAGAAAAACCGGATCAGCGATTTTTACGAGGGGATTATCTACCTGACAGTAAAAAAGCGTGGTGACGCCTTTATCTGAAAGATCTTTAAGAAGGCCGGAATTATGGATTGCCTTTAAGGAGCCGCCGTGTCCGTCAGGGTTTGTGAATAATGTGGTATCATCTTTGAGCAGAAGCCCTCCATCAGGGGTAATGGTCGGCAATGCCCCCTGGGAGAAGAAATAGACGCTATCTTCAGGGAGACCAAAATGGTGGCAGGAGTCGAAATAGGCCCGTGTCTCCTGATCATTTTCCCTGCTTGTCATGATTAGGAGCGGGATATGGGCATTGTAGCGGATGGACATTGCTTTCACGGATTCTGAGAAAAGCTGGAAGAGGGTCTTGTTTCTGACCGGTGAGATGGGAAACATACCCTTTGGGCCATTATAGCCGAGCCTTGATCCCTGACCGCCGGCAACAATCAAAACTGCCACCTTGTTCTGGCGGATCAGCGATTCCCCTGTGAGGCGGGCTTTCTCTTCGAAGGCCTTTTCTTCAGCGCTTTCCGGGATAGGGATAATGGTGGCCGGCCCGATGGTGTCAAAACTGTCGGTTGCCTCCTTTATCTGTACGGAGCCTTTGTAAAGGGAAAAGATGAGGTCAAAATCCAATCCTTGCAGCCCTTCTATAAACAGGGTTTTTTGAGCGGGAGAAAGGGCCTTGAAGTGAGTCAGCAGGTGGGATTGATTGTACTTCTGTAGAATATGAATAAAGGTTCGTTCCGTAATTTCTTTAGTGAATGCCATAGCTTTCTTTTAACACGTTTCCTGGAAATTTAAAAGAGGGAGCTGATCTTTTATGTGTACCCTTTGTTTTCTTACGGTTCTGACAAAGTCTTGTCATGGTTCTTATGCTTCTGGTCGGCCAACGGCTTGTTCGTAGATACTCATCTGCGGCGTCCTGCTGCGCTCGTTTTTTGAGTTCATACGCTGTTACCAAAAAAGGTTGAAAGACGATGCTTGGCATGCGTAAAAAACCTTATGAAAAATGCCAAAAATAAGTTTAATATTATTGACATGTTGGGGGATCGAAAAAACACAATTGTTTTATGCGCAGTAAGACAAGTGTTGCTTCCTGCTATCAGTAAATCGTCGCCCTTGAAGGAAATGCTCGAATTCTAATGGC
>PNOM01000136.1 GCA_013824835.1 Syntrophus sp. (in: bacteria) | reverse complement strand
AGCAATGCCGTGTTTTTTGATAAGCTGATACAGCCGTGCCCTACCCAGACCGGAGACTGCACAAGCCTCTCGAATATTTCCTTCCGTCAGGGCCATCAGTTCCTGAAGATACTGTCTCTCTTCTCTGGCAAAAACAGCATCTCTTCGTTCCTTCAGTGTATCCATTTTCACGGGTAATTTCTTGCTGTCAGTTTTTTTTACGACGGCACCACGGATTAAATTGACACGTATCCTTGTGGGCAGATGCTTGGGATAAAGCATTGTCTCGTCGAGCGCCGCCGCCAAAGCACTCTCCAGGGCATTAATCAGTTCCCGGATATTTCCGGGCCAGTCATAAGCACAAAGAGCATCGCGGAATTCGGGAGAAAATCCTTTTACTTCTTTACCCTGTCGCAGGCATATTTTATTCACATAGTAACCGAGGAGTTCTTCAATGTCTCCCGGCCGCTCTCTCAGGGGAGGCAGTGTGATGCTGATAGCACGCAAACGGAAGAGGAGGTCTTCCCTAATTTTGCCCTCCCCGATCATCTTATCGAGATCACGATTGGTTGCCGCAATTACCCGGAATTCGCTTCTTACTTCCCGCCTGGCGCCCAGAGGCCGAAAACAATGCTCCTGGAGAACACGAAGAAAAGCTTTCTGTGCGGGAAAAGGAAGATCACCCACTTCGTCCAGAAAGAGGGTTCCGCCGTCAGCCTGTTTGATCAATCCCTCCTGAATTCTATCTGCTCCTGTAAAAGCACCCTTTTCATGACCAAACAGTATGCTCTCGATTATTGTAGGAGGCAGGGAAGCACAATCCACCGTTACAAAGGGCATGCCTGACCTTAAACTGTTATCATGAATAGCCTGGGCGAAGACCTCTTTACCTGTTCCTGTTTCGCCGGTAATGAGAACGTTGGCATCACTGGCCGCCGCCTGGGCAATTAATTCCATAGATGTTCTCATTATCGGACTACTGCCGACAATACCATCCCGCTTCAGTACCAGAGGTGTTCTTGTTTGCTTTTTTGTCTCCCGGTATTGAAGAGCACGGACCAGGGGAAGTTCTATCAACTTTCTTTCCAGAGGTTTTTCAATAAAATCCCATGCCCCGTTTTTGATCGCCAGCTCAGCACCGTCCGGGCTGCCGAACCCTGTGATGATAATCACTTCCGGGGCTGACGGCATGGCGTGAATCTCCGGCAACAGCAGCAGTCCATTGCCGTCAGGAAGCTGCACATCCAGAAAAACGACATCGTAACTATTTGACCGGGCGGCCCTAATGCCCTCTTCGGCCGTATAGGTGCAGGTAACCTCGTGCCCGAGGCTTCCGACCATGTCACACAGCGCCTCGGCATTAAACTTATTGTCATCGATGATTAAAACTTTCCCCATTTAATTCTCTCCTTCATTGTTGCTTTTCATCAAGCGCATGGCGAATGGCTGCGGCAAGCTGACTCAACACAATGGGTTTCATAATATAATCACGAAAACCAAGAGACATCGCCTGCTCTTTTGTGACCAGTTCGCTGAACCCCGTGCAGAGGATAACCGGCACATCGGGACGGATGTGCCGGATTTCCCGCACCAACTCGAAACCCGTCATCTTCGGCATCGTCATGTCGGTGATTACCAGATCAAACCGGTCGGGCCTGGCCCGGAAAAGGTCCAGCGCCTCCCGGCTTTTCGTCATTCCCAGAACCCTGTAGCCCAAACCTGTCAGCATCTTCGTCTCTATATCCACCAGAACCTCTTCATCGTCAACCACTAGAATTGTCTCTTTCCCTCCGACAATACAAGCTGTTTCCTCTTCTTGTTGTTCCTCCCGCGTTTCCGTCAGATGGGGGAAATAGACGTTAAATTCTGTTCCTTTTCCCTCTTCACTATCTACGGTAATCGCACCACCGCATTTTTTCACGATGCCATGCACGACGGAAAGCCCCATGCCGGTGCCTTCACCCGGCTTTTTGTTTGTAAAAAACGGGTCAAATATTTTATCCCTGATCACGGGAGCTATGCCGTGTCCCGTATCGCTTACCTTAAGCCGGACATACATGCCGGGGATCAAGCCTTGTCGAATCATTACGTCATCAGGCTTCAGGGAAACAGAGGCCAATCCGATCTGCAATATGCCCTTTCCCGTATCCATGGCATGAACTGCATTCGCACATAGATTCATCAACACCTGATGAATCTGCGTGGGATTAGCCAGAATGGTATCAGCAGTGCATTCAATTCTCTGGCGAATTTCTATTGTCGCGGGGATAGACGCCCGGAGTAGTTTTATGACCTCCTTCACTATAGTGCCTATTTTCAGGGGGTATAGCTTCTCGTCTGTCTGGCGGCTAAAGGTAAGAATCTGCCTGATCAGTTCTCCAGCGCGTATTCCGGCCTTATAGATTTGATCGAGATAGCGCTGCAGACGTTCATTAATACCTGGTTCCTGCCGTGCCATTTCGGCATAGCCAATGACGGCGCTGAGGATATTATTAAAATCATGGGCAATCCCGCCGGCCAGCGTACCGATAGCCTCCATCTTCTGGGCCTGGCGCAGCTGCAATTCCAACAGCTTGCGTTCAGTGATATCCTGAATCGCACCTTCGTAATAGAGAACTTGTGCTCCACTGTCTCTCACTGTACGCATGTTTACGGTAACCCAGGCCATGCTTCCGTCTTTCCGGATAATATTTATTTCCCGGTCATAAACGGCGCCATGTTCATTCATTTCCCGCATAAGTTCGTTGCGTTGCTCCGGCTGGACATACACCTGCTGCGCCATATCGACAACCTTTTCCATTACCTCTTCCGGAGATCCATATCCCAGAATGTGGGCAAACGCCTGATTGGCGCTTATTATCCGCCCCGCCGCTGTTGCCTGATAGATCCCCATGACGGCATTGTCAAATATCGTCTTGTATTTTTCTTCTACCCGGCGGCGGTCGGTAATGTCACGGATCGATTCGATGGCCCCGACGATATTACCTTGAGAATCCCTTAAAATGCTCGCCCTGCCATATAGATATGCCTCTCCCCCCCGCAGAGCAGGTATATAGGCTTCACCTTCGAGCACATTATCTCCTCGCAGAGTGCTGACATATCCGGCTTCAATTTCTTTCTGGGGCATCATAACAAGATCGATAAGAATTGGTTTTCTTATGCCATAAAAGGGCACGCTGTATTCGTAATTTCCTTTGCCCAACATCTCTGCCGCCTTGATCCCCGTCATTTCTTCAATGGCATGGTTCCAGGCGATGACACTGCCCTTGTGATCAATAACAAAGGTTGCATCCGGCAGAAAATTGATAATATTGGATAATTGCTGCTGAGATTCTTGAAGTGCATCTTCCGCCTGCTTGCGATCGGTGATATCTCTGAATGTCCATATTCTCCCGTAATTTTTTCCTTCTTTGCCCAGAACGGAAGATGTGTACCTATCCAGAACCGTTCCATCTTTAAACTCAATCTCATCACGACTTGTTTCATTCGGATGGTCATAGAGATACTTGACCTTCTCGAGAAACTGCTCCGGGTACCTGGTTAGACTTGCAACATACTGTAGTAGTGCTTTATCATCTTCCTCCTCCCGGATGTGCTGAGGAACTTTCCAAATATCGAGGATATGTTGATTGGCCAGGATTCTGCGACCTTCGCTGTCCACCACCAGAATTCCGTCCAGAGTTGCCTCTACCTGTGCCTCGAGAAAGGCTGTTT
Organism: Syntrophus sp. (in: bacteria); assembly: GCA_013824835.1. Classification (GTDB taxonomy): domain Bacteria; phylum Desulfobacterota; class Syntrophorhabdia; order Syntrophorhabdales; family Syntrophorhabdaceae; genus PNOM01. The sequence continues at coordinate 832 of PNOM01000136.1, read as the reverse complement.
TCCAGATCAGTTCCTCCCGGGCCAGTTTGCGTTCGGTAACATCTCGCGAAAAACCGATTAAATAAGTCAAGGAACCGTCATCGGCAAAAACAGCTTTGACGCCGGAGACATGCCATTGCCAGGCTCCATCGGCATGACGGACGCGGTATTCCGGGCAGGTTATATATTCTCCGGTCTGGATAGCCTGACGAAGATAGTATTCGCAAATGGCAACATCATCCGGATGAACAATATTCCGGAATGGTTTACCGATCATCCTGGACGATTCATATCCGAGCATCCTTTTCAAAGAAGGAGAGATATAGGTCAATAGCAAATCGGCATTTAATGCCCAGATTATGTCATAGGAATTTTCGACAAGTAGCCGGTACTTCGCTTCATCCTCCTGCATTTGCTGTAGTGCCTGCCTGTTTTGGATTGCTTCCTCTTCAAGCATTCTGATTTTATGTTCCAGGTCTTTATAGGTGGGTTTTCCGGTCACAGTCAACTGTTCCTCCGGTTATTAGAAAGATTGCTGCGAGAATAACATCCTATCCTGATACGTAGATGAATGTTAGCTTTGTTCTTCCGCCGGCATTTTTACGGCGATTTTGTGGTATTGTAACTATTATTCTTGAATATTTAGCATCTTTCGGTATTTGAGGCAACAGAGAATTCCCGGCCTTTGGAAAAGTCTTTATCCATTTTCACGGATAGCTTGTCTTAATTTACCGGAAAACGATTTGTGGAATTCTTATCAAGATAAGGAGAAATCCCCGGTGGGAATTGCCTTTTCCATCGGGGATTTCTTTATACATCGGACAAATGACTAGAAACTACGGATAAGCTACTT
>PNOM01000135.1 GCA_013824835.1 Syntrophus sp. (in: bacteria) | reverse complement strand
TCGGGGTAACCATATTCCCTCGCCCCTCGCGGGAGAGGGTAGGGTGAGGGGGCATAATCATGTTCCTCATTCCGCTGATACCTCGCAGCTCTGCTGCGGGGTAGTTGATTGGCTGAAGGCATTTGAGGTGGCTGATAAATAAAGCTGAAAGTTCACACTTTGAACGAACATTAAGATTCCCCATCAGCTCTTGTTTTCTTGAACAAAGGGCATAAGTGTGATATACGAAATGACTGCACAAGCATCTGATACAGGCATTGCGGCAAGGTGGATCAATAGATCAAAGATTCAACAAACAACAATGAGGAGAAATGATTATGATCGGTAAGCGTATTAGAAAAGGCAGAATACTCGGCATTACAATGATTTGCGCAGCTATGTTCCTGTTGGGCGGGATATGGTCCAACGGATTTCTCGGATTGGCCAGGGCAGCGGATAGCACATCGATAGATTGTTACAAGGAAATCGCAAAAACCATGGTACGGGGAACTGCGGCAGGATTAGGCGAAGCGTTAAAAGGCATAAAGGCGGAAAAAGACCGTATTGATCTGATCCGTGCCTTTATCAGTCCCGTACGATTCTATCCCGATAACTCAGGATACTTCTATGTCTATGACTTTAACTGTGTAAGTATCGCTCATGCAACTCAAAAAGACTTACAAGGGAAAAATCTTTTCGATTATAAAGATGCAAAGGGAAATTTTGTTCTTCGCAACCTGAGTAATGCTGCGAAGAATGGTGGCGGTTTTGTAGAATTTTATTGGGTGAAACCGGGTTCCAAGGATGAGTTCAAGAAGCTTGGATATGTAGAGCCTATCCCGGGAACAAACTATTTTATAGGTTCCGGAGTCTACCTGCCGTAAGTCTCATAGCAGCACCTTAAAGAGAGGACAAACAGAGAACAAATCATGGTCTGTCCTTGGCATTTGGGGACATCTTATTCAAACTCCTTCTGAATTGAAATGATGAAGGATGTCCCCTTACTCTCCCCACGCGGTTTTATCCCTTACGTCCTCCGTGTTGATGGATGGGTTAGACGTCATACACGGTTCAAGGCGCAAGGCGCCACTTATTCAATCTTTGCGCCCCTCTCGGCCAATATTGCTCTCAGCACCGACCGATGGCAGTGTGCTTCGTTCTCGCAGTAGCACCCGACAGAGAAATTGTTCTGATGGGAAAGGACCGCCAACAGATCAAGGGTTCGGCTGATATCCGGAGTGGCCATCTCGGCCCGGTACTTCTTGACGAAAGCGGCCCACTGGGCGGGCGTACTTGCCTCTTGTCCAAGCTTCATGATTTCAGGGCTCGGAGCAAGGTTTGGAAACCACACATCATACCAGTTTTGCGACGCAAATTCGGACTTCGGTACCCCCCGCGGCGGGCGACGTACAGTTCCAATGCGCGTACCCTCGCCTTCGGTTCGTGCTGTGCCAAGCCTGACGATTCTCACGGTCATGTTACTGCCTCCTGTTTGTGACACCCGACGAAAATGAGCCGGAGGCTGTTTTATGGCCGACCGGTTATATCCACGGGATATGCCGGGCTTCTCTTTCATATGTTTCTTCCATAATATCATAATTTAATAAGTAATCAATTTATCTATTCCTGCCAAAATAACTCAATTTCTTAAGAACGTACCGACCCCTTGCCCCCTCTCGCGTTCACAATCATTACAGTAGCTACAGGGATCACAAGTCCGATTATGGCGGCAGTAATCATCAAATGCCCAAGTTCTCCGTATTGCCCGCGGCCGATGACAAAGATTTCATTGAGGTAATTGGTTCCGAGGCTCGACGCTGAGAGGGCCAGATTGGTAAAAGCTGCCATGACGGCAAAATAAGTTGCCTTCTGAGCATTTGGCGCCTCTCTGGCGATCCAGGCCAGCATGGGAATCATGGCAACCTGCCCGAGCGGTGAATCTGCCATGGTGTCAATGATGGCAATCGTCCGGGCGCCAAAACCGAAAACCCTTTCAGTCCATTCATGGAGACCATAGTACATGCCTATGAAGGGGAGGAACATAAGGGTGCTGTAAACCGAGAGAAATATAACAAGGTAAGGGATCGGCCTCCTGGTCATCCAGCCCCGGAGGGCAAACATGCCGATAATAGCCAGGATAGATGAGACCTGGCGCAGGGTGCCAAAGAAGGCCTCATCGAACCTAAGCACATCGATCTGCCACCAGCTTGCACCCGCGCCTATGCTGGGCATGGCCCTGAACACAAAAACGATGATCGCTATGGCTACAATGTCGCGGCGCTTCGAGGAATCAAGACTCTTGAGGAGTTGGCGCATAAGATAGAGAATAACTGTCAGCGATGCGAGAAAGATGATCTCCTTCTTCGCGGGCAACGGAGAAAGGCCGAGGACCAGGCTCGCTGCAACAAATGCGGCGCTCCCTCCCAGTATGTACCAGTCGGGCTTCAGACTGCATTCTTCCGCGCGGAGCAGGCTGCATATATCTTCCTTGGGGAGACCTGCCCGTTCATACCCTGTGCGAAGGCGTCTCACGTTCCACGCCCCGAGGATTGCGCCCATCACGGAAATTACCGGAATGATGAGGGACAACCAGTACATGGCCTTGTATGACATGGTCATGGCAAGCCAGCCGCCTATACCGGCCACAATGGCGCTTCCGCCGATGATGGCAATCCGCCCAAGGGTCTGCATGGTGATATGCATGCGTTTCAGCGTGTCCTCGGGAATGGGCGAACCATCGCTGTCATAAGGCTGGACCGCCTCAACAGTCATGGCATCGGCCACCACATCCTGAAGAACAAAACCGAGTGGCGAGATCAGGGATGCGATGACATACCAAACATCGGGTGCCAGGACTGTGGCCATGAGACTCTTGTAGCCTGTCAGCCCCACCATAATCAGAAGGCTTGCGGCCATCAGAATTGCGCCCAGGTAGATAAACGCGGATTTGCGGTGCCAGAAAAGGTCAACAAGGTGACCAAAAGGCATTTTCAGCGCCCATGGGAGACCTACCCAGAACGCCAGACTCGCCAGAAAAGCTGGCGAAAGCCCCAACTCTTCCTTCACAAAAAAACTTTCAATGATCCCGGTAAACCCTGAAACACCTGCCGCCATATACACCATGAGAGGCGGCACGTAACTCCAGCGCATCTCCCGCGCAGTACCCAGAAAATCTTCCAAAAACCATCGCCACAGACGATGACAGCCAAATGTTGCCACTCTGTCTTTCCTCCCTATCTTGTCATGCAGACGTCCTGCCTGTCCTTTTTGACACCTTATCCCATGAAAAGAGGCGGAAGTCAATATGTAGATAATATCCTTACAAATTCCCTTGTATTCAGATTTTTAACCATGATAATCTTTCGAATAATTGCCGGAAAAAAAAGAACATCATGAAACACGTTGAGTTTACGGATATCGACGGAAAATCGGTTTTGATGTCAATGTAACTTGCGTGCCCATTGTCTGCGGAGCTGTATTATTTGACCCGGGCAATAAACATGGGGGACGACCGTAAACAAGTAAATAACTCATAGTTCGCAGCCTTTCTCGCGGACAACTGCCTCTCCTCTTTCTACTGCATACCCAACCCCTGGCGGAGTCATATTGAGAAATGCCGCAACCTTTGCAGCGGGATAGCCTCCGTGACGAACAGCCCAGAAGCAGAAGATGCTCCGGGCCTCCACCAGATTGGAGCGACGGCTTCCGCTTTGAAGACTCTCGGGAGTGATCCCATAGAGATTGCTTACCTGTGCAGCCAGAGCATCGAGGGTCATTGCCGGTTGCGTGATGCGTCTTGGTTCACCGGATAGCACCTTTTCCACAAAGGCACTGTCTCCCAGTATACGTTCATCGCCTTTAATACGCTCCATATTGCCTATCCTCTTTACCTCACCCCACGATCCGTAGCTTCTGAGTAATCCGCCCCCGGTCAGATCGGGCCTTTTTATCGCAAGCCTCGCGGTCATTGCGGTGAGATAGGCATCTCTGGCAGCTTTCTCGGTCCTGCCGTAATACTGGAGCACATAGTCAACATCCTGCCATGGATAAGATACCTTGCCCATGAGTGCACTGTGGCCGGAGTAAGGATAGGGATCGTTCAGGTCTTTGATGATTCCCGCCCTCAGGGGATTTAGATGAACATAACATACCAGTTCGGTAAGGTAGGCATCTTCCTGGCAAAGAATCGACTTGTACCGATTCTGGAAGAGTTGTCCATGGCGGCTGTATCTCTTGTTGAAGGTAACTGCGTGACCGGTCAGGAGGCGGGCCATGACCGTAGAGAGTGGAACCTTGCCCGTCTTACACAAAAGATGAACATGATTACCAAGGAGCGCCCATGCGTAACAGAGGGTATGAGTGTCGGTAAATATCTTCCCCATCCGTTCCACAAAGTGTTTTTTATCTTTATTATCCCGGAAGATTAATCGCCGTTCTATACCCCGTACAATGATATGATGGAGGACTCCTTCGGCATCGAGGCGGGCATGACGTGGCATAATTAATACTACCCAAGGAGAGCGGGGATTGTCAATAGTTATTTACTTA
>PNOM01000134.1 GCA_013824835.1 Syntrophus sp. (in: bacteria) | reverse complement strand
CGGCGGCGGAGACAAGGAAGTGAACAATGAAGCAGAAAGAAAAAGCAAAGATCAAACCGGACATTTCTACTTTGGTAAAAACCGGACATTTCTACTTTGGCTTGACAAATTATTAGTTTTATGTTGACAAAGATATTACATCAAAATATAATTGTGAAAATAATTACAATTAGTATTTCAAAAACGCCACCGGAGGATAAAGAATGAGACCGTATTTCGAAAAAATGCAAGAATGGGTCAAGCCGGCGAAGGTCAATGCAGCCAATGCCGAAGAGATTAAAAAGGTTGAGCAGGAAATTGCGGAACTTGTAGAGAAGGCGAAAAATGCAGGGATGTCTGCGGAAGCCTTACATAAAAGGGGAGAATGGACAGTCCATGAGAGACTCGCATATATTGTGGAGCCAGGCACATGGTGCCCTCTGCACACCTTATACGATCCCTTGCACGAAGAATCAGGGACAACCGGCGTTGTTGACGGACTCGGGAAGATCAACGGCAGATGGTGTGTAATTATTGGTTTTGACAACAAGGTTATGGCAGGCGCATGGATCGCAGGGCAGCCCCATAACATCCTCCGGGTTACGGACATGGCGAAAAGGCTTCATTGCCCCCTCGTATGGCTTGTAAACTGCAGCGGCGTGAAGCTGCCTGAGCAGGAAAAGATGTATGCAGACAGAAGAGGAAGCGGAACTACCTTTTTTAGGCACGCAGAGTTGAACAAACTTGGTATTCCTGTCCTTGCCGCAATTTATGGAACGAACCCCGCAGGCGGCGGATATCAGGGGATCAGCCCTACACTCCTTCTTGCCCATAAAGACTGCAATATCGCAGTCGGCGGCGCAGGTATCGTAAGCGGTATGTCGCCAAAAGGCTTTTTCGATGAGGAAACAGCGGAACAGCTTATTGATGCAACAAGGAAATTCAAATCAATTCCTCCGGGAAGAGTTGAAATACATTATGACCACACAGGGTTTTTCAAACAGGTCTTCCAGACAGAAGAATCAATCCTTGATGCCGTAAAAGAGTGGGTCACCTATCTCCCTGCCTATAACAGCGGTAAGTTCTTCAGAGTAGCAGAACCGGCAGAGCCGAAATTCCCCGCTGAAGACCTTTACAGTATAATGCAGTTCAACCAGAAGATGACCTATGACGTAGAGATGTTCATGGCAAGACTTACCGACAATAGTGAGCACATGGAATTCAGGCCCGGTTATGGTCCGGAACTCTATACAGGTCTTATTAAGGTTGATGGATTCCTTATGGCAATCGTTGGGAACAGACAGGGCATGATGCCTAAGGGCTATCCCGAATATGCACCATATCCCGGTATCGGCGGAAAGTTCTACCGTCAGGGACTCATTAAGGTAAATGAGTTTGTCAGCCTTTGCGGCAGAGACAGAATTCCTATGATCTGGCTTCAGGATACCTCCGGTATCGATGTTGGCGACATCGCAGAAAAGGCAGAACTTCTCGGTCTTGGCCAGGCGCTCATTTACTCCATTGAGCAGAGCGATCTTCCCATGATGACTATCATATTGAGGAAAGGCACTGCGGCAGCCCACTATATCATGGCTGGACCACAGGCAAACAACAATAACGTCTTCACCCTCGGTACCGCAACAACTGAGATCTACGTTATGCACGGTGAGACTGCAGCAGCAGCAAGCTTTGCAAGAAGACTTGTAAAAGAGAAAGATGCAGGAAAACCTCTTGCACCTGTTATTGCACAGATGAACAAGCTGGTTAAGGCATACTATGACAATTCAAGGCCGTCCTACTGCGCGAAAGCGGGTCTTGTCGACGAGGTCGTAGCTATGAAAGACCTGAGAAAGTATTTTGTTGCATTCGCAAACTGTTGCTACCAGAACCCGTCATCGATTACACCGCAGCATCAGATGATTCTTGCGAGAATTATAAAGGGTTAATAGAAAAAACATAGAATACATGCAGGGTGGATGAATATGTCCACCCTGTTTTTTTAGACCCCGTGTTAACCAATAAAGCAAAGTATGTTGACGGTGAAGAATATTGGTGGTATTGTTGTATCCTTTATGATCTTTAAACCGAAGAAATGAGAGCGCAATGAAAAACAGACTTCCCCGTGTCCTTGGGGAGATTAAAGAAAAGGGCAATTACAGGACAATCAGATATGTAAAACCTCTTTCTACTACACGGATACTCTATGAGTCGAAAGAGTATCTTAACCTCTGCTCCAACAGCTACCTGTCTTTGCACGACCATCCTTATCTTGTGCGGGCTGCTCAAAAAGCCCTCGATGTGTACGGGGCGGGTACTTGTTCCTCCAGAAGTGTATCGGGCAGCATTGACCTCTATAAGGTTCTGGAGGAAGAGATTGCCGCGTACAAGGGATATCACAAGGGGCTCATCTTCTCAACCGGCTACATGGCAAATATGGCCATTGTGGCAACCCTTACCGGGGAGGATGATATAATTTTCAGCGATTCCCTGAACCATTCGAGCCTTATTGACAGCATGAGACTTTCCAGGGCAAAAAAGGTTGTTTTTCGTCATAAAGATATGAATGATCTTGAAGAGAAGATAAAAAAAGAGGATTCAAAGGGTACGCGATTCGTCATTACAGAGTCGGTCTTCAGTATGGACGGGGATGTTGCCCCCATTGATGATATTATCGGTTTTAAAGAAAAGTATGGGGTCCATATTATTCTCGATGATGCCCATGGGACCGGTGTATTTGGAGAGAAAGGGAGAGGTGGGGAAGAAATATTTGGTTTCTCGGGCAAAATGGATGTTCAGATGGCAACCTTTGGAAAGGCCTTCGGGTCTTTCGGAGCCTTTGTAGTAGGTGATGAGATTGTTATTGATTACCTTGTGAACAGAGCCCGGACTTTTATGTATACCACTGGTTTGCCTCCGTCGTCTTTGGGAGCATCCATTGCTGCGGTTCGGCTTGTGAGGGACAACATATCCTTTAAGGATGAGCTGTGGGAGAATATAGGCTATATGAGATCACATCTGAAGGCTGCCGGGTTTGATCTTAAAGAGAGCGAAGGACCGATTATACCTATTGTGGTGGGAGATGACAGCAAGACCATAAAAATGCAGGAAATGCTGATGGAAAAAGGTCTCTTTATCCAGGCCATAAGGCCCCCCACTGTACCGAGGGGTACATCACGGCTCAGGCTTACCGTGGTGAGGGGGCTGGCAAAGGATGAGATGGAATATGCAGTTGCAGTCCTCATAGATGTTGGCAGGGAGATGAGGCTGATTTAATTACTAATATGGAGAATGCTATGGTGAGCAGTGAACAACTCATTGAATGGGATAAGAAATATGTGTGGCATCCTTTTACCCAGATGAAGGATTACGGGGAGATGACGCCCCTGATTATCGAAAGGGGTGAGGGGTTTTATCTCATTGATATAGAGGGGAATCGTTACATAGACGGGGTTTCTTCTCTCTGGGTCCTCGTCCATGGACACGGGAAGCAGGAACTGATAGAGACAATGAAAAAACAGGCAGAGATGCTCTGTCACTCGACGCTCCTTGGCCTTGCAAATGTGCCTTCTGTAGTGCTGGCAAAGAAAATGGTTGATATTACCCCTCCAGGCCTCACAAAGGTTTTCTATTCTGACAATGGTTCCACATCAGTGGAGATTGCCCTGAAAATGGCCTATCAATACTGGCAGCAGAAGGGGGAGAAGAAGAGAAGGAAGTTTATCTCTTTTTTGAACGGATATCACGGTGATACGCTGGGGGCAGTAAGTGTGGGGGGGATAGATCTCTTCCACAGTGTCTACGGGCCGCTCCTCTTTAAGACCTTGAAGGCCCCCTCGCCCTATTGCTACAGGTGTCCCCTGAAGCTTCGTCAGGAAACCTGTAATTTGGCATGTGTTGAGGTTTTTGAAAAAACGGTAAAACAGCATAGAGGCGAGATATGTGCCCTTATAATTGAACCCTTGGTCCAGGGTGCAGGGGGTATGATTGTCCAGCCTGAAGGTTTTCTCTCATCCATTGGGAAGATCGCAAAAGAGAACGGTATTCTCTTTATTGCTGATGAAGTGGCCACAGGATTCGGCAGGACCGGCAACATGTTTGCCTGTGAAAAGGAGGGGGTCCGACCCGATTTTCTCTGTGTTGCAAAAGGTATAACAGGAGGATATCTCCCCCTTGCAGCTACAATGACTACCGATGAGGTATTCAGTGCCTTTCTCGGCGAATTTGATCAATTCAGAACCTTTTTCCATGGCCATACCTATACAGGCAATCCCCTTGCATGCAGTGTGGCTATCGAAAATATAGAGGTTTTTGAGAGAGAAAATATCATTGAAAAAATGAAACCTAAAATAGCATTAATAGAAAGGGAGCTTAAACGATTTTACAATTTGAACCATGTGGGAGAGGTAAGGAAGGAAGGTTTTATGGTGGGGATTGAACTCGTAAAAAACAGGAAGACAAAGAGGCCCTTTCCTCCTGAAGAAAAGATGGGCCAAAAGGTAACTATGGAAGCAAGAAAGAGGGGCGTGGTCATTCGGCCCCTTGGTGATGTTATTGTATTGATGCCTCCTCCTGCTATGGACGATCTTGTACTACGGGAACTCCTGGATGTCACCTATGAGAGTATAAAGGCAGCTACAGGCAGCTAAAATTATGAATAAACTCCAAGAATCCCTTGACAAAAATTCAAAAATAAGTATACTTAATACTGCTTCAAGGTTGAGCAATACG
>PNOM01000133.1 GCA_013824835.1 Syntrophus sp. (in: bacteria) | reverse complement strand
GCAAAACGTTATGTCTAACGTGGAGACGAAATATATACTTGGTTGCTTCCTTTTGTCAATGGTTAAAACCATGACTGACAGGCAATAAACGGCTGACGACGCTTCGAAGGACCTGTGATCATTACAATTTTACCTGACAAAAATATATTTTTATAAAATGTATTATGTCAGCTAAAAACAGGCATAATCGATATTTTATAAGGTTTTACCGCATTAATGCTGCTGCCTGCCGGCCGGCATGAAGGGAAACATTACGGCAGGCGGTTTACTTGTGTCTGATTGCGAGGATCAGGGTTACGGCTATCAGGATGAAGGTGATGATATTCGATGCAATGATAGGGGATGAATGGATAAAGAACCCATAGATCAGCCAGCAGAATACACCTGCGCAATTAAGACCCATCATGAGAAGGGAGATATCCCCCGATGATCTTGATCTTATGATTTTAATTGTCTGAGGAAGGAAAGCAATTGTAGTCAGGGTTCCCGCCAGGAATCCAAGAGCCGTTATCAGATCTATCTCATCCACCATGACCTGCACACCGCCGCATATGCAGCCATTTATTATGACTCATGTCTTTATTGGGACCACATATGAGGAAGCAGGTCCCGATTCAATCAGAACCTGCTTTTGTGCGTCTTAGATTTTCATAACATTTGCTGCATGAGGACCTTTCGGGCCGTCAACAACATCAAAGGTCACAGCCTGACCTTCGGACAGAGACTTGAACCCATTGCCCTGGATAGCGGAGTAATGGACAAACACATCGCCGCCCTCATCGTTGGTGATGAATCCGAATCCTTTGGACTCATTGAACCATTTCACAGTTCCTTTTGCCATCGAGTACACCTCCTTGTAAATAAATTGTCGAGGACGGAACTGTCACAGATATACTACAAAGCAAAGCATACATCTCTGCAGCTAACAATAACAATGCTTCCGAGACCCCTTTTTTTATTTAGTGTTACACAGAACAATTGAAAGGTCAACATTTTTTGAGGCCCTTTTTTTGAGGCCCGAAGGGATGTCCCGCCTGAATCTCCAGCCTAAAAACCAACCCGCTTTTTTCAGCCCTGTGAGCCCTGTTTTCAGCTTGCCAGCTTAATGTTCTCCGGTTTAATCCGGTTCAGTGCATCGACATATACCTTTTGAGGCTCAAAAACGGCAAGTTCATTCTCGTTAAAATTTGCATAGGTAACGATAATAATGATGTCGTCTTTCCTGCCTTTGTGGGCAGCAGCGCCATTTATGCATATTACCCCTGAGTTTCGCTCACCCCTGATTGCATAGGTAGTGAAACGCTCGCCGTTGGTAACATTATATATATCCACCTGTTCGTAAGGAATGATATTCGCCTTTTCCATCAGGGCCTGGTCAATGGTGATGCTTCCTTCATACTCAAGATTACTCTCCGTGACCCGTGCCCGGTGGATTTTGGACTTCATCATCCGTCTTTCCATGTTACGCCTCCATCAAAGTTGTATTATCAATTAGTCTCGTTTTACCTACGCGGCATGCAATTGCAAGGAGAGCCTTTCCTGGTATCTCCTCGAGTTCCTTGAGCGTATCGGCATGTGAAATACTAATATATTCTATATTGATCCCTTCTTTAAGGCTTAATACCTTTCTTACCTCTTCCCTGATAATCGATGCATTTCTTTCACCCCTCACAAAAAGTTCTTCCGCCTTTTTCATTGAGGCATAAATAAGCAATGCCTTCTCCCGTTCCTCAGGGCTCAGATAGGTATTTCTTGAACTCATGGCAAGCCCGCCTGCTTCCCTTATCGTGGGATAGGGCACTACCTCTAAATCCATGTTGAGGTCCCTCACCATCTTTTCGATGATCTTGAGCTGCTGGTAGTCTTTCTGCCCGAACACCGCATAATGGGGTTTGACAATATTGAACAGTTTGTTTACGACCGTTGCAACCCCCACAAAATGTCCGGTTCTTGTTTTCCCGCATAGGTAGTCCTCTAAACCCTTTACCTCAACTTGCGTGGAATAGCCTTCAGGGTAAACATCGCCTGCTTCGGGAAAAAAGATGATATCCGTTTTCTCCGTTTCAAGGAGTTGGGCATCCCTTTCAAAATCCCTCGGATACCTGCTCAAATCTTCTGCAGGACCGAATTGCATGGGGTTGACAAAAATGCTTACCACCACAATATCGCTTATTTCCCGCGCCTTCCTTACAAGGGCAAGATGGCCCTCGTGAAGATAGCCCATGGTGGGAACAAAACCAATCCGTTTCTCCTTTCTCAGGGTCTCAGACAGGGCCTGCATTTCTCTGACTGTCTTTACAACTCTCATAATTAATGGAAGGAACGGGAGTCATCCGGGAATGCCCCTTCCTGCACCTCCTTGATATAACTCTTTACTGCGCTGTCCATCTCCTGCCGGAGATTCATATAGGTTTTTACGAATTTTGGCCTGAAACCTTCAAGGATGCCGAGGAGGTCGTGGATTACAAGAACCTGCCCGTCACAGTCCGGTCCTGCCCCTATTCCTATGGTAGGGATAGAAATCATCCCGGTAATCTCTTTCGCAAGCTCTCTCGGTACACATTCAAGGACAACGGCAAAGGCGCCTGCTTCTTCCACTGCCTTCGCATCATCGATTAGTCTCTTCGCCTCTTCGCCCTTGCCCTGCACCTTATAACCCCCCATCCTGTTTATTGACTGAGGGGTAAGACCGATGTGCCCCATAACAGGTATCTCAATATCTACAAGGGCCTTGATTACCTCTTTCATGATCACGCCGCCCTCAAGCTTCACTGCCGATGCGCCGCTTTCCTTAATCATCCGCCCTGCGTTTCTTCTCGCCTGCTCTATGCTCTCATGATAGGACATAAAAGGCATGTCTATGACAACAAGGGCCCTTTTTACACCTCTTGAAACCGCTTTTGTATGGTGTATCATCTCATCAACAGTTACAGGGATCGTGCTGGGATAGCCGAGCACAACCTGGCCCAGGGAGTCTCCTACAAGTATGCTGTCAATACCGGCATCATCTACAATCCCCGCACATACATAGTCATAGGCAGTAAGCATGGTAAGCTTTTCTTTGCCTTTCCGATCCTTGAAAACAGGTGCCGTTATCTTGTCATTCATGCGTCCCCCTTAAATAAAAAAACCTTCTGAACACGGTTCAGAAGGTTTAATAGATGCCTCTCTCCTTCCGTCTCGGTCCAGCGTTTAGGATCCAAGCGGTAATAGAAAAGTATAAAACCTATTTATCCTTGAAGTCAATTTATTTTTTTAAATATGTGATTTTAGATGTAGTTTTCGAGAAGTAGCGAGAGGGTCTTCTCCACACTGCCCGGCTCCTTTTCTTCCATATCCCTGATAGCCTTCTTTATTCTGTAATAGGAGAGTTCATCGCGAAGGTCATCAAGGCTTCTATACATGCCCGCCCTTCTTCCGAACCTGTAGACAAGTTTCTGCTCCCTGTCCATAGATAGGAACCGGTCAATAACGGCAATCATCTTTTCCTTGTCTTCAGGGAGCGTGCCTTCTACGTCTTCGATGAGGTTGAGTACGTGGTCGCTTTTTACACTACTTGTGATACCGTCAAGATGTTCAAGAAGAAGGCGTTCCTCTATGAGGATATCTTCATCATGGGGAATAAGAAACTCGCCTTTTAACACTTTATCGTAGAGGGGCAAATCTTTGAGAACCTTCAGGGTCCTGAACCTGATGAAATCAGGGTTGATCCTGTTGAGCACCTCCGCTGTTTCAAGGGCATGCTCCTTCCACCATTTTTTTCCGCCAAGCCCGAGAACTACATACTCGGAAAGCTCTATACCCGCCTCTTTAACCTTTTTTCCACAGACAATCTGCTCTTCCTGGGTGACACCTTTATTAATCTCCTTCAGGAGGAGGCTGCTGCCTGTCTCAAGGCCGATATGGAGTCTCGTAAGCCCTGCTGCCTGCATTGCCTTAAGGTCTTCGAGGCCCAGCCTTTTCGCAATAGTCCTTGCACGGGCATAGGAAGTCACCCTGTTAATGGAAGGGAATTTCTCTTTCAGATAAGAAAGGGCATCAATAAAATCGCGAGGATTCATGGCAAGGGAATTTGCATCCTGTATGAATACATTCTTTCCCCCGAAATAAAGCCAGGTAGCAACGCTCTTATAACAGTCATTATAGGCGCTGTTGGAAAAAATGTAATCGACAAGATCCTCATTGATCCTGCCTTCAAACCCTTTTTTAAGGGACAGGTCGATTATGTCGTCCTGTATAACCTTTATAATATCAATATCCCCCCTGATCTCTGCGAGCTTTCTCTTTTCAAAGGTTTTCCCTTTATAACTACGACAGAACTCACATTGATTCCAGGGGCAATTCCTTGTGAACCTCACAAGAAGGCTGTATGCTTCATTGGGTGGTCTTATGGGTCCTATTTCGTATCTCAGGGTGTCACCCTTGCCCCTATTAATTATTCACCTTTATCGGGGTGTATGGCGAATGCCGGGGTAGACATTTTAGACATGAGTTTCTTTCTTTTCTTGCCCTGGCTGCCCTTCTTCCTCTTTCTTCTACTATCAGTCTTCTTTGTGTTGGATGCCATAAAGCTCTCCCTCCTTAATCTTGGAAAAAAAATGAATATACCACATAAGCTCGTAACCTTCAACTAATTCCAACTGTTGTTCGCCCTTAGCCTGCAAGCCGCAGCCCTTCGCCTTTTCTCTCCCATAATCCGTAACCAACCTTTTCCTCTCCCTTAAACCCCTTCTCCTGCATAGATGGTACAACTTAAGCGATCCAAGGTTAGATAGAACCATGAAAGAGGAAAAAAGCTTACATATAATAAGA
>PNOM01000132.1 GCA_013824835.1 Syntrophus sp. (in: bacteria) | reverse complement strand
ACAAGCTGTTCTATTTTAATGAAATTGTTTATCGCCATTCTCAACCTCGAACGTAAAGGATACCTTTGGCATCCGGATGTATTTCATCTGTCATGATCCTTTTTAACCTCCTTGCGCGGTATTAACCGTCTCGTAATTGTCCCGTGCGTTGTTATTACGGATCAAGTCCGGCATGATAACAGTAGAATAAGGCGATTAAGATATAAACTTTATGCAATATCAATGCCTACGGATATGGCTGTGCCTCTCTGGATTCCATGCCCTTCTACTATGGATCTATTGCAACAAGTAATGGCTTATCTCACTTGATTCCGGCAAAAATGTCGAATAATGACCCATTATGGCAAACAAAAATGTCGAATAAAGACTTTTTCTGGACGGACGTTCATCCCGGCGTTGCCAAGGCGATCAGTTTCATTGCTATCCTTCTTGCCTGCATTCTCGTTGCGCACCTGATCAATCATAAAGTATATTCTGCCCGTTACGACCGCATTGAAGGGAATCGCTCGCGGTGATATTAAGGACAAATATAATGAAAAAATTGGAACGGAAAAACCGGCACGGGCAAAACAGAAATGAAGCAAAGATAAAGCTTTACGGTGGCTGGAGCAGCTTCAAGCGATAATGTTCTGCTCTCCGAAAAGTGTCTCATATATATTGGCACAGAGGGCTCCTTCCCGGAAAACCCTTGACAACAGGTCGACGGAGCGGGAAAATGGAATAGGCGGAGGGCAGAGATGAAAAAAAATGGCGTCTTTGCAGCAATTTGTCTCACCATCATTGCAGCAGGAATTCTCCTGGATCAACTTAGCGGAAGCCGCGTTTTTGCAGCCACAGGGGATTCGGGACAGATTGCGGGTTATGAACAGTACAGTAACCCGCAACTGGGCATCACGCTATCTAAACCGAAGAACTGGGATGTCTCTGTGGTAAATGGCATTATCTTTTTGAGACAGTCACGGGAAAGCTCAACAGGCGTTTTTCTTCTTCCTATTCTCAGGGCACACCCAAAAATGGATGCAGTATCCTTTATCCGCTTCATGCATGATCAGATCCAAATTGAGCACCCTGATCTGAAAATAGAGGAGAGACGATCGAACAGGACCAACACCGTTGCCGAGGTGGCTATCCGTTACACAAACAAGACCACACGAGAGGTGATGACAGGTTTTTATCTCGTGAGTATTGAAGGGGGCAGAGGGATCTTTTGCGGCTATGAAGCGCCAGCCTCCAGGTTCGATAGTAGCCATGCCATTCTGAGGAACGTATTGAAAAATCTCAAGCTCTCGCCTCTCGCATTTTATACTGGAACAAGTAACGACAGGGTACCCCCGCACAAAGCTGTCTCTCCAACGATCGATATCAGCAAGCTGACGGTAAAATTGAGCGCTGATAGGACGATGTATCTTGCGGTACCGCCGGACTGGACTGTGGGAGGAGGCAACTACTCTCTTATGGCAACACCGCCCGGCGAAAAGATGGGTGTCACCGCCACCAATGATGCCCAGCCCAAGACACGTGATCCCTACACCTATTTGATGAAAGCGCTTTTACCCTTTTACCGCTCCAGTGGAACGGTCATCCACAAGAGAGAGGCGAACCATGACGTGATGAGGTTTTCGCAGTCACAGGGATACTCATCAAAGGCGGAGAACTTTATCGGCGAGACAACCCAGGGAAACGGGCAGAAGGTTCTTTTCTGGATAATGATCAATGCCGCAACGCTCCCGAAAGGAGGGGGTTTCGTCAGCACCTTGGGATTCTTCGCGGTCCCCGAGTTGTTCGAGAGAAACAGCACCGTTCTCTATGCCATAGCCGCGTCAATGAGTCCTAATCAGCAAGAAATCATGGGGCGGCTCCGTGAAAACCTTGACCGTCTCGGCCAGGCTTCGAGGACCATGTCGCAAACAGGAGATGTGGTCATTCAGGGGCTCCGCTCCCATACCGCAAACTGGGACAGGGCCATGGATAAATACAACTATTATCTTTCCGGAGAGGAGGCGCGGTATTCCCCCCTCGAAAACCGCATTTATGTGGTGGATTCGAACCTCGAAAAATATGCGGGCAATCCGAGGTATCCTCAGGAGACGCTCACCAATGTGCCGGATAAGTTGTGGAACAGACTCCCCCATGAGAGGAATTTTAAGTAACAGCGCGTCTGCCCCCCGCTTTGCAAAAAAATACAGTTCCTTCGGTAATTATATGATTCTCTATAGGGATCTGAGAAAAATACAAGGGACTACCTCAAGGACATTTCACCACCTTCCCGTTGGTGTCATAACAAGACTCTTTCTCTATCTTCCCATTGCTATCAAAATATGAAATATCCTTCGATTTACCATGTTTATACTCCTCATCTCCCGGTGAATAAGTAACCATGAGTGTTTTT
Source organism: Syntrophus sp. (in: bacteria) (assembly GCA_013824835.1). Lineage (GTDB taxonomy): Bacteria > Desulfobacterota > Syntrophorhabdia > Syntrophorhabdales > Syntrophorhabdaceae > PNOM01. Next base: position 2,691 of record PNOM01000132.1, on the reverse strand, counting down.
CCACCATATTCGTTTTTTTCATTTATCGTTTTCTCTGTTTTAGCAAACACAAGTGTTGATATACCCATAAAAAGCACAATCAATGCACACAGAATCTTTTTCATTCGTCCCTCCTATCGGATATAGTTTTGAATACCATAAATATCTATGAAAAGGAATAGTCACTTCTGGTTATTCAGAAGACAATACAGGCATTCAGGAGAGGTACCGGCAAGAACTGAATCATTCAGCTCTATAAGAAATTCTGTTGGTATCAACCTTTCTGAGAAAAGACAGGTGGTGCATCCGGTTAAACAACATTGACGCAAGGCAACAAGAGATGCTATACTACAAATTACTAAATCAGGTATGTAAACTTGAATGCCCTTTTCCAGCAAAAGGGCATTTTTACTTTTGGAGTTGAGAATGACAATAAAAAATTCTACTGCAGTAAAACACCTGGTGGACATAGGGATGGAGCAGGGTTATCTTTCGTCCGATGAAGCCAGCGATTTTCTCCCTCGGAATATTTTTTCTCCCGAAGATGCATTTGACTTTCTTTCAGAATCTGATATCGACATCGTTGACACAATAAAAGAGAAGGTTGAATTACACCATGAAGAAAGCGCAGACTGGGGAGAGGCTGAAAAGTTACCTTCAGAAAAAACCGATAACATAGTATGGTCCTATTTAAAGGATATAGGGCACGTATCACTCCTTACGCCAGATGAAGAATACCAGATAGCAATAAAGATTGAAGAAGGTGAAAGAACGGCAAAAAACATCCTGTTTGAGCTACCCCAGGCAGTGGACGAGCTCCTGGAAATAGGTCAGCAACTGAATGAAGGGAGCGTAAACATAGCCGATGTGATCAACAGTATCGATGAAGCGAACTCGACACAAAAAGATGAGGATAAGCATACAAAGAAAACCATATCATCCATTAAAAATATAAAAAGCCTTCACGATAAGAAAGAAGAAATAAAAATAAAGCAGCCTGGAATGGATGAATTACACAGAAAGGAGCTTGAGAAAAATCTGAAGACGATCGAGAGCAAGACAGAAGAAATTCTGCTTAACCTCAAACTCAACAAGAAGGTTCTCGTGGAAATCATCAGGAATATCGCTCGACAGATAAAGTTCATGGATGATGGCGAGGCAAGGAATGTAAAACAGAAATTAAGGGAACTCATTGAAATTGATAACAAACTGAAGGTTGTCAAGAACAGGCTCGTTCAGGCAAATCTGAGACTCGTCATTAATATTGCCAAGAGATATATGAACAGAGGTCTTTCCTTTCTCGACCTTATCCAGGAAGGGAATATGGGACTCATGAAGGCTGCGGATAAATATGACTATCATAAAGGCTACAAGTTCTCAACATACTCAACGTGGTGGATCAGACAGGCCATAACGAGGGCAATCGCTGATTACGCACGGACTATCAGGGTGCCGGTCCATATACTTGAAACAACAAATAAGATCAGCAAGGTGACCACATCCCTTTTCCAGGAACTTGGGAGAGAACCAAACCTCGAAGAAATTTCATTAAAAGCCGGACTTCCCCTTGAGAAAGTCAGAAAGATAATGAAGGTTACCAATGGAACAATATCAATCGAAACCCCTATCGGAGATGATGAATCCAAACTCGGTGATTTTATTGCAGACACAAAAGCCTCTTCTCCTTTTACAGAGCTCGTAGGTACCTCACTCAAGGAAGAGATAAGCAAGGTATTATCCACCCTTACCCCGAGAGAAGAGAAGGTTGTCAGGATGAGGTTCGGCATCGGCGAGAATACCGATTATACTCTGGAAGAAGTGGGTGATGTCTTTGGACTTACCCGCGAACGTATCCGTCAGATTGAGGCCAAAGCCTTGAGAAAACTGCAACACCCGACACGACAAAAGAGACTGGAGAGCTTCCAGTAATAAACAAAAGAAAAATGGGCTTCATACCAAATGGCTATCATCCGATGAATAATGAGGGCAGGTTGGAAATCGTACGTATCTGCTGTCAGTTACCTGGGGCGCAGTATACGGTGTGCATTATGGATACTGAGATACCACGCCCCGTCACGATATTCCGCGACATCCCGGATGGTTGTTTTTCCCCAATCTGCGATTTCGATCATGTCGTCATCACCCACTCTCAACCTTATTTTATCAGGGCCATTACTAAGAACACCTTGGTGGCCTGGTTTGTAAGTCCATCGTAACCTGCCATATTTTTCGGTCGTTATGCGAAACGATACTTGGGTGTCCGTATCGTTCAACACAGTGATTTCAGCGCGTTTTGAGTGCCGGTGCCCCTAAGCATAGGACACAAGCGGCAGAATCATACATAGGGCAACAAGCATTGCACATATCCGGATCTGTTTCATAAACATATTCCTACTGAGTGCAGTTATCTGCGTTTAAGTTCCGCCTGTCTTGTCGGTGCAGACATCGGTACAACAGGGGTCCGGGCTACAGTCGTCCCTTCCCCGCTGAAGAAGAGCGCCTTTGCCCCTTTGGGCTCAGCAGCCCCAAGGTCGCCTGAGATGACAAAATACAAGGGAACCGATAAAAGTAGCGCCAACGCATGTTTTTTCATAAATACCTCCTTTTCTCTGTTGCTCTTAAGCGTGCTTTATCACTGCAAACATTAAGATCTGAGTAGGACAATCTGGTCATGCTTGATGAAAATACAAGGGGAATTTCTTTATGTGGCGT
>PNOM01000131.1 GCA_013824835.1 Syntrophus sp. (in: bacteria) | reverse complement strand
TAGCGGATAGCGGATAGCGGATAGCGGATAGCGGATAGCGGATAGCGGATAGCGGATAGCGGATAGTTAAAAGCAAGATTTTCATTAGCTCGCACAGCGAGCGAGAGCACAAGCAACCCCGTTCTACGTTCAATGTTCTATGTTCAACGTTGAACCTTGAACCCCGAACCTTGAACATGAAGCTGTGGAGGGGGCGACGTGAGCCCCTTTAATTGGTTGTCAGCTTTTCAAAACAGATTATATTTTAGAATACAGCAAAAAGTCCATACACCATCTTTCCAGTTTATCTTCTTACCCTCCTGATAGGTTCTCCCATAATAGGAAATTCCTACCTCATAAACACGTACTCCCGGAATACGAGCCATCTTTGCAGTCACCTCCGGCTCAAAACCAAACCCGTCCTCCTTAAGGTCAATACCCTTTATGATATCTGTCTTAAAAAGCTTGTAACATGTCTCCATATCAGTAAGATTGAGATTTGTAAACATGTTGGAACACATGGTAAGGAGTTTATTCCCGATAGTATGGAAAAAGAAGAGAACCCGATGGGGCCCGCTTCCCATGAAACGGGAGCCATAAACCACGTCCGCATGGCCCCCCAGGACAGGCTCAAGGAGTTTGTTGTATTCATTGGGATCATACTCCAGGTCTGCATCCTGAATGATAAGATACTCCCCTGTCGCCATTTTAATACCGGAACGGATCGCAGCGCCCTTACCCCGGTTGGCTCCGTGCTTCACATACTGAATATTCAGTAATGCGTTACCTCCCCGGTACCTCATGATCTCTTCCTCTGTATTATCAGAGGAGTGGTCATTGATAATGATTACCTCTTTTTCAATACCCATTACAAGGCGGGCCTGCTCAATCCTGCTGAGTATATTGTAGATTGTTCTTCCTTCGTTGTACGCGGGGATAACAATCGATAGCCTTTTAATCTCTATGCCCTCCTTTTGCCTTTAATTGTAAGTTATTTTTGTCAACACTACCATGAATACATGAAAAAAGGGGGACTTGATCCCCCTTTTTTCATGTATTATTACATACTATTTACCAGCTACTCCTGCCTCTGTGGGCTCGGCTGCCTTTACGTCAGCACCCGCTTTACCGGCTTTCTGTGCTTTTCTTGTCTCTTTTGCCTCTTTCCTGGAAACGGTCTTTTTCGTTGCTCCTGCCGCTGCCTCTGCAGGCTCGGCTGCCGTCACGTCAGCACCCTCTTTACCGGCTTTCTGTGCTTTTCTTGTCTTTTTCGCGTCTGCCTTGGGCACACTCTTCTTCGGTGCTCCAACCGCTGCCTCTGTAGGATCAGCTGCTACCACGCCAGATACTGCTGCGTCTTTCTTCTCAGGTGTTGCTGCCTTCTGGGCAAAACCTGTGCTCACGAAAGCAATGCCGATCATGAGTGCAAAAATAAGTATTAAACCTTTCTTCATATCTGTTCACCTCCCTTGCTATATTTTATTTAACTATACAATATAATCCCAAGGTCAGGAAAGTCAAACATTTTTTTCGTTTCCTCCTTTTCATTTCCTTTTCATAAACTCATAGAGTTCCTTAAGGTTCTTCAGGGGGATGATTTCCATGCCCTTGATCCCCTCTGCGCCCCTGGGGCAGAAGACCCTCGTGATGCCCATCCTTTCACACTCCTTTAATCGTATATCCACCCCTACTACCCTTCGTATCTCCCCTGTTAAGCCTACTTCGCCCACCAGGGCCGTATCTCTGCCCATATTAAGATCCATGAAGCTTGAAAGTATTGACGCCGCTACAGAAAGGTCAATGGCAGGTTCACTTACCTTCATCCCCCCCGTGACATTCACATATACATCCCTGTCAAAAAGTGACTTGCCGAGGGCCTTCTCAATCACTGCCATAAGAATAAATAGCCGATTCATGTCATATCCGAGAGACAATCTCCTGGGCATGGAAAAGTTTGTTTTCGGAGTAATAGACTGGACCTCCAGTATAATAGGCCTTGAACCGGTGATATGGGGAAAGAGCGTGCTCCCGGAGCCGATATTGTCCCTCTCGGAGACAAAAAACTGGGATGGGTTCTCTACACTCACAAGCCCTTCCTTCTCCATCTGAAAGATACCAACTTCGTCCACAGAACCGTATCTGTTCTTTATGGCCCGGAGCATCCTGTAGGGCAGCATCTTGTCCCCTTCAAAATAAAGGACCGTATCAACCATATGTTCCAGGAGTTTCGGCCCTGCAATGGCCCCTTCCTTGGTAACGTGGCCTATGAGGATATGGGTCGTTTCCAGCCTCTTCATCTCCCTGATGAGTCGTGATGATACATCCTTTATCTGGCTCAGGCTTCCAGGGAGCATAGGCAGTCTCGAATTGTAAACAGACTGTATAGAGTCAATGATAACAAGGCGATAGGTACCATCACCGATAACCTGAAGGATATCTTCGCAGCGATTCGTGGTAAGTATGGAAAAGGGATCTTTCAGCATAAGCCTTTTCCGTCTTGAGGAAAGCTGCCTCAGGGACTCCTCTCCTGATACATAGAGCACCTTGAAACCAAGCTCAACCATCCTTGAAGCTATTGCAAAGCATAGGGTCGTCTTACCTATGCCGGGATCACCGCCCAGGAGGATAGAGGAACCACAGGTTAAACCGCCCCCCAGCACCCTGTCCATTTCTTCAATACCCAGGACAGTCCTCTCTTCAGAGAGATCGTCATCATCAACGACAACGGGCTTTTCCGATGGTGGAATCTCGTCCTTCTCTATCCTGAATTCCTTGATCGTATCCCAAGCCGCACACCTCGGGCACTTTCCCATCCATTTAAAGGTCTCATGGCCGCACCCTTCACAGACAAAGGTCGTTGTCTTTTTACTCATTACCGGTCATCCTGAGGATCTTCATACGAGAATGATCTGTTCATCGATATTTGTAAGTATCCTGTATCCCCCTTTTTCCATGAGGACCGTGTTTTCAAACCCGCAGGCGCCCTGTTTCGGAAAAACCATTTTCGGCTCGATTGCAAAGGTCATACCCTCTTCAATGGGATAATCCCTGCGGGGGGCAACGAAGGGCAGCTCACCAAGCTCCAGGCCGATGCCATGGGCCAGAAAGCGGACCTTATGAGGATTGTAACCAAGGTAGTATGCCTCATAACCCGCGTCCTTCGCAAGTCTCTTTGAGTATTCAAACAAATCATTGCAGCTTTCACCGCCGACCGCTTTATCGAGGACCCGATAGTGGATATCACGGCAGACATGATAGGCCTTTTCAAAAAGCTCAGGCATGCTGCCTATGGCGTACATCCTCGTCTGGTCTACCTGGTATCCGTGGTAACATATGCCGAAATCGACAAGTATCGGCTCATCCCGCTTGAGCTTCTTCATGCTCGCACCCACAGGAAATGCAGGGGAGAGGCCGAATCCGCCCATAGGCGAATCGGATTGGCTCACCACGCTCCCTGTCCTGCCGCTCACGATATGCCAGGTGTAGGCTTCGTAATTAAGGGACCTGACCCTGAGGAGGCCCTCGTGACCGAGACTTTTTGCATAGGATTCGAGCATGCCGCCAACTTCTATCTCCCGGACCCCTTCCTTCAGGAACTCCGGCACCTTCTGGTAGACCTTTTTTGCAATAGATGCAGCCTTTTCCATGATCCTGATCTCAAAGGGACTTTTCGTCTTTCTTACCTCTATGGCCATGGGTGATACATCAACAAGCTCCATATCCCCGAGAAGGTCCCTGATTTTTACAATATCATTATAGGGAACCACGTCAAGCTGAAACCCGACCCTTTTTACAGGACCTATGTAGGGCTTGATATCCTTCAGGGAACGGAAGGGGAGAATATTTTCAAGGGGTGATTCCCTCCGGGCCCTTCCTATCTCCCTTTTCACAAAGAGGATGGGCTTCCCGTCGATGGGTATGTAGAGAAGTGAGTCCTGCATGGTGCCGGACAGATAAAAATAATCTATTTTGTAATGAAAAAAGGCCCCGTCAAGAGAGGCCTTCTCCATTAAATCCCTGACTTTGCTTATCCTGCTTTCGATCTCTTCACAGGGGGTATACTCCATGAAACACTCACTTATCTTTCCATACAGCCTTTCTTTTTTCCATGAATGCGGTGATGCCTTCCTTTGCGTCTTCTGTTGCCATACATCCCTTGAGATAGATAATCTCTGATGCATTGAGTGCCCCGTTAAAATCAAGACCTAATCCTGCCTTGATTGCCTTTTTGGTCCAGATGGCAACGGGCCTGCTCTGCTTCAGGAAATCTGCAAGGAACTTCTCTACCCCTTCCTTAAAATTCTCTACGGGCAGCACTACATTGACAAGGCCGATCGCCTCTGCATCCTTTGCGCTCAATACCTTTCCTGTAAGAAGAAGCTCATAGGTCTTCTTGAGGCCTATAATCTTCGGAAACCATGCGGCTGCAACAGGAGGGAATACGCCTACTGCAATCTCAGGCTGACCGATTCTTGATTTTTCAGAGGCAATGACGATATCGCAGAAGCTGATAAGCTCGCATCCGCCGCCAAGGGCTCTTCCGTTTACCACCGCTACGGTAGTGACATCCATGTCCGACATGATACGGAACATCTTATGGAAGACCTCTATCATCTCATCAACTTTATCATCTGTGTGGTCTGCTACATCAACGCCGTCACAAAATGCCTTTTCTCCGGCATGGTCAAAAACAAGCATCTGAATAGAAGGGTCTTTTTTTGTATCAAGGAGCGCTTCATTGATCTCCTTCATCATGCCTATTGTGAGCCAGTTCGAAACCGGCACATTAAGGGTTATTGTTGCTTTTTTGTCTTTCTTTTCATAGGTAATTGTAGTAAAGGCCATAGTAATTCTCCCTTTTTTCATGAGCGTTTAGCATTTAGCGTATAGGTTTTTAATAAATATTTAAACCCTACGCTATGAACTTCACGCGGGTAAAATAAAATAGGGGGGGTTTCCCCCCCCCTGCCATATACGTGTTTCTTACTTCGCCTGCGGTTTGCCGAGAACTTCTTCAAAAAAAGCGGTATCGACAAGTCTGCCTTCTGCGACAAGCTGACGGTTCTTTATAAAGTCGATGGTATCCACACCGGTGATCTTCTTGGTGTTGAATGCGCCGAAG
>PNOM01000130.1 GCA_013824835.1 Syntrophus sp. (in: bacteria) | reverse complement strand
GGGAAACCGTGCTTTAACTTGACAATACTGTGCTGATTTGCTAAAAGAGATAAAATTAATATTTTTCATAATAAAATATGATAAGTTAATTACGTGATTAAAAAAATATTGCTGGTCGATGATTCCCCTATTTCAAGAAAGATTCTCAAAAGTTGCATGCCTAAAGACCAGGAATATGATTTTTATGAGGCAGGTGACGGTCAAGAGGGTTTAACCAAATTTTCAGAGGTGCACCCTGATGTGACCTTTCTGGACATAACCATGCCGGTAATGAATGGATTGGAATGCCTTGAAGAGATTAAAAAGTTTGACGAAAGGGCAATAATTATCATGTGTACCGCAGATGTGCAGCCTAAATCCATTTTAAAAGCAGCCGCCCTGGGCGCAATTGCCGTACTAAGGAAACCCCCTTCAAAAGAAACGGTACAAGACGCATTAACAAAGGTTCAAGAATTTTTACAAAAGACTCAGGATACTTAAAGAGATGAGCGAAACTACGCAACAGATTATTTCCGATGAAGAACTGGATATCCTCCAGGAAATTATGAATATCGCCTTTGGCAAGGCTACTGCTGATCTGGCTCAAATCATTGATATATACATAAATCTAAGCGTTCCTTATGTAAAAGTAATCAACACCGCCTCTTTGGAGGAATACATAAAAGAAGAAATCAGGGGCTACAATGACATAAGCATTGTGGAACAGAAGTTTTGGGGTGAATTCAAAGGCTCCGCCTTTCTGATCTTTCCGGCAGGCGCCGGCAAGGAGTTGATTACCCTCCTCACAGGTGAAGAAATTGATGCCTTTGCATCCGATCCTATCGATGAGCTTGAAAAAGGAACACTCATGGAAGTGGGAAATATACTCATAGGGGCTTGTGTTGGCAAGATCGCCGAACTCCTTAATGACTCATTGGCCTATTCTCCACCAATTGTTCATATCGGCAATACACACGAAGAAACGCTTCCAAAGGCATTGCTCGACGCCTATGATTTAACTATTGCCTTAAAAACAAGCTTCAGTTTTGAAAAAAAAGATATTGTCGGTTTTCTTTTTGTGGTAACCAGCCAAGAATCATTACTCTGGCTAAGAAAGGCCCTCAACGATTTTCTTGAACAATACACATGATTGTTGATCAGCTCTTTGATCTTGTAGATATCGGGATTGTTATCCTCGATAACGATTTAAAGATCTATAAGTGGAACAGATGGATGGAGATTCACAGCGGAAAACCTGCTGAAACCGTTACAGGCCATCCCATTTTTGAGATATTTCCCGACCTTAATAACCCCGCCTTTCTGCGAAGCGTGAAATATGTCATGAATTTTGGTAACTTTTATTTCTTTTCCCAGAAACTGCATCATTATCTTTTTCCCTTTAAACCGGCAAGTTCCCTTGCTGCAAACTTTGAGTATATGCAGCAGAGCTGCAATATGGGCCGCCTTACAGAAAATGGCAACTCTGACAGATATGTGTACATTACGGTTCACGATGTGACTGAAGTTGCTGTGTATGAAAAAACCCTCCTCGAAATGAATATGAAAGACGGCCTGACGGGCATTCACAACAGAAGATATTTGGAAAATCAGTTGATTAGCGAATTCAAGAGGCATAGAAGAGCGCAAAAAACATTCAGCACAATCATGCTCGACATAGACTTTTTTAAGAACGTTAATGATACCTACGGTCATCAGTGCGGTGATTTTATTCTCAAATCGATTGCATTTTCCATAACCTCTGCGATCAGGAGTACTGATGTCTTTGCCCGGTACGGCGGCGAAGAATTTGCCTGTCTTCTGCCGGAGACTGACATGGGCGGCGCGCTATATTTAGCAGAACAATTCAGGAAAAAGGTGGAAAAAGAGGTATATTATTTTAAAGATACACGGATTGAGATAACAATCAGTCTCGGTGTTGCGGAATTAAGCAATGATATGGAGTCTCCTGAAATGTTGCTAAAAAAGGCCGACGATGCCCTTTATGAGGCAAAAAGGACAGGCAGAAACAAAGTAGTGGCCTCACAGTCTCAATAAAAGGGGCTCACGTCGCCCCCTCACCCGGCAAAAGCCGTGTGAGCCTCCCCCTCTCGCTCGCTGTGCGAGCTAAATAGTGCACCCATACCAACACGAAACCCATGGGGATATATAACCGGGCCTCGCCTATCCCTACCTGATCACCGCAATAGGAAAATCCTGTATGGTCTGGGGCTTTGTGGTCGTCGGTGTCTGCTGTCCCTGAGTCAGCTCTTTTACCCGTTCAGAGAGATAGAGATCGAGCATGTTGATACTGATCTTACCTTTCTTCGTATAGTCCGCCTTACCGCCTATACCCTCAACGAGGGCCTTTGTAAAAGCGCCGTTATTCCATTCCGGCCTTTCAAGAGAAAACTGTCTTCCCGTGGAGGATGCAAAAACAACCGCGCCGTTTTCAGCGCTTGAAAGCTCGTTCACAATGCTCGTCACATCCCCCAGGGCCTTACGTGTACCCATGACATTGCCCGAATGGCACGTATCGACAAAAACGAGGGTCTTCCCCGCGAGATTCGCTATGGTATTCTTGATGTCAGCATAGGGAACGCCAGTACGTTTTATTGCCGTTTTATCAAAGGTAGTGGGAATAAAATAGTAGACACCTGTGTTGTCGTTGATTCCGTGACCTGAGAGAAAGACCATAGCCACATCTTTGCTTGTGGTAGACCTCTGGATCCATTCAAGCCCGTCGAGTATGGTATCTCTCGTTGCGGTATCGTCAATAAGAAGCCGCACCTCAACATCCCGATAGAGGTTCCCTTTCTGGATCTTCATGGCCTCCACAAAGTCGCGGGCATCTTTTGCCGCGAACTGAAGCTGGTTTTCAGGGGGAAAGTTGATATACTTGCTCACGCCTATAGAGAGGATATAGAGCTTCGGAAGAATGACGAACTCGTCCTTTTGAACTCTTCCCTGCCATTTTACCAGTACGGTTGCAGGTTCACTGGCTGAGAATCTGTTGGATGCAATGATGGAAATCCGGGAATCTTCTGAAGGTATCAGCACAGTCGCATACCTTACCCCGTCAGCCCCCCTGCCCGGTTCCGCCCCCTCTTTTCGTACAGGAGCGATGCTGGCGCCAGGACCCTGTCCCTGTTCCTTCTTCACTACAATCTCTCGTGCATCTCCTTCTTCAAGAACCATGTCCCGCCTTGTCGCAACCGGTCTCCCATTGACCAGAGTCTTGATCTCCGTGACCGGTTCGCCTGAAGGCGACCGGACCATGAACTGGAGGCTGATCTCTGCATTTGAAACAAACGTGTTATTTATGGGAGAGATAATGCTTACCACAGGGGGAAGCATCTTCTGTACAGAGACCTCCGCCAGCGGCTCTTTTCGACCTGATTCCAGGTTGGCAACCTTTATTGCCTCTTTTTCATCCAGTGTATCCATGATCTTTTCGATCATATCGGGCCTGTAGTAGGTGGTGCGAAAGCGGGATATAGGGAAGAAATCAGAGGCTATATCCGGACTATTGTTGACATGCCAGCCGATCAGCTCCTCTGCCCCTGCAGAGGCGTCATAGTAACCGGCCGGCGTCCAGAGGACCCATTTCTTCTTGTCTTTGTGGGGGAAAAGGTTGAGTATGTTTACGCCATCCCTCATACGATACCACCTGATAACGCCGTCGCCATAGGCTACAACAGCAATACGGCCGTCTCCGGAAACATTGAGTGACCACGGGGTTGAAGGGACTGTGACCCGCCATTTTTCACTCCCGGTCATGTCGAAAAGACGGAGGTTCCAGCTTGTCCCGAGAAGAAAGAGGCTTTTGTCCGGGGTAATGGCACAGCTCCTTGAAAACTCGTGTTCGTCGAGCTTGAGAGGCGCGCCTTTAAGTTTGGGGTGATAGGAATCTTCCCAATCGGTCAAACCGATGCTCTCCGCGGATGTCAGGGCAGGCTTGAGGTTTCCCTGGTCCTTATATCTGGCGTCATCGGGCTTGAATACCTCGAGGAGACGGTTCGGCACGGAGAATTGACCGGAGGTCTTGTCCATCACGTCATATTCAAAACGTACGGTAAATCCGTTCGGTGAAAGAAAGAATCCCTCCTTGTTCCTGAAATCCGCAATAGATGGGTTCTTATAAAGTATCGGCTCGTCCCGGCGGCCGTAGACGCCGAAGGCAGGACCTGCAGAAACGTAGGCTATGCCGCCGTTCTTCAATGGGATGATATCGAGGATACTGTGCCGTATGCCTTCAAGCCTGTATGTTCCGCCCCGGCCTTCCCTTGACCATTTGTATATGGGGAACTGGGCATCTGTCTGAAAGCGTCCGCCCCCGTACAGGTATACGCCGTCCTCTGACCATGTCACAATCTCAAGACTGCCGTTATCGGCAAAGCTTGTGCCCGGGGAATAGAGATGCCCCAGATCCGTGCCGGAAAAGACATCTATTTTTGTGGAATCATTATAACCGACTGCGATCTTGCTCCCGTCAGGAGAAAAGGCCGCAGAGAAAGGCTTGTTGCCCCCCGGAGCCCTGACCTTTGCGATAGCCCTGAAGGCGCTGTCGTAGAGCCTTATAAACCCGTCGTAGGAGGTGGTAACAAGCCGGTTCTGCCGGTCGAAGTCCGCCCCGAAACAGTCGCCGCCATAGCCTTTATCTTCTGCCACAGGGGCATTGTTGGATGTTTGATATACGCGAAAACCGTTTTTCCCTCCCAGCATAGCTACAAGGTATCGCCCATCCCTGGAGTACCGGAGATGGCGGATCACATTGATAACATCCGGTATGCGGCCTTTGATTTTGCCGCTCTCCCGGTCAAAGAGGTAGATATTGTGGAATATCTCTCCTCCCATAGTCCATCCCCCGCAAGCAATGGTGTTTCCATCCGGGGAAATGGCGACAGAATAGATATTCCCCTCGTACTGACTGCCGATGGGCGGCCTCAGGACCCTTACGGGGTTTCCGGTGGCAATATCCCATACCCGCAGCGTCTTATCGTCAGAGCCGGTCACTGCATAGCGGTTTTCCCCGTCCGTGCTGATACGCCTGGAGGGCGAGGTGTGCATACCCGTCTCGATCCGGAATATGGGCTCCTTCGAAAGATTATTCGGGGGTTTTGCCGTATATACTGTAGTTCCGAATGCCTGTGAAGCAAAAAGTGATGCTGCTCCTACCAAAAAGGAGATAATCTTAGTGGGTGTTTTCATTTTATGGTCTCCTTTTTAAGAAAACATTATTAACCTGTCTAAATTCTAACCCTTATTCACAATTCATGCAAGTTGAATGTATCTTTGT
>PNOM01000129.1 GCA_013824835.1 Syntrophus sp. (in: bacteria) | reverse complement strand
CCTTCATAAGCTTCGGCAGCTCTCTCCACTTAATATCCCTATGGATGAATACCTCCACCAGAAGTACATAGGTCGCAGTAATAGCGGCTGCTTCACTTACCACGAAGTATCCGCCATAGATGCCCCCCAGGACCACAATGGGGAGCGGGAGCTCCCAGATTGAATCCTTCAATGCCCTGAAAACCTCCGGCACATTGAATCTGGTGCGCGGAACCTTGACTGCAATCGCCTTTTTGAAACAGAAGAGGGCAAGGAGGATAATCAGGAGTATGCCAGGCAGAAGACCGCCCAGAAAGAGTTCGTCAATCCGTACCTTTGCCACGATGGCGTAAATGATCAGCGGGAGGCTCGGGGGAAAGAGAAGCCCTAATGTGCCTGAAGTGGTTAAGAGCCCGAGAGAGAATGATTCCGGGTATTTTCCTTTTAACATGGCCGGCAGGAGAATGCCTCCCATGGCAATGATCGTGAGGCCTGTCGCGCCTGTAAGGGCGGTAAAGACCGCACAGGTGAGAAGGGCGATCATCGATACCCCGCCGGGGAGCCAGCCCAATATCGCATTGGAGAGCCTGATCAGTCTCCTCGGTGCACCACTCTCGGAAAGAAGGTAACCGGCAAAGGTAAAGAGGGGGATTGCGACAAGGATCGGGGTTGTCGCCATTCGATGCATTTCAATGATCATGGCCGATGAATCAATCTGACCGGAAAAGAGCAGACAGAGGGTCAGGCCGGAAATAACGATGAAAAGGGGAGCGCCAAGGAGCATGAGAAGGAAAAGGGCACAGATAACGAAAAAAAGGGTCATTCGTCTCTTTCCTGCCGGTGGGTTCCGAGAATGCTCTTAAGGAAATGAAAGAAATACCGGAAGGCCATTATGGCAAAGGTAAGAGGAAGAATGATTTCTGAAACCCAGGCCGGAACCCCCAGAAAGGCTACACCCTTCATTTGGAACTCATTATGAATAAATTTCAGGGCGGCAAAGATCAGTAAACAGCAGATCAAAAAGGAAACACCATGGATTATAATTGCAACAGTTTTCTTTCCCTTCGGCGACAACCATCGCGAAACCACGTCAATACATATGTGCTTGCCCTCCCGTGCTGCAATAGTAGCCCCGATAAATCCTGTCCATAACACGAGGGTCCTGACAAGGGCATCTCCCCAGGCAATACCGGTGGAAAAGAGATTTCTAAGAATAATCTGAGAGAAGGCGATGAGGATCAGGACGCTTAAGAGGACTACAAGGAGTGCCTGCTCCACCCGACCGATGACTTCATCGATCCGTTCCCATCGATCCGTCATTTTACTCCCTTACGGTAATTTATCAACTGAGTATTGACATCATCCATGGTTGTCCGGGAAAAGGCCTTTCCGCTGACGTGGCCCATTGCATCATTTGACAGCTTTCTAAGCTCATTAATCTGTTCCTTTGAAGGGGTTACAACCTTTACCCCCTGTTTCACCATTACCCTGATCGCCTCCTGATTTTCATTTCGGGCTATTGCCTTCAACTGGCCCAGATGGCGCTGGGAGCTCTCAAGGAGAATAGCCTGATAGGCCGGCGACATTTGTTTGAATACATCTTTATTGATGACAATAGCGCCAGCTATATAGGCAAGGGGAACGTTTGCCAGGTATTTCACTTTAGTAAACCACTGGAGCGCGATGGCCCCTGTAGGAGGGATATAGACCACATCCACCAGACCGGTCTGGAGACCCACCAGGACATCAGGAATAGAAAGAGGAATGGCCGTCACCTTGGCTGCATCGAAGATTGCCTTGGCCATGTGAGAATCTTCCTGAATCCATACCTTTGCCTTTTTTAAGTCCGCTACGCTGGAGACAGGCATTGTGGAGGACATGATATAGACAAATCCTACCTCGGAAAAACCGAGGAGTATGTATCCATTATCTTCAAAACCCTTCTTGAGGAATGAATCCATTTTTTTCAAAACGAGGTCCACTTCATCGTAATTTTGAAAAAGAAAAGGGATCTGCAGGACATTGATCTCTTTGAATATCGCCGAGAGGCTTCCCGAGGTCAATGCTGCAGCCTGAATCTGGCCGATCTTCATCTTCCGAAGCATATCCTTCTCGTCACCCAGCACCCCTCCGGCATAAATCTTAAACTTAACCTTGCTGTCGGTCTTTTTCATCACTTCAGTGTTTAAGGCATGAAGCATCTTAACCCAGGAATTTCCCTCCGGGGGCAAAGTAGCCAGTTTGATGACAACCCCTTTCTCTGCTCCATGCGCGGGCCCGATAAAAAGAAGACATGCGAGCAATAAAAGGCCAATACATCTGATCCTACTGCGAATGTTCATATCTGCTCCTATTCGAATTCGATAAATTCTTCTTTACGACTCAACAGATCCGCTGCCTTCTTTCGGGCAACTGTATTAAGAAGTGTTACCTCCGGTGCTATATCAGCAGGAGTATCCAGAACCTTTTGAAGAGTGGAGACAAAAAGGTCTTTGTCAGGGGCTTGCCGCGCGTAAAAGTTCGCATAATAGACATAGGTCATTAAAAATTTACCCTGCCCAATCTCTAAGGCCCTCTGAAAATGTTTTTGAGCCTTTTTCAGGTCTCCGCCAGCGTCTTTGGGCCAGGAGGCAAACCATATCCCCATAAAGATGTGAGGCCCGCCATAATAGAAACCCTCATCAAGTTCGAGTACCTTTTTCATCATCAGTTCAACCCTTGGAAGCTCAGCAAGGGCCTCCATGGAATCGAGGTTCAGTTTGATCCAGTTTCCCCAGGAGGTAGCTGCCCAGAATAAATAGGGGACATCTTTACTGTTGCAGCCCTTCACGCTTTCCTTGAAATCGTCGAAAAGGCTCTCGGCAGGGCTCTTGATTCCCCTTAGTTCAAGGGATCGCAGGGAGTAGTTTCTTGCCCTCCTGTAGAGCAGCTTCGCATACTCCGGATCGGTTTCCTCCATAAAAGTCGAGGCAAAGGAAGAATAGGTCTGGGCAGCAGTGATGAGCAACTGATCATTGTCCGGCACCGACTCGATCATGCCGTCCATCAGCATGAGATAGGCGGGAATTCCTTCGCGGACCAGCTTAAGGTCAGATTGTTTAAAGGCGGATTTTGCCACCCCTTCCAGCAATATCCCTGTCGCCGCAACAGTCAGCTTCTTATTCGGCAGGCAGCCGGTTAACAGAAAAAGGCAGAGTATGCAAAATAGAATAGGGATACGTAAAAGTTTCATATCTTATGGTGTAAATGTATACATTTAGTAAATAATTTATCCATAACGTGTTACCATAAAATCCTTTTTAAGGCAATGCTTAAATGGTATATACCATCATCTTCACGGCATGTCTCTGGTAAAACCTTCAACTGCCCCCATATATGCCTCCATGCCCTCCATCAACAGGTCATTATGGCCCGCATGAGGTATCAGAAGGGACCGTTTCATTGCGGCTCCGGAAAGGGCATAGAGGGTTCTCCCCTCTGCTGCCGGGATGATTTGATCTTCTTCCCCGTGAATAATCAGGGTGGGGATGGTGATGTCCTTAATCTTCAGGTCATTCCCGAACCCGATTGGTTCCTTAACATCTTTGAACAAACCGGTTACGCCCAGTCTCGCAAACTGGTTCCGCGCACCGGCAAAACCGCTTTCTATAATCAATCCTTTCAACTGCTCCTGGTAATGAAAGGCTACTTCAATAGCCGGAGCGCTTCCCAGGGACCGTCCCATAACAAAGAGATCTCCTGTGTAGCCCAGGTCCTTAAGAAAAGCAACGAAATAATGAAAGGTGGGGTGGGCATCCCGGATCATGGCGCTGCATGTAGGGCTCCCGGTACTGTAGCCGTATCCGCGGAAATCAGCAACGAACAGGTTCATCCCTTGTTCCATGTACAGTGGGGCAACGTCATCATAATCGAGACATGTCTCTCCATTGCCATGAAAATATAGAATGTTAGGTCCGTCCTTTTCAATGGGGTAGAACCGGCAGCCTATGGATACACCTTCTGCCACTGTGACAATTGGGCTTAGTGCATTTGGCAGGTTCAGGCCCTCCATGGCATCACGGCGGGGAAAAAAGAGCCGGTGAATAATCTCCGGGCGATCCATCTGTTCCGGGCCTTTTTCAAAATTGATCATGAATATATCCTCCTTAGAGGGTACTCTTCGCCGTTAGTCTCCTGCGCTTCCGCCGGATGCTTCATAGCTTGGCCTCAAGGTCCCCTGTAGTTTTAAGACGCATAGCCATTTCTCCGAAATATTCCCCTTCTCCAAAGACCTGGCAGATGCCCTGAGAATCAGGGCGGCAAAGGCGAATGATCTTTTAGCGCGTTCGTTCTTCATTGCGGTCATAAGGGTCTGCTGAATGGTCTGCTATTGCATTTCTACTGTTGTCGCACAGGAAGAACTTTATTTCAAGGCAAATGTCCTGTCACGGTGTTCTCATCCCCTATAATAATCAACGAAAAAAAGTATTCAATGTTGGATTAATACGATATATACTATTCATATCCACATAATATGGAAGGATCAATGAAAACCGATAGAGCCGAAGAAGAGGCAAGGCTGGAAGAAACACTCCGGAAAGAGAAGGATCTTGCTCAGAAATACCTTGATGTTGCAGGGGTAATGTTTGTCGCCATTGATGCTCATCAAAAGGTCACCCTTATCAACCACAGGGGCAGCGAGATTATCGGGTATAAAAAGGAAGAGATTATTGGAAAGAACTGGTTTGATACTTTTCTTCCCGAAAGGGTACGGGAAGAGGTCAGGGCAGGGTTTGCCAGACTGATGTCCGGCGATATCGAACCAATTGAATATGTGAAAAATCCCGTTCTGACTTATAACGGCGAAGAGAGAATCATCTCCTGGCACAACACGGTAATGAAAGACGAAGCAGGCAATATCACGGGCACGCTGAGCTCAGGGGAAGATGTTACTGAGCAGAAGCATGCAGAAGAGGCCCTGCGTAATGAACGGCACAGGTTTGAATCTCTCACGGAAAATACCCCTCTTGGCATGATGCTCATTGCCAGGGATGGTACAACAAGATATATCAACCCTAAATTTACCGAGCTTTTCGGGTATGATCTTACCGATATCCCGGATGGAAAGACGTGGTTCAAAAAGGCCTATCCCGATCAAGAGTACCGCCGCAATGTGGCCTCAACATGGGTCGAGCATTACAAGGGCTCCAAACCGGGGGAGAAAGAGCCGAGAACCTTTATTGTCACTTGCAAGGACGGCAGGCAGAAGGTTGTCCATTTTATTCCTGTTGCATTGGAAACAGGCGAGTTTTTAACGACCTGCGAAGATGTGACGGAGTTGAAGCGGGCAGAAGAGGC
>PNOM01000128.1 GCA_013824835.1 Syntrophus sp. (in: bacteria) | reverse complement strand
CTCACCTCACTTTGATCCCTGAATAATTAATCCCTATGCTATCGTGTTAACACAATCTTAACAATTCCTTAATGCAATGCTAACGCACAGTGTATATATTTATTAAAATTCTTATGGAGGTATAGTATATGAAATCTTTTGTTAAGATTTTTTCCGCAGCAATGGTAATGGCTTTTATGTTTGCAAACATATCATGGTCTGCCGGACAGGAACTTCTCGGCGCAGGGGCAACCTTTCCCCAGCCCCTCTATTCAAAAATGTTCGATGCCTATAACCAGCAATACAGTGTAAAGGTGAACTACCAGGGGATAGGTTCCGGGGGCGGCATTAACCAGCTCATTAAAAAGACCGTCGATTTCGGCGGCACCGACGCCTTCATGACCGAAAAGGAGATGAAAGATGCAGGGGCTCCGGTACTCCATATACCCACCAGCCTCGGGGCCGTGGTCATTACCTATAATCTGCCCGGGAGTCCTAAATTGAAGTTTTCCCCTGATGTAATCGGCGATATCTTTTTAGGCAAAATTACCAAATGGAATGATCCCCGGGTCGCATCCGCCAACCCCGGAATAAAGCTGCCTGACCTGGCCATTAGTGTAGTTCACCGTGCAGACGGCAGCGGCACAACCTATATATTCAGCGAATATTTATGCAAGGTTAACAAAGACTGGAAAGAAAAGATAGGGGTGGGCAAATCCCTTAACTGGCCTGCCGGACAGATCGGCCAAAAGGGTAATCCCGGCGTTGCCGGATATGTAAAACAGACCCCCGGTTCCATCGGGTACGTTGAATTGATCTACGCACTTCAGAATAAGATGGTTTATGGAACCATTAAGAACAAGGCCGGCAAGTTTATTGAGCCTACAGTAAAGGCAGTAAGCCTCGCGGCCAATGTGAAGCTCCCTGACGATACAAACGCCTCTCTCACCGATACGCCGGCGCCTGACGGCTACCCCATAAGCAGTTTTACATGGCTCATTTTTTACAAGGAGCAGAATTATGGGGGCAAGACTAAAGAAAAGGCCGAAACCCTTGCCAAACTGCTTAAATGGATGATCGGGGATGGACAGAAATACGTGGAGCCCCTTCAATACTCGCCTCTCGCGAAAGAGGCGGTTGCCAAGGCGGATACGATACTAAGGTCCATGACCTATAAGGGAGTGCCATTGCTCAAGTAGTTAAGCAAAATGGCGGCAATGAAAAACGACAGACCAACATCCATAGTCGATAAATCGGAAAAAAGGTTTACCGCCTGCCTTGCGATTTCTGCAATCATTATTGTGGTCCTGCTTCTTGCCGTCTTCTTTACCCTCCTTGTCACCTCGATCCCTGCCATAAAGGCCTTCGGGATCGGGTTTCTTTACAGCAAGGATTGGAACCCTGCTCTCGAAAAATTCGGGGCCCTTCCTTTCCTCGTCGGTACCCTTCTTACGTCCTTTCTCGGGCTTCTTCTCTCAATCCCCTTCTCTATCGGCATCTCAGTCTTTCTGGGTGAATACTGCAAGGAGGGTCCAATATCAACCTTCCTGAGGAGCGCAATAGAGGTCCTCGCCGGCATACCTTCCGTTATATACGGTCTCTGGGGTTTATTTCTCCTTATGCCGATAATCAGATCCCTTGAAACTATGATCGGCGTCGCCCCTCACGGCGTAGGAATATTCACCTCTGCCCTTATCCTTGCAATCATGGTGATCCCCTTTTCTGCCTCCATTGGAAGAGAGGTGATCACCCTCGTCCCTTCAGACCTGAAGGAGGCCGCATATTCCCTTGGGGCCACCCGTTTCGAGGTCATAAAAAATGTGGTGATCCCCTATGCCCGGTCAGGGATTATTGCCGGCATACTCCTTGCCCTGGGGAGAGCCATCGGGGAAACCATGGCAGTTACCATGCTCATAGGAAACAGCAATTTTCTTCCCACAAGTCTTTTCAGTCCGGCAAATACCATGGCAAGCGTAATCGCCAATGAGTTTGCCGAGGCAACGGGAACTACCGCCTCTTCACTGATTTTTGTCGGTCTCGTTCTCTTTCTTGTCACCACTTTAGTCAATATTGTCGGCAATTTTATCATTAAAAAGATCAGCATCGAGTCATCAAGGGAGGTCGGATAATGGAAGGACATGTGCGGGGTCGGATCATAAAAGATACGATCTTCAAGAGTCTTGTTATGTGCCTTTCCTTCGTAGCCATTCTTCCCCTTCTACTGATCCTTTACTACATCACGAAAAACGGCATAGCGGTGATAAACTGGGAATTTCTTACCACCTTGCCCCGCCCTATTGGCGAAGCAGGAGGCGGTATATACAACGCAATAGTGGGAACAATACAGCTCATTATCCTCTCAAGTATCTTCTCCATACCTGTCGGCATTGCTGCAGGCATCTATCTGTCGGAACGAAAGGAAGGAAAACTCTCTGAGCTTGTAAGGCTCTGCGTGGTGGTCCTTCAGGGTACCCCCTCCATCGTGATCGGCATCGTTGCCTACCTGTGGATTGTTGCCCCCTTTCAAAGTTTTTCCGCCCTGTCCGGCGGCATTGCATTGAGCATCATGATGCTCCCTGTGATTATCAAAACTACCGAAGAGACCCTTAAACTGATCCCCTACCACCTGAAGGAGGCGTCCCTCGCTCTCGGTGTACCCTACCACAGGACTATTTTAAAGGTAGTTCTTCCTGCCGGACTGACCAACATACTGACCGGCATCCTCCTCAGCGTGGCCCGCATTACCGGCGAAACCGCGCCCCTGCTCTTTACCGCCTTCGGTAATCAGTTTATGAACTACAACATCTTCAAACCAATAGATTCCCTGCCCTATCGAATATTCTACTACGCCATGAGCCCCTACCCGGAATGGCACACCTTCGCGTGGGGGGCATCCTTTATTCTTGTCGTAATGGTTCTGGGACTCAATCTGACAGCAAGGGGGTTGGCATCAAAATGGAAAGTACAATTCTAAGGGTAGAAGGCTTTTCAGCCTTTTTCGGCGCCCATCAGATACTCAAGGAGGTAAACCTTTCAACATCCAACAATCTCGTGACTGCACTCATGGGGCCTTCCGGGTGCGGCAAGACAACGCTGATCAGATGCATCAACCGGATGCATGAACTGATCCCGGGGGGAAAGGTTTCGGGAAACATTTTCCTGAAAGAGAAAAATGTCTATGAAATGGAGCCTATTATTCTCAGAAGGCAGATCGGTATGGTCTTTCAGAAACCTAATCCCTTCCCTACCATGAGCATATACGATAACGTCATTGCCGGCTACAAACTGAACGGCATAAAGAGGTCAAAGAGCGACATGGACAGCATCGTTGAGGAGTCCTTAAAGAATGCCGCCCTCTGGAATGAGGTGAAGGACGCTCTCCACAGAAAGGGGACATTCCTGTCGGGAGGCCAACAACAGAGGCTATGCATTGCCCGGGCGCTGGCAATGAACCCTGAGATCCTTCTCCTTGACGAGCCCACCTCTGCCCTCGATCCCCGGTCAACGGCCCAGATTGAGGAACTGATCGTAGAGCTGAAGAAAACGACTACCATGCTCCTCGTAACCCACAATATTGCCCAGGCTGCACGGGTTTCCGACTACACTGCCTTTATCTATCTGGGCGAGATAATTGAATTCGGACCTACCGATAAAATGTTTACCGTACCGAAGGACAAAAGAACAGAAGAATACCTGACAGGAAAATTCGGATAGGAGATAACATGTTAGAAGACAGGATAAATGCCCTGAGGAGAGAGCTTATCGAGTACGCCGCCCTTGTAGAAAAGATGATCGAAAAGAGCGTTAACGGGCTTCTGCAAATAGATAAGGAGCTCCTCCAGGGTGTAATAAACACTGACGAGCCGAAAGCAAACGCCTTTGAAATAGACCTCGATGAGTTGTGTACCACGATGATTGCCCAATATCAGCCAAAGGCAAAAGATTTAAGGACAACCCTCATGGTCTACAAAATGAACAACGATCTCGAGAGAATGGGGGACCATGCAGTCACTATCTCGCAGAACAGCCTGTTTCTTATAGAACAGCCTTCGGTAAAACGCCTTATTGACATACCGAGAATGGCTGAAATCACCATAAACATGGTACAGGACAGCATCAATGCCTTTGTCAATGAGGACGCCCAACTGGCAAAAACCGTTTTGGAGAGAGATGACCTTGTCGATGGACTGATTAAGCAAATTATCAGGGAACTGATCACCCATATGATTGAAAACCCGAAAACCATTGAGAGGGCAATGCGCCTTATCACCATCGCCCGCAACCTTGAGCGCATTGCAGACCTCTCTACAAATATCTCAGAAGATGTGATCTTTATGGTGAAGGGGGTCGTGATTAAACATCATAAAAGCAACGAGTAAATTATGCAGTTTTCGTTTTTCGATGATGATAATAACGAAGCGGGATCACGATGACAAAAAATGGAATCATATACATTGCGGCAACCAGTGGCTCTACGGGGCCGAAAAATTCGGATGAAAATACAATCACCAGCACGTTATTGATATTACCCAGCATGACCGCACCGGCCAATTGATTCTCCACTGAACCTTTGCGGAAGAATAATATGCCAACCGCACAGTAAATCGCCGCCAGGACAAAGACCACAACTGTCGCCATAATAATCACATAGGGTTCTTTTTTGAAAAAAGGCGCGTAGCGGTAGAAAACTCCCAGATTGATCAGTGCAAACAGAAGAAGCGAGACGGGAAACTGGATTTTTAGAATCGGCGTTACAAACCTGGGCAGCAGGTATCTGATGATTTCAACAATGATAATGGGAATAAAAATCACCGTGGCCAACATCCGCAGCATGGACAAAAAGGAAATCGCCACCTCTTTTGCGACAACCATCTTAATGAGCGCCGGCAACGTAAAGGGTGCCAGCGCCGATGTAATCACCACCACAACCAGAACCAGTGCGCTGTTACCACGTACCATGTTCGAAATCATCGGCGCAACAACGCCCGTGGAAACTCCCGTCAAAAGCAGGGCGGAAAGAGCGTAATCCGGCGCAAAGAAATAGAAGACAAAATAAATGATGACGGGCAGAATGGCCAATTTCATCACCGTAAATACAAGAATCTGTGCGCTGTGACCCCTAAGCGCCTTCCAGACTGACGCAAGATCAATGGACAGGTAACTGAGAAAAAAATTGATCATCAGGCAATAAAAAGGCAGAACCTTAAACCGGGAACCGAAGTCGGGAAACATAATGGCTGCGGCCACGGAAGAGATGACCACAAAAACCAGCAGAATATCCTTGAGCAGAATTGATGCTTGCATTAGTATGAAATACCAGAGAACGTTTGTCTTATCAATATCTTTCACATTTGGACATCAATCAATTACCCCGCAGCAGAGCTGCGAGGTATCAGCGGAATGAGGAACATGATTACGCCCCCTCACCCTACCCTCTCCCGCGAGGGGCGA
>PNOM01000127.1 GCA_013824835.1 Syntrophus sp. (in: bacteria) | reverse complement strand
AAAGCTGAATATTTTTTGTCATTGCGAGCTAAGCGAAGCAATCTGATCTGAGATCGCCACGTCGGCCTGGGCCTCCTCGCGATGACTACCAGAGAGTTTCTTCCATTGATAACCCTGAGAGCGGAGCGGCCAGGGTTAATTGCTTGCAATGACTTGATTGCGAATTGGCATAACAAGTCGGTTAATTTAGGTTCAGCAAACCTTTTATCTCGTTTATGTCATCTTCCTGCCATATATCCAGGGCTTCCCGGGCTATTTTCCTTGCCCGAATCATTATCTCCCCATCACGCCGTACATCCCCCACCCTGAAGTCCGGTATGCCTGACTGCCTGACGCCAAGCATCTCCCCCGGACCCCTGATTTCCATATCCTTTTCGGCAATCATAAACCCGTCCGCGGTCTTTTCCATGGCTTTCAGCCTTCGTGCTGCCTGGTCCGTCCGTTTTGCAGATGCCACAAGAAGGCATTTCGATGGGTATATGCTTCTCCCCACCCTGCCCCTCAACTGATGGAGCTGGGAGAGACCAAATCTTTCCGCATGTTCTATAATAATGAGCGTTGCATTTGGTATGTCAATGCCGACTTCAATCACCGTGGTGCACACAAGGAGATCAATCTTCCTCTCTTTAAATGCAGACATAACCCTTTCTTTTTCATCCGCCCTCATTCTGCCGTGGAGAAGCCCTATCCGCCTGCCAGGAAAGACTGATTTAAGATGAACAGCCATTCCCCTCGCATTAAGGAGCTCCATCTTATCTGACTCCTCCACCAGGGGATAGACAATAAATGCCTGATGTCCTTTGTCCAGCTCTTCTTCTAATATTCCATAGGCTTTAGCTTTATCATCATCAGTAAAGATCTTTGTAAAAATCTTCTGCCTCCCTTCCGGCATGGCATTAATAATCGATACATCGAGGTCGCCGTAAAGCACCAGGGAAAGGGTCCTCGGTATGGGGGTAGCGCTCATAACAAGTACGTGGGGCATATTTCCCTTATGCTTCAGTCTTTTTCTCTCCATTACTCCAAATCTATGCTGCTCATCCACAATCACCAGCCCAAGTCTTCTAAAAACCACATCCTTCTGAATAAGGGCATGGGTGCCTATCACAACAGACACCTTCCCTGCCTCTATATTTCCAAGAATCTCTCTCCTTTCCTTCCCCATATTGCCCCTCAGATATGCAAGGGAAATCCCCAGTCCCTCGAAAAACCTGTGAACCGTAAGAAAATGCTGCTCCGCAAGTATTTCAGTGGGCGCCATAAAGGCAACCTGGTATCCACTGTCTACAGCATTACATGCGGCCAGAACAGCGCATATTGTCTTACCGCATCCGACATCACCCTGCAGAAGCCTGTTCATGGGCTCATGGCCCGCCATGTCTTTCAGTATCTCTTCTATGGCCTTTTCCTGGGCCCCTGTCAGTTTAAAGGAAAGTCCTTTTCGTAAAACCCCGGAGAATAAGCCGCCCCTTCTGCATGGCATCCCCTGTTCTTTTCTTATCTCTCTCCTCTTGATCAACATCACTGTTTGAAAAAGAAAGAACTCCTCAAGTATAAGCCTCTCAAGATACTCATGAGATACCGTGGTTTCAAAGGCATCATTATCCGGGAAGTGGAACGCACGGCATGCATTCCTGAAAGATACAAGACCATGGCGCCCTCCTAACTCTTCAGGGATAAGACTCTCTACATGATGTTCATAGTCTTGAAAAGCCCGCGAGAGGAGATTCCTAATAGTCCCCTGTTTTATCCCCTCTATTTCAGGATATACAGGGATGACCGCCTTGTGCGTTTCTGCCTCGCCTTCATCCGATAGGAGGGTTACCTCCGGATGAACAATCTGGAGAAGATCTCCAAACCTGTCCGTATCTCCGGAAATGAGGAGGACATTCCCCTTTCTGAGCAGCCCTTTCAGGTAGCGCGGAGGCCAGTAGAACCATTTTAAGGTCATGCTGCCCGTATCGTCTTCAACAATTGCTTCATATGCCTTTTTACGGGCATTGCGGTAAAATACGGGCCGTGAAGACGCCACTTTCGCTACGATAACAGCCTTCTCCCCTTCTCTGGCCTCATCGATCCTGCAAATCCTTCGCTTATCCTCATATCGCAGGGGCAAAAAAAAGAAAAGATCACCTATGGTTCTTATCCCTCTTTTCTCCAACGATGCCAGAATTTTAGGACCTACCCCCTTCAGGCATTCTACAGATTCATTCAAACTCTTATTTCTCTTTCCCATTTATGAAATTTATATTACAATAATCAGGCCCATCATGGAATTAATAAAAAGCATCTCTTTAAACGACACGGTCATCAGGATAGTAAAGGGTGATCTTACAGAGAGCGACGCAGATGCCATTGTCAATGCGGCAAACTCATATTTACAGCACGGCGGAGGCGTTGCCGGGGCCATTGTAAGAAAAGGCGGCGCGATTATTCAGGAAGAGAGTAACCGCATAGGGCACGTAGCAGTAGGCCACTGTGCCCTTACATCAGGGGGCAGACTGAAGGCGCGGAAGGTGATCCACACCGTTGGCCCCAGGTGGGGCGAAGGCAATGAGGATGAAAAACTGCAAAACGCGGTTTTAAATACATTAAACCTCGCCACAGAACAGGGATTCAGCAGCCTTTCCATGCCTGCCATAAGCGCCGGTATCTTCGGTTTCCCGAAAAACCGGTGCGCCGAGATTATAGTGAATGAGGTTGTATCTTTTATAAAAGACAGGAGTACATCCTTGAAAGAGATCAGCTTCTATCTCATGGACCGGGAAATCATCCGATTCTTCGAGGAAGAGCTGGCAAAATCAGAAAGAAGGTAAATTAAAATGTGCGGCATTTTCGGTATTTTTAATTATAAGGACGCCACAAATATTGCTTATTTAGGCCTTCACGCCCTTCAGCACAGAGGACAGGAGAGCGCAGGTATAGCAAGTACGGACGGCGACTCTGTCATGCGTTTTCACCGGCAGATGGGACTTGTATCAGATATCTTTAATGAAGAGGTGCTGAAACACCTTAAGGGCAATTCCGCTATCGGGCATGTGCGATACTCCACTGCAGGTTCGAGCAATATCAATAATGCCCAGCCCCTTGTTGTGGAATACTCAAAAGGACATATTGCAGTTGCCCATAACGGAAACCTTACGAACGCAAAGATCATAAAGGATGAACTTGAGAAATACGGCTCCATCTTTCAGTCTTCGACGGATACGGAAGTAATCATTCATCTTGTGGCCCTTTCCCATGAGAATTCGACTCTCGACAGATTGATAAGTGCCTTGAGAAGGGTTGAAGGCTCATATTCGCTTCTTGTACTGACTGACAGGGAACTCATCGCCATGCGTGACCCTTACGGATTCAGACCTCTTGTTCTTGGAATGTTGAAGGACTCCTATGTGGTATCGAGCGAAACCTGTGCATTTGACCTCATAGAAGCAGAATATTTACGGGAGGTTGAACCGGGTGAAATCATCCATATCACACAGGACGGCATCAAATCCTACGCACCCTTTAAGAAGGTCAACCGGAAACACTGCATCTTTGAATATATATACTTTGCAAGGCCTGACAGTTTTATGTTCGGGGAAACAGTCTATACAGTGAGGAAAGCACTCGGAAGGCAGCTCGCACAGGATACTTTCGTAGAAGCGGATATGGTCATTCCTATTCCGGACTCAGGTATAAGCGCTGCGATCGGTTACTCTCAGGAAGCAAATATCCCCTTTGAGCTCGGCCTCATTCGAAACCATTATGTGGGAAGAACCTTCATAGAACCAAAAGAGTCGATCAGACATTTCGGTGTAAAACTGAAACTCAACGCAGTACACGACGTGGTGAAAGGAAAGAGGATTGTTGTAATAGATGACTCCATTGTTCGGGCAACAACAGGGAGAAAGATCATCAAGATGTTGCGTCAGTACGGGGCAAAGGAAGTACATTTCAGGGTAAGTTCCCCACCTACTCAATATCCGTGTTTTTATGGCATAGACACACCCTCAAGGGGTGAGCTTATTGCCTCTTCCCATACATCGGAAGAAATAAACCAATATATGGGGTCTGATACGCTTCAGTATTTGAGTATTGAGGGTATGAAAAAGGCTGTGAAGAATGGGGATTATACCTATTGCGACGCGTGCTTTACAGGCGCCTACCCATCAAAGTTTCCGTGGAACATGCAGCTTGAACAGATGGAACTATTCGTGAAGAGGTGAAAATGACAGACAAAAAGAGATTATTGGAATTGTTGAAAGCACTATCCTATGAAGAAGGGGATTTTACCCTGACAAGCGGCAAAAAAAGCACCTACTACATTGACGCCAAAGAAACCACCCTGAATCCGGAAGGCATGCACCTTGCGGGAAGCATTATGCATGATATGACAAGGGAGATACCGGACATCCAGGCAGTGGGCGGCGTAAGCATCGGCGGTGATCCCCTTGTGTGCGCCGTAGTGTTATCCTCTTATGCCAAAAAAGACGGGCTTCTTGGTTTTTTTATCAGAAAAGAACCAAAAGGCCATGGCAGGAACCTCTGGGTTGAGGGAGGAAAAAGTCTGCAAAAGGGTATGAATGTGGTAATCCTTGAGGATGTTGTCACCACAGGGGGATCCTCTCTGAAGGCAATCGATGTTACAGAAAAAGAAGGGTACAGGGTTAAGGGGATTATTGCCCTCCTTGATCGGCTTGAAGGTGGTAAAGATGCTATAGAATCAAGAGGTTATATATTTAAGTCTATATTTAACCTTAACGATTTACGGTAACTATCTTAATTTAATATTTATTATGCTGATATGAGATGGGAGAGGAGTTCTTTTCTCCCATCTCCATCTTTTGCAGAGAAGGTTACAATCCGCTCCCTGCTGAAATACTCATTAAAGAGTTTCTTTTTTCTCATGACAAAACTTTTAGACTCTTTGTCAACCTTGGTCAGGACCAGAGTAAAATCCATCTCGTGGGAGTCGAGCCAGTCTATAAACGACCTGTCAAGATCGTCAAGGTCCCTCCTTACATCATATACCCATACGAGTTTCCTGATATACATATTGTCCATAACATAGGTTTCGATCATATGTTCCCAGTTCTTGTACATCTCCCGGGGGACTTTGGCATAGCCGAAACCGGGAAAATCGGAAAAGATGATGGATTGCCTGCCCCCTTTATATTCATAAAGAATCTTGTAGAGGTTGATCACCCGTGTTGCCCCCGGCGTTGAACTGGTCTTTGCAATCTTCTGCATAACAAGGCGGTTAATCATGGACGATTTTCCGACATTTGAGCGCCCGAGAAAACATATCTCAGGAATGTCCTCGTTTCCCCGGTTCTCAGGGTTCACAACACCTTTTAAATACTGGGCAGCAAGGATCTTCATAGCTCTCTTTTCCTTCCGGGATTTATATAGAATCTTCGATGGATACCATACAGTATACCACAATTATCCGCTCCCGCAAAGAAAAGGGATCATGAGCGC
>PNOM01000126.1 GCA_013824835.1 Syntrophus sp. (in: bacteria) | reverse complement strand
TTATTTCTTGAAAAGAACAATGGGAATGGCGTATAAAATCGCACTGTGAAGATCGATTTCCATACCCACGTTTATCCTGACCATGTAGCCCGTAGAACTGTCTCCGCGGTTTGTCAGCGGTCGGGGATCGACGCTTATACGGACGGCACCCTGGAGGGACTGAAAAGGTCCATGGCATCTGCCGGAATTGATCTTTCCGTCGTGGCGGCTGTAGCGACAAGGCCGGAACAGGTTGCATCCATTCAACGCCGGTTAACCGCCATTCGGCAACCGGGCATTGAAGCACTGGCTGCCATGCACCCCGCCAAGCCCTTGAACTCCGGGCAGATGAAAATGCTGAAGCGTGACGGGTTTCGAGGCTTTAAGCTTCACCCTGATTATCAGGATTTCTTTGTTGACGATCCCCAAATGTATCCAATGTATGAAGCAGTAGCGGCAGAAGGCATGTTCATCCTCTTCCATGCCGGGGTGGATCGTGGGCTTCCCCACCCGGTCCATGCAACACCCAAGCGTCTGGCCGCGGTTCACAAGGCTGTTCCGGAACTCTGCATGATTGCCGCTCATCTGGGAGGGGAAGAGGCCTACGAGGAAACGGCAATACATCTACTGGGGCGGGACATTTATATGGACACGTCTTTTGTGCTGCGCAAGATGCCCGGGACATTCCGGGATCGCTTCCTCAAGGAACATCCGTCGGAACGGTTGCTTTTCGCGTCGGACAGTCCATGGACAGATCAGGGGGAAGAACTTCAATTTCTGCTGCAATTGCCATTTCTGACAGAAAGCGACAAGGAAAAAATCTGTTTTTCCAACGCAGCGCGGTTGTTGGGTTTGGACAGGGGGCGTTCCCAATATTTTCCAGTCGATGATTAGAAAAGCCTTGTTGAACCCGATAGGTCATTGTCCCCATGGTTTTTCCGCGAAGTCAGCAAACGCCTTAGCCATGTGCCTGTCCCTTATTCAGCCAATTTTTGCCGTTGATCATCCTCGCTACCATCATGCTGGCGACGTTGTCTCCCACCGCATTTATCATAGTTGCGGGAGGGTCAATCAATGCCCCGATCATCGATATGATAGGTAAAGCTTCCAAAGGGAATCCATAGAGGGAGATGATGAGAATCTCGCCAATAATGCCACCTGAGGGGATGCCCGTTATGACAGTTCCGGACAATATGGCGATGCCGATGGCGGTGAGCATGGTTACGGGGTCACTAAAGCTGATATTGAATATCCCGAAAAGAAAGGCAATTTTAAGGATCGATCCCAGACAGGAACCGTCCATGTGAATAGTTGCGCCGATTGGGATAACCACCTCGCTTATGTCTTTGGGGATGCCGATTTTGTTTGCCGCGTCAAGGTTGGAAGGGATTGCAGCTACGCTGCTTCCTGTGGCCAGGGCTGTCAGGCAGGGAGGCATGATATTCCCCCAAAAATTCCGCACCCCTTGCCTCTTGTCAGCCATGTAAGCATATACAGAAAAGGCGATGACATAATAGAGAATGGCGACAGGATAATAAAGCGCCATAGCCCTGAAATACACATTCAATAGATCAGCACCATAAATGCCGATAAAATTGGCAAAATAGGCACAAAGGCCGATAGGGGCGTAATACATAATGAAGGAAATGACCTTCATCATCACTTCGTTCCCGGAAGCCAGAAAGTCTGAGAACGTCCTGCCTTTATCGCCTGCCGCAGCCGTGCCCAATCCGACAAGGATCGAAAAAACGATCAAAGCCAGCATGTTTCTTTTAGAAAGGATTTCCGTAAAATCAGGCGCTGTAAAGGCTTTGACAATTTGCTCCGAGGTTTTGAAGTGGTCGATTTGCACCTTTGCGCCCAGGTCAATGACAACTCCCATCGCCGGTGGATATATCTGGACGCAAATCATCATGATGACGGATGCGATAATACCCGTCAGAACGAAGACAAGAAGCATACTGGAAAGAATCTTCCCCAAACGTTTGACGTTCGGCATAACCGCCACTGCCGAGGCGATGGAGAAGAAGACGAGAGGCACAATGGCCGTAAACAGGAGATTTAGAAAGATATCTCCCAAAGGTTTAAACATTACCGCATCTTTTTTCAAGAACAGGCCGATGGCGGCGCCAAAAATCACCGAAAGTAACAATATGATCGAGAACCGGTATGATTTCATAACACTAACACTGGGAAAATTGACCATTTATTTTTATCCGATTTGTCTTTTTACCTACGTTGTTTCTCAATTCAATCTCTTGCCATTACTCAGGCCAGGCACGTCATGGCCGGGCGGCTGGCCCTGGAATCATCGCCTTTTTGGGTCCTTGCGATGAAATCGAGGATGGTGCGGGCATAATCGTCCGGTCGCTGCTCATAGGTATTGTGGCCGCACCTGGGAAAGACCGCCAGTTCTCCCCTCGGGAGATGCCGATAAAAGGCGATTGATTGCTCGACATCGAAGATGGAGCTCCGGTCCGGATAGAGCACCAACGTGGGGCATGATACAGAGGGCAGGATCGGCCGGAGGTCGAAATAGTTAACACCATAGGCCCCGCCGTATTTGGTAAACTGGTTGTAATTCATTTGAGCTGCCTCTCCGTGCCATTCAATCATTTTGGCCTGGAGCTCAGGCGTTAGTTCCGCAAATGTATTCACGAGCTTGATGCGATTGAGTTCTGTCATGGGGACCTCGCTGAAGCACTGGGTGCTGCCCACTACGAGGCTCTTCACTTCCCCTGGGTACTTGATGGAATAGTCCACCCCGACAACACCGCCCTCGCATTGACCTACAAGATGACAATCCCCGATACCGAGGCTTTTTTTCAGTATCTTCAACTCCGTCACGCTTTCCGGCCGGTAGCGACCACTTTCATAGAAATCCTGAAAATCATCCCCTTGTTCTGATCGGCCAAAGCCCCGGCGGTCGAACATCACTACCTTGTAGCCCTGTGCCACAAATACGGGATAAATGGTTTTCCATATCTTGCAGCACCCAAAACCATGGTGCATAAGAATAACAGTCTCCCCTTGGCCGTAGATTTCGTAATAAACCTTGAGATTATTTATTTCTATAAACGGCATGTGCTACCTCCCGGCTGCTTAAAAGATTGGCGAATAATGCTTCAAATGCTTACCCCGTGCATCCTCCCTGGAGAAGACGTGTGACTTAGAAACTATTCTGCTACCTTTGCCAGCGTCTTATTGAATCCATCCAGTATTTAATCCGCAATTACCGATGGAGCTATTACGTTGCCAAAGGCTTGCGATAAGTGGGGCTTGAGTTGCCCCATCCATCAGCAAAGCTTTCGGAGCCTCATCGTAAAGAGACTGGTTACTAACGCTGTGTAGGAAGGATACTTGTTGTACACAAGAAGGTCAAGCCGGATCTTGATACAAAACCAGCCTCATTAAAAACCCGGCTTGCCAGTGCATGATCCATGCATACAGCTCTCAATCAGAAGACAGGGAAGACCATTGATGGACGCACATGTCAAGCTGTTAACGTTGTTCCTTCCACATAGGTTCTCTTCAGCTCCCGTTTCAGAATCTTGCCTGCCGTACTTTTCGGAAGTATATCAACTATTACATACTCTTTAGGGACCTTAAAGGGTGCGAGGCGGGTTTTTAGCAAAGCCTTTACCTGGTCAGGAATAATAATCTTCCCTTCTTTAGGCACTATAAATGCAGCTACCTTTTCGCCCCATTCCTTGTCAGGAAGGCCAACAACGGCACACTCCCCCACCTCCGGTATTGTGTAGAGGATCTCTTCGACCTCACGGGGATATACATTTTCACCGCCGGTAATAATAAGTTCCTTAAGGCGATCTACGATGTATACATAGCCGTTGGCGTCCTGGCGGCCAATGTCGCCGGTACGGAGCCAATTGCGGCCCCAGAAGGCATCTTTAGTCGCCTTGGGGTTATTCAGATAACCTTTCATCACCATGGGCCCCCGGACACATATTTCCCCTTCCTGGCCCTGTTTCAGTAATTTACCGGAAGTGCTTCTGATCTGTGTTTCTACACAATAGACGTCTTGGCCTACTGAGCCGACGACATGTTTCTCGGGGTAGTAATGATTAAAAGTGATGGGCATACCTTCTGTTTGACCAAAGGATTCTATTATGGTGATCCCGGTTTTCTCCTTCCATTGCTTTACGATCTCCATTGCCATAGAGGCCCCGGCAGAAAAACAGTACCGTACTTTTCCCATCTTTTTCTTCAAGTCGCCGATGGTCAGGAGACGAATATAGACAGTAGGTACGGAATAAAACTTTGTTATTCTTCCACTCTCCGTTAATTTAAGGATTCGTTCCAAGTCAAAGGATGGCAACAGCTCAAGACAGCCGCCGCTGAAAATGGTTGAGTTCATGATGTGTATCTGACCAAAGACATGGTTAAAGGGCATAAAGCAGAGGGCTACATCGGTCTCGCATGATCGTTCGAGATGAGCGATCATGATACTGGAAAAGTTGATCCCTTCATGGGTCAGCATGACTCCTTTCGGAGTCCCTGTGGTGCCTCCTGTATAGAGAATTGCAGCAGTACTTTTACGGTCCCGGTTGATGGCTTTAAAGGTACCGGAACCCATACCGGCGATCTGTGACATGTCAAGGTCGCCTCCAGGGCAGATCGTTTTTTCAAGGAGGCCGGAGTCCCGAAAGGGTTTTAAATCATTGAGCCTTGCTTCGGTGGTATATAAAAAACGGGGTTTCGCATGATCGATAAGGAGTACCAATTCCTCTTTACTCAACAAAGATGAAAGGGTAACTGCCACGGCGCCTGCTTTGAGTACCCCAAAGTAGAAGACAATCCATTCAGCGGAATTCGGGGCGCAAAGCCCCACATGTTCACCCGGTTTGATCCCCATTTTAATTAGGCCTGTTGCAATACGGTTTGCCTGATAGTTCAGTTGAGTGTAGGTCATATTGAGGTTATTTTCGCGGATGGCTGATCGATCGGGGAAAAAGGAGGCTGATGTTTCCAGGTTTTGTGCAAGATTCATGAGTGTACTCCTGAAAAGAATAATTTTATTTTGACGCCATTGTGTCTTTGACTAATATTAGCTACGATTAATATTATACCAAAATAATAATATATGTCAAGATTATTTGGTGGTTAAGATATTGCATAAAAATCATTTTTGTAATAACCTACATTAGAGGAGAATAACATGCAAAGATTTAAGCCCATCAAACAATCCCGGGTTTCAGAGGAAGTAGCTGAACAACTGAAACAGTCTATTATTATGGGTCATTTTAAAGAAGGTGACAAGCTGCCTTCGGAGCGTGATTTTGCCGAGGAGTTTCAGGTGAGTCGTGTGGCAATTCATGAAGCATTAAGGTCCCTTGAAAACTCCGGTTTTATAGTGACGCGACAGGGTCCCATGGGTGGTTCTTATGTTACGGAGCTTACCTTCGAATGTTCAGTCAATGCGTTCCGGGATCTTTATAATGCCGAGAAGATCTCCATCCCCGAAGTGCTTCACGTGAGACGGGTTGTGGAAGC
>PNOM01000125.1 GCA_013824835.1 Syntrophus sp. (in: bacteria) | reverse complement strand
AGGTCCTTCTGTTTCTCTGTTAAAGGATCATCAAGATATTCCCTGAGATGGGGAAACAAATTCTCTTGTGTTCTGGTTTTCAGCCATGATATTCTTTCCAATAATTGCACGGGCTCTCCTTTGTAACATGTTGTTTCGACAACACATTTTACCATGGGGAGAGCCTGATTACCTTATAATTCATCAAGAAAACAGGGCTAATTCAGGAGTTTTGCAATAGGCTCAATAGTATATACTTATTATTACTAAAGAGGAGGAAGGCTATGAGAATTTCTTACGATTCGGAAGTTGATGCGTTATATATCCGTTTTATTGAGACTACAGTGACAACAATTAATGTCGCTGAAGGCGTTGCTATTGATTACGACTCTGACGGTAAATAGCGGGTGTCGAGATACTCGATGCAGTAAAAAGGTTTGGCAGTAAAGATGTTTTTAAAAAAGTAACCCTTGAGAACATCACCCTTTTGGCTTCATAAACAAGCTCCTTTCCCTTCCCGTCTTAAAGACAACAATAGTCACCTCATATGTCAAATTTTTGATCTCAATCCACACAATGCTATTCTTGTGTGAAGAATTACTGGAAATCGGGAAAATAAATGAGGTATGTTTTCATTAAAGAGGGTAATTTAATTGAACAAGTTTTTTGAATTGTGTAATCAATAAGGCAAAATGCACACAAAACAGGGACAGCCGGACCCGGTAAGGATTTGACGAGGAAACAGAAAATTAGCCATGGAGGAAAATATGAAAACAGGACGGAATGATCCGTGCCCGTGCGGGAGCGGAAAAAAGTACAAGAAATGCTGCGCCTTGAATGAGAGGGAACCGGACTTTTCCCTGCCCGAAGAGATGCAGACCGGAACGCCCCTCGACGACTACATGCTCCTCCTTCAGGGCGTCTCCCTCTATCATCAGATACTCTCCGAGTATGACGACGAGAAAAGAGAACTTAAGAGGGCTGCAAAGGATTTCGAGAAGCAGTTCCAGCCGGGTACAGTCAACGGAGTAAACGACAGCCTCTATATGCCATGGCTCTTTTTTGACCTCCAATACGGGAAATCAATGAAAACCGTTACCGAACGTTTCCTCGAATCGGATATGATAAAACAGATGCATGAACCCGGTCCGTCACTTATCCGCATCATGTCCAAGAGCTACACCACCTTTTATGAGGTGCTGAACGTCTCCAGGAAAACGATCACATTCTTTGAGCTCGGGACCGGGGCCGAGTGGAACGTACACCGGGTGAATGAACCTGAAGAAACGGACATACTGAAAGGGGACATCTGGTATATCCGGTTTGTCGGTCCTCGTAACGACGCTTATATATTCAGCGCCCCTTATATCTTCCCCCCTGAATCAAAAGATCAGTTTACACTCGCAGTAAAGAGGCAAAAGAAGATTGTTGAAGATGGAACGAAGGGCGCCTTGGCTCAAGAGGAGATCTTTGTAGAATCCTGCAAACAATCCCTGCCGCTCTGGGCGCTTTTCATGCTTGGAGACAATATGGAGCCCTATGATGAGCTACTTGAAGACGAAGAACCATCGCCTGTGGTTATGCCTGCCCTCTGCAATACCGACGGCGAACCACTCCGTTTCTGCAAGATTGTCTTTAAGGTCATCGACAATTCGGGATTAAAAGAGAAGCTCATGTCCATGCGAGGCATTGACTATGATGAGCAGAACAAGACATGGATCTGGTTCAAGAAGGGGAACGAGGAATTCTCCGGCTTTCCCACTACATCCCTGGGGACAATCGTCATCAAGCGGGGACGTCTCATCGGTGAGACAAACTCTGAAGAACGGGCTATAAAGCTCATGAATAAACTGAAGAGGGCTTTAAAAGGGCTTGCTTCTTTTGAGAAGATGGAGGTGAAAGACCTTGATGATCTGCCGCCCCTCAGTGAAAAGGAAAGGCAACGTCTCGAAAAGGAACAGGAAGAGCTGATGAATGATCCTGAAGTCCGGGAGGCAGCAAGAAAGATGGCGGAGCATTATTATTATAATGATTGGATTAATGCACCTCTGCCGGCCCTCGACAACCAATCGCCCCTTAATGCCGTTAATACCCCTGATGGCAAACAAAAAGTGGAGGAACTTGTCGACGAGATTGAGCTCATGCAGCGCCGGGACTCGAACAATGCCCTTTCCATTGACATAAACGTCTTAAGAAAGCGCCTCGACATTGCAGTAAAGAATGAACCATAGCAATGAGGATAACATCGGTTATTTTTTATGTGCCGGACAGAAAAGTAAATACCTTAATATATTCAAACTGATCCACTGTTGACTTGGTTGTTGACAAGGACGCTCACATTTACTAAGTTATTGAGTGGAAGTGCCAAGGCGCCTGGTGGGTCTCCTGGTCTTCAAAACCAGTGCACCGGTGATGAGCTGGTGGGTGGGTTCGATTCCCATGCACTTCCGCCATTAATAATATCAAGGGTGGCAAACGATGGAGGACCAAGGCAAGCAGAGCGATGCAGATCAAGTTTTCGCCCCGTGCCAAAGGCCGTCCAAGAATATTAACTTTTTCATCCAAGCATACGACTTTTGATGAGAAGACATGTAAACTACGGCTTCCTGATAAAAATATCTGCCACGGAAAAGAGGGCGAAGAGGATGCTCACTACACCGTTTATGGTAAAAAATGCCATGTTGATCCGTGAAAGCCCATGCTTTCTCACCAACAGATGTTCATAGCAGAGGAAAGCAGTAACGAGGATGAGGCCCCCATAAAAAACCATTCCCATATGTCCCGCTATTCCCGCAGAGGCAAAGAAAATCACCGCGA
Source organism: Syntrophus sp. (in: bacteria) (assembly GCA_013824835.1). GTDB lineage: Bacteria > Desulfobacterota > Syntrophorhabdia > Syntrophorhabdales > Syntrophorhabdaceae > PNOM01. The sequence continues at coordinate 2,722 of PNOM01000125.1, read as the reverse complement.
TGATGTGAAAGAGGAGGGCAAAATCGAGTGCCTTTTTTATACCGAACCGCACGGGGATCGACACGAGCCCTTCCTGTATATCAAACTCAACGTCCTGCAAAGCATAGATCACATCAAACCCTGCAACCCAGAAGGTCACTCCTCCGCACAAAAGAAGGCTGACAAGAGGAAGTGTCTCGGTCACTGCCACCCATACCCCCAAGGGACTCAAGCCCAGGGAGAGGCCCAGGATAAGGTGGGAAAAAGGGAAAAACCGCTTGGTAAAGGAGTAGCCGAAGAGCAGAGGGAAGGTTGTAAAGGAGAGGATAAAGGCCATTCTATTGAGCATCCATGCTGAAGCTACAAAAAGAAGGGACATGAGGACGGTAAATATCCATGCCTCCCTTGTGCTGACCTTCCCTGTTTGGAGCGGTCTCTCCCTGGTCCTCGGATTTTTTAGATCATAGGCAAAATCAACGATCCTGTTGAAAGACATGCTCGCGCTTCTCGCTGAGACCATACAAACGATAATCCACCATGTCTTTGTAAAATCAGGCGTACCACCGTAGACCATAAAAAGGGACATCACGGCAAAGGGGAGCGCAAAGATGCTGTGCTCGAACTTTATAAGTTCAAGAACGCCTGCGAGCTTCCTGCCTAAAGTCCTAATTGACTCCATATCCCGTCAATCCTTCGTACTGTCTCTTCATCCATTGTCGCCCGTTTCGGCCATACCCTGGTATAGCCCTCTTCCTTTAATTTGGTAGTCGCATCAATACCCATCTTGCCCCCGAACCCTTCTTCAAGAGAGGCGTGGTCAAGGATATCCACAGGTCCCTTTTTTATCACCACATCCCGCACAGGATCAATGTTGTTCCCCATGTGAAAAAGCACTTCTTCGAGGTCATGAATATTGACATTGCCGTCAAAAACAACAATTACCTTTGCCACAGACATCTGGCCGAGTCCCCAGAGACTGTCCATTACCTTATAGGCCTGACCAGGATATCTCTTGTTAATGGAGACAAAGATAAAGTTATGAAAAAGCCCTGCTTCAGGTATCTCAATATCCCGTATTTCAGGAATGAGGAATTTTATAAAGGGAGAAAATATCCGTTCCGTCAGTTTCCCGAGGAGCACATCCTCCAGAGGAGGCCATCCTACCGCAATTGACGGGTATACAGGGTCTTCATTCATGGTAATGGCCTGTATGTGGAATACGGGAAAAACCCGCTCCGGCGTATAGTAGCCCGTATGATCCCCAAAGGGACCTTCCACAAAAGACTCCTCTTCTTCGATGTATCCCTCAAGAACAATCTGACTCCGGGCCGGCACTTCAATATCTACGGTTTTGCATTTCACCACATCGACCGGTCTGTCCATCAGTAATCCTGCAAGGAGAAGCTCGCTCACATCAGGAGGAAGGGGCGCTGTTGCCGCATAAATCACCGCAGGCTCACAGCCTAATGCACAGGCCACCTCCAGCCTTTTCCCGTGATCCTTTGCGCGCTGATGGTGAATATCACCCCCTTTTGCGGGATGCCAGTGCAGGGCTGTTCTTGTTTTATCAATAACCTGCATCCTGTACATCCCCATATTCTGTTTTCCCGTAAGGGGATCTTTTGTAACCACTACAGGGAGGGTAATAAACCTTCCAGCATCTTCAGGCCAGCACTTCATGACAGGCAGAATGTCCAGATCAATCTCTTTCTCCTTCAGCACATGATGCTGACAGGGACCCTTTTTGACATGACGGGGTAGTATGCCCGCAAGGTCCTTCAGCTTCCACAATGCCTTTGCCTTATCAAGGAGGCCTTCGGGCTGTCCCATATCAAGGAGCGGCTCTACCCGGGCAAGGAGCTCCGCCTCAGAGGCAACACCGAAAATATCCCATACCCTCTCCCAGGTACCGAATATGTTGATGATAAGAGGCAGCTTGTCGCCCCTTATATTCTCGAAGAGGAGGGCAGGACCCTTTTTCTGAAATACCCTCTGATATATCTCCGTAATTTCCAGGTCCCTGCTCACAGGATGGCGCACCCTTTTAAGAATACCCTTCTTTTCCCATAATGTAATAAGGCTCTTCAAGTCCATATACGACACCCCTTGATTGGTTTATTGCGAATCACTGCCCACACTGCGTCCAACTATCCCATATACCATCAGTTTCTCACAGAAAAATCAAGAAGATTCCCGCAGTATGCAGGGCTACATCAAAACCCCGGCTTATTATATCAGCCCTCCAGACCTTTTCTCGCTCTCTAACGCTCCACGCCTCACCCAGTAATGATGTTCCTGAAGCATTGAAAACTTCCTGAAGTCCAGTCTTGGCCCATTTTTACGACATAAACATATCATATGGTAATCGATTACCCATGAGCAATTAACCCTATCGCTAAAATAGTCTGCTGGTGTAATCGCACACACATGTAGACATGCGACGTTGTTGAAAAACGGAGGGTTGTGCGAGTAGAAAACCCACATCAAAAATAGATTTTATAAGCACATAATATCAGGTACTTACACGACACCAAAAAGGTGAGCAGAAAACTAATGTTTAATGCTCAGGAGAAGTGCGCTTGAAAGTAGGGCTCATTTTATCGTTTCTGGAGATAGGTGCTTTCTCGACCTTGGAGATTATCACAACATCAAGGTTATGCGCCCTTCGACTTTTTCAGAATGAACCTCCCTGTAGCTTGCTACGCTGTACCCACTGGTTCGGTCACTTTTTTATTTCCTGACA
>PNOM01000124.1 GCA_013824835.1 Syntrophus sp. (in: bacteria) | reverse complement strand
GGATCAGCTTGCCCCGAGAGGGAGTCAGGCCCAGTACAGCATGGGGATCAATGCTGCTTCCTTCCAGTCAATTAATATTGCAGAACGGTTAAGCGATCTCCGTCTCGGTTCCCGGGGGATCAGCTTTAACGGCTTACGTTTCCGCACTACTGATTTTCAGAGAAACGGGATTGATACCCCGATCCTCCTTGCCAGTGCAGGAAACGACCTGACCGGGATGCTCCCTAAGGGTATGGACCAAAGATGGGGGTTCTTCGCAAAGGGGAATGCAGTAACGGGGACCCAGAAGGATACTTCCGAACAGCAGGGCTACTCCTTTACCAACGCAGGGGTTACCCTTGGTTCTGACTACCGTTTTACCAATCATTTCATCGCCGGTCTCATGGTCGGGGCAGCCGGTTCAAGGGCCAGTATCGACAATATGGGCAGCAAGGTAACCATGGAGGGGCTCTCTATGGGCACCTACGGGACTTACTACAGAAACGGGTTCTACACAGATGGTCAGTTGAGCTATGGTCAGGCAGACTATGACAATACCCGGAGGATCGTATTCCCCGGCATTGACCGGACCGCTACCTCAAGCCCTTCAGGGCGGCAGATGACTGCCTACCTGGGTACAGGATATGAGGCCCGTCTGAACCAATGGATGGTCACCCCGAATATCTCCCTCAAGTATGTCAACCTCACGATAAACAGCTATACGGAAAACGGTGCAGGGGCCATAGACCTCGCTGTAGACCGTCAGACCATTAATTCCCTCCAGGGAACCCTCGGCATGAAGGTATCCTATGGATGGCAGACTGAAAAGGCCCTCGTGATCCCCAACTTCCGGGCATCCTGGGGATATGAGTTCTTAAAGGATACCCAGAATATTACTGCGAGCCTTGCCCAGGGGAGTTCTCCCTTCTCTACTCAAACCATATCTCCCAACAGGAACTTCCTCTCCCTGGGAGCCGGCATCACTGCCATAAGCCGTAATGATATCTCTTTCTCCTTAAGCTATGATGCCCAGATCGGGGAAAGCAAGTATTTTGCCTGCACGGTTAATGCAGGGGTAAGGGTGAGGTTTTAATTAATTCTATTTCTAACTCAAGTCATTGCGAGGAGCGTAGCGACGTGGCAATCTAAGGCATTGAGATTGCTTCGCTTTGCTCGCAATGACATCTGACATAAAACATACTATTGAATCACTTCACCCGTAAATTTTCCTTTGCCTTCATTTTCATGAGAATCTTGCCGGTTTCAAAATCATAAAACCATAATTCCAGAAGTACGGCATTGAGATAGTAGCGCTGGGCGAAATACTCACGAAGTCTTTCAGGTGTAGCCTGCTCATGGACCGTGTCGGATGTGATATAGGGCTCTACCAGCTTGCAGATAACCAGTGTTTCGATCCTTTCCTCAAGCAGCTTTGCCTCACCAGGCTTTAACGGAATATTTGCGACAATCAGATCCCTTTTTAATTGCTCTTCTAAACCGGATGACTTGCCCTTTTTCAAGCCTTTTTCGAGCTCGCGCTTTGCACCAGGAAGAATTCTTCTTTCCACGGGGAATTCCCCGAAATTCGTAAATGCGACTGCATACTCCTGGAACCTGATTTCCTCAATCTCCATCTTTTTACCGGAGGCATTTGTATAGGTAAATTTATTATCCATTTGTGGTATCTTCTTAATCCCGAAACCCCTTCTCGTTCTATCTTCCTTCCCTTTATCCATTATTGCGGACAGCTCACAAAACACCTGCATGGCCTGACTGTCCGCCCTGAACAGACCTTCTGCAGGTTTAAGTCTAAAGGCATAGGCAGCGGCATAATTGAGTCCTCCCGGCGCAGAGGGAACGGCTTCCCGGGGGAACATTCCCGGCGACCACTCAGGGGATTTAAAATCATTTGTATTGCCCCTTTCCTTTTTTTTGATGCTGTTATAGAGGAGCTCAATATTATAGCCATAATAGAGGGGTGGCAATTGCGTTGCGGTTATGTCAAAAGGCCCGTTGTCGTATTCAGGGGGAATAATTTTATCCCGGTTATGAATGGTTACGCGGGGTCCTGATTGGCCGCCCCTCCCCCCTCTCCCTTGCTGGGCATTGAGCAAGCTGTCCAAAACAATTAAAACAAACAATGCACAGAACAGCATTATTGCCCCTGTTTTCGGCCATATCTTCATAGGTCAGCTCTCCGCATTGATTCAACATACCAAGTCGCATTCAGTCGCATATCTTTGTTATCTCCTCCTCGCGCTCCTCGACGTACTTTTGTGTACGCCTGCGTCGGCTCGTCGTCGCTGCCTCGATGTGCATTTGAATGCGACTTGGTATCATACAGTTTCCTATGCTTTCCTGAGAATATCAAGCACTTCTTCATACGCCTTCAAGTTCCTTGACAACAACAATTCAAAACGATTATTCTAACGTAAAGGCAATACAAATGAGCCTTTTGCAAAAGTCGTCACTCCGGTGAAAACCGGAGTCCAGAGATATTCGTAATGCACTGAAATTACTGGATACCGGCTTTCGCCGGTATGACGAAAAATATATTTATCGCGATTTTTGCAAGAGGCTCAAATAAGAACAACATAGAAGGAGCATGGAATGATAAGGGCAAAATTGTGGTTTCGTTGTGCAGCCATGCACGATCCCGTCACACCTATGGTGGCACAGCCGGCATTAGTCGGATGGGAGGCAAAAAAAAGGAGGGTTGACCTCACCATCGAAAGGGCATTTAACGGCGAGGAGCTTATCCGCCGCATGAAGGGGTGGGTAACCACTGATCCGGTTCAGGTGATCGAGGTAGTAAAAAGGTTTGCAAAAATGAAGGTTCTCGATGACAGGGAACTCGTCCTCGAGATGGAAAATCCTGATGACTGCGATAAACTCAATCAGGCGCTGAAAGAAACCTTTGGAGGCGAAGTAGATGCTGAACTGATCCGGAAAACGTAGTACTGAAATGCTCTTTAATTCTCTTGCATTTCTCTTCTTTTTCTTCATCATCAGCACCCTTTATTTTACCATGCCGGAGCGTTTTCAATGGAAGCTCCTGCTTATCGGAAGCTACATATTCTATATCTCCTGGGAACCGGGCTATGCCATCCTCCTCGCCCTGCTTACCCTTTTCAATTATTATTTAGTCCTTTACCTTGGAAAATCGAGGGGAGCAGGCCGGAAAAGAGCGCTCCTCCTCGGTATTGTCTCAAATGCAGGCCTCCTTTTCTGGTTTAAGTATCTCAACTTCTTCATTGACTCTCTCAAGGGGGCGCTGTCTCACTACACCCTGGCCCTTGCCTTTAAATCCCCTGCGGTCTCTATACTGCTGCCTGTAGGCATCTCCTTCTACACCTTCAAAATCTTGAACTACATCATAGATGTATACCGCGGACATATGGAACCTGAGAGGAAACTCGGCCTCTTTGCCCTCTATGTCTCTTTTTTCCCGCAATTAATCGCAGGCCCCATAGACAGGGCAGCAAAGCTCCTCCCCCAGTTCCATGAAAAGCACGGCTTTGATTATCAACGGGTTACGGGGGGCCTGAAACTGATGATGTGGGGGTTTTTCCAGAAGCTTGTTATTGCGGACAATCTTTCGGTGATCGTCGACCGGGTATATAATAATCCCCTTCAGTATGAGGGACTCTGCCTTGTTCTCGCCACCGTTCTCTTTACATTCCAAATATACTGTGATTTTTCCGGCTATTCGGATATCGCCATCGGCATTGCCCGGGTATTCGGTTACCAATCAATGATAAATTTCGATCGTCCCTATTTTTCTGCATCCATACCGGAATTCTGGAGAAGATGGCACATATCCCTCTCATCATGGTTTCGGGACTACCTCTACATACCTCTTGGGGGTAATCGCGTACCTGTTCCGCAATGGTATGCTAACCTCCTCATTGTCTTCATTATCAGCGGGCTCTGGCATGGGGCCAGTTGGACCTTTATTGCCTGGGGATGCCTCCACGGCTGCTTCTGCATTGCTTCGGCCCTTACCTCAGGTTTAAGAAATACGACGACGACTGCCCTGGGCCTTAACAAAATACCTCAGGTCCATCAGGGGCTGAAGATCATGGTCACCTTCTGCCTTGTAAGCCTTGCCTGGATCTTTTTCAGGGCAAATACGATTTCAGATGCCTTCTACATTTTTTCAAGGCTTTTTACAGGATGGGGGCTTTCAGGAAAAGGGGGCTTAAGCACCCTTTTTTCACTTATTTCATCCTATCGTTTTGAATTCTTCGTGGGTATTATCTCAGTAGCGGTTATGGAGCTGATTCATCTTCTCCAGGGAAGAGGAAGTATAGGGCAGATGCTTGCTCAAAGACCGGCCTATCTGAGATGGACTCTGTACTATGGCGCTTTGGCCGCGATTCTCCTTCTGGGCAATTTCGGATCAAGGCAGTTTATCTATTTTCAGTTTTAGGGGCATTCCATGAAGAGATTTATCAGAAAATTCCTACTCTTTCTCACACCCTTTGCTGCCCTTATTGCAATTGAGATCCTCGTACTTCCCATAGATTTCTTTACCTTCAGGGTATGGGAGGCATTAAAAATAGACTCTTTTAAAAAAACGCTTCCCGGATACTTCTATCCCTCCATGAAGGTCTCAAGAATTGAAGAGGGCGATCTCGCCTTTCATTCTCCTCTTGCCATAAAAAGGCATGTAGAGTGGGAGACCGACAGGTATGGCTATCGGAACAGAAACAGCGCGGCCATCCCCTCAATTGTGATTATCGGCGATTCCAATACTGTCGGCACCGGATTAACCCAAAAGGAAGCGCTCTCTGAGGCGCTGGGGAATACGCTTAACGCTGATGTATATTCCTTTGCCCCTGCAGGCCCGAATGCATTCCTGAAAGAAAGCCGGTTCATCGAAAACCCGCCCCCCATTGTAGTAGTGGCCGCCATAGAACGTGAAATTACCCTCCTGCCAAGGATCAAGCGGGAACTTGCCTTTCCCTTGTCTTACGAGAAGGCATTCATCAGATTCAAGTGCGCCATAAAAGAGACCCCCCTGCTGCAAGGCATGGCAGTTCCCCTTGACCGGGCGATAAAAGGGAATATGCTTCACTATGTGCGGGCATATACAAGAAGGACCATTTCTATAGTTCCCGCAGGGCATACATGGAATCCGGAAAAGCAGGGGCCTTTTATGCGCTTTGTCGTCGGAGACGGGGCTAACAATGACATACCCAAAGAACAGTTTGATGAGGCCCTTCGCGTTATCGTTTTCTATAACAAAGTATTCCAGGAAAAAGGCATCCGGTTCATTTTTCTCCCTATTCCCAACAAAGAAAATATCTACTATGAACTACTGCCATCAAAGAAAAAACCGGTCTTTCTGAGACAGCTTATTGACGCCCTGAAAAGCGCCGGGGTTGAAACCATGGACACCCAAAAGGCCTTTGAAGAGGCACATAAGAAGGGGGGGGAATTGCTTTTCCAGACTGATGACAGCCACTGGAGCAGAAGGGGTGTGCAGATTGCCGCATCTCTATTGGCAGAAGCCATAAAAGACGGTCGATAGCGGATAGCGGATAGCGGATAGCGGATAGCGGATAGCGGATAGCGGATAGCGGATAGCGGAT
>PNOM01000123.1 GCA_013824835.1 Syntrophus sp. (in: bacteria) | reverse complement strand
AACCATCTTCCCGCCTCAGGTTTTTATACAAGGAGATATCCCGTGAAACAGCATTTGAAAAATATCAGCGCAAAGGTGCCCGACGACTTACGCGTGAACATTGACGAAATTGCGGTATTGCGAAACAGAAACCGGGGGGAAATAGTGCGAGAGGCCCTGAGTTTTTATATCGATACTATGGCCGATTACCGGATTGCCCTTGACCGCCTGAAAGACCCCGCCGACGAAATACAGACAGAAGAAGAATTCTTGACAGAACCCGGATGGGATATCTGATGTATACCCTAAAACTTAAAAGGAGCGTGCAGGGGATTTCGAGAGAATCGGCCAGGAAGCAGCCAAAGAGGTCCTGGACGTAATCAGAGCGGAGCTGTTAACAAACCCGTGAGCCGGAAAGCGGCTGAAAGGGAAAGAGGGTGTGTTGTGGAGTCACCGTGTAGGAGACTATAGAATTATTTATACCTTCAACCACGAAGAGCTTGTTCTCCTCGTGGTGAGAGTCGGCAATAGAAAGGAGGTTTACAGGGGCATATAAGGTTTAATAAAAAGGAAAAGCAGTTTTTTACGTATAGGAAGGAACTCTTACACGCAAAACCTCTTGAAACCCTTTTTTAAAATATGGGGTTACAATCAAATGGCCCATTTTCCCCTGAATCGTTGCCATACCCAAATATGTGGTGGTGAGCCATTACATGGTCTGTGAAACCTTGTTTAACCTGCCGTCTTTGGATTAATGAAGGACTTTTACCTTCTTAATAAACCAGGTACCGCACGCGTTCCCGGGAGAAAGATGCCCGGATGATATAGCGCACCAGAGCGCCCCGTTCGCTTCGTGTTGTCTTGCAGCAGCCACGCTTGGTTTCCAAGACATCGCCTTCTTCTTTGTTACTCAGCCTGGGCAGCACGACGGCGCTTGAGGTTTTGCGGGTACCAGGTGCTGAAGAACATGGCCGAGACCAAGAGACTGTACGAGATAGTCTCGTATACCCAGCCAGGCATGGCGGGCTGGGTGCTCCGTTGCCAGGCCAGGAATGCGTTGATGGTGAACACTACGCCCCATATTGCTGTCATGAAGTAGTTGGTGCGCAAGAATGCCGGGTTATTCCACAGGGACCGGTCTGTGTGCTCACGGGCATACTCCAGAGTGAAAGGCCGCTTCAGGGCCATGCCCGCCCAGGTGCCCGCGGCGAGGGCACCGTTGGCCAGCGCACCCATGTAATGCATGGCCCACATATCATTCAGAAGCACCACGGCCACAATGGCATAGGCAAAGAACAGTATGCCCACCCACATGATGACGCCCCGGTGCAGCCGTGTAACGGCCATGATCACGGTCATGATTGCGGCCACGATGATGCCCAGTCTAAGCCGAAACATGGAGCCATGAGCTATGATCAAAAAGGATAGCCAAGGCGCGAAGGTCAAGAGCATCTTCAGGAACGATTTGAAAAACGACATAAATGTATCTCCCTCATAAGGCGTTAGCCGTCGAAGTGTTTGGTGGGTGCGCTGTGGACTTCGATGCGGCAGTAGAGCAGGGAGAGCCATGCTCTGAGGACGGTCTCTTCCATTACAACAGGTTAATGTTTGTTTTTTTCATTGTCAACTACTTTCCTGACGGTACTGAATACTGGTTGAAAGGATGTAAATCTTTGAATATCGTCAGATGCTCAACTACAGCTTACTATAAGGAGTCGCCACATGCAGGGATTTCCAGAGAACTATATAAAAAGCCTGCTGGTAGGGGTGATGGTATCGAGACCGTTATCATAAGAAATAAAAACAAATGTTTTATACGCACTTCACTCATAGACAATAAATGGATTATTGGGGGTTAAGAACTAAAACAGGGGTATGGCCAGAATGGTTAAATGCCGTCTTTTGCATGATTATATGGTTGTTTGTGCTGTTTCCTTGACAATAAGGTAATATATTAATAGTATATATATTAACTATGTCTCCTTCAAAATTACGCACAGAGCTGAATCTTGAGCAGCCCATTGAGACCATAGAACACGAGTGTCTCCTCAATATCGTTTTTACCGCCACAATGATCGGGAAGATCGCCTATGGATATTTCAGTAAATCAGCCATTACCGATGTTCAGTTCAACCTTCTCATGCAGCTCAAATATACACGGGAGAAACGGCTTTCCCAGGTAGAACTGAGCAGACGCCTTGTGGTAAACAAGGCCAACGTGACCGGCGTCATCGACAGGCTTGAAAAGGCGGGGTTTGTCGTTAGGATTCCACATAATACAGATCGTCGGATAAAAATGATCGCCATAACCGAAAAGGGTCTTGATATCGTCACACGCCTTGAGCCCGGTTATTTCGAGGCAGTATCGAGACTTATGTCGCCTTTTACAAAGCCTGAAATGGCTGGTCTTATCGAAAGTCTTGAAAAATTGAGGGAGGTTATCAGGAAAAATGGCCTGCCGGGAGAGTGAACGTAGTGTTTCTGAAGAGAGCGCCCCCTGGAGCATCTATGTAAGAGGCCTCCGCCTCTTTTTAAAGCTCTTCTTCCATATCTTCCATCGCGTCAAAGTCAGGGGCATAGAGAACATTCCCCGCACCTACAAGAAATTGATCGTCATTTCCAACCATGCCTCCCTGATTGATGGGCTCCTTATCTGGACATACCTCGGGCTACCCTTTAAGATCATCGTAGACCGTACCGTTGCCCGGAAGCCTATTTTCAGGCCCTTTATGCAGAACAGATATACTGTTTTAATAGATTCCATGAGCCCTTATTCCCTCAAGGAGGTTATTCACAAGGTAAATGCGGGTACACCGCTCCTCATCTTTCCGGAAGGGAGGATGACATTGACGGGAAGTCTTATGAAGATCTATGAAGGCACGGGATTTGCCGCCCTCAGAACAGGGGCAGAGATTCTTCCCCTCCATCTTGAGGGCGTTTACAAGACCATGTTTGCAAAGAAGCATCGTGGAAGGAAGTGGTTTACGCCCATTACCATAACCGTCGGAAGGATTCAGGGGCCGATCAACCTTGATTATATCCCCCGGAACAGGCAGAAAGAGGAGGCATCGAGGGTTATATACAATATGCTTTCAAGCATATATGTTGATGCCCACGACAGCCCGTCAACGCTGGGCCGGGAGTTTATCCTGAAATGCAAGGAGCACAAAGGCAAGCTCCTTTATAATGATCCTACAGGCAATGGGGCAACCTACAGAAAGGCCCTCATAGGCGCTTTTGTTCTCGGCCGATATTTATCGAACCATACTACCGGACAGCATATAGGGGTGATGCTTCCCAATCTCACCGTAACCGCCCTGGTCTTTATAGGGCTTCAGCTCTTTCGTAAAATACCTGCATTCCTCAATTATTCAAGCGGGCCAGGGGCTCTGAAGCAGGCAATGGAACTCGCAGATCTGAAAACAATTATCACATCTCGCCAGTTTCTTGATCGAATAAAGCTTTCAGAAACGGTTTTTGAAGGACAGCACGTCATCTTCCTTGAAGACTTAAAGAAAGAGCTCGGTTTTCCCCATAAAATACAGGGGCTTTTCAATGCCTGCTTTCCGGGGCAGTTTACACGGATACTGCCTGATGATCATAAGGAAACAGCCTGCATACTCTTTACCTCAGGCTCTGAAGGGGTGCCGAAGGGCGTCTGTCTTTCCCATGAAAACCTCATCTCAAATGTGTACCAGGGACTCTCAAGAATCGACATCAGGGAAACGGACTATTTCCTGAATGCCCTCCCCGTCTTCCACAGCTTCGGCCTGATGTTCGGGGTCATAATACCTGTCTTCGCAGGGATAAAATCCTTCCTCTATGTAAGCCCCCTCCATTACCGGATTGTCCCTGAGATGGCCTATGGACAGGGGTGTACAATCCTCTGCGGCACCAATACATTCTTAGGCGGCTACGGCAAGAGGGCAAATCCCTATGACTTCTACTCCATGCGCTATATCTTCTGCGGGGCTGAGGGGTTAAGCGATACGGTTTTTGAAAGGTACACAAAGACCTTCGGTATACGGGTCATGTCCGGCTACGGCGCCACGGAGTGTTCGCCTATAGTGAGTATCAACTCCGCCCTCCAGCATGAATACGGGACCGTGGGAATGCCCCTGCCGGGGATAGAATATAAGCTTGTGCCCGTAGAAGGGATTGATGACAAGGGCGGCGCTGTAGGCAAACTCTATGTCCATGGCAAAAACGTAATGAAAGGGTATCTCAAAAATGAAACTGCAAACCATAAATATCTTGTTGAGGATCAGGGCTGGTATGACACAGGCGATATTGTGGAAATAACCGGACAGGGCTTCATAAGAATCGTGGGGAGGCTGAAACGTTTTGCCAAGATAAGTGGTGAGATGATCTCCCTCACGGCAGTCGAAGGAGCCCTCGCCAATCAGTTCGGTGATCGAAAAGATACCGCGATCATGGCCGTATCTGATGAGCTGAAGGGAGAACGGCTCATTCTGGTTACCAATAACCCCCGGGTTGATATTAAGACAGTAAGGTCCGCATTAAAGGCAAAGGGTTTTTCAGACCTTGCCTGTCCCAGGAATATACTTTTTATGAAGGAGATACCGAAACTCGGCACAGGAAAGATCGATTACGTAAAGCTGAAGGGCATGATCTGAGTAAGTCCTCATCTATGGTGATACCAAATCGCTATCATTAGAGCCTCTTGCAAAACCCCCGGCATTCCCGTCTCGTCATAGCCTGATTTGCCCCTCGTTGTAGTACAGAAGCACCCATACAGGCTGTTATTAACATTTTTCTCTTTTCATGCCCCATTTTTTACATATGTCTCCCGATGATGGCGGAGATGGGAGTAAAAAGCACGCGATCTACCGGGCAAGGCGTAATAACTGATCAGCAAAGAGCGCAACAATGCCGAACATGAGATGAAGCTTCACCTTTGCATGTCCTCGTACCTTGACCGTTCTTCCCCCGAACTCTTCCTTGAGCCTGCCGTTGGTTCTCTCTACTGCGGTTCTCTCATTATACCTAAGGGCTTCAGCGGGCAGCATCGGTAGCGCCTCACCCTTGCGGGGATTCTTGTCGATAATAGGAACATGCCCCAATGATCTGCTTACCCCATGGATATGTTTTGCATCATAGGCGGAATCCATACAATCCATAGAGATAGGTTACTTTCTCTGAGGTCATCTTCATCATGGGAATGGCAACCTGGCTGTCATGGAGAGAGGCAGCGGTGAGAATGGCAGTAATGGGGAGACCGCAGCAGGCGGTATCGATATGGAGTTTGTATCCTGCCCAAGTCTCCTTGTATCCCTTGGCATTTTTCTTTGTTCCCGTGTCACAGTGGACGGGAATACTACGAAGAGCTTCTGAGGGAGCCTGATGTATTTGCTGATCCAGACGTTTCTTTTCTTTCAGTTCCCGTATCTCTCCCTTTTTTGGTCTGCCTCTTTTTTTATGTGTTCGTTCTTTCTTCTTTTTTCTAAGAGGTTTTTCATTCCCTGTAATGGCTGTTGCATCCCGTGCAATATGACCGGTGATCCGCTAAGATGAGTATCTACAAGCGCTTTATGTACGGTGTCCCCCAATCCGTAAAAAGCAAATTCTGCAAAGGCCCGGGAGAAAGTGGATTCCGAGGGGATATGA
>PNOM01000122.1 GCA_013824835.1 Syntrophus sp. (in: bacteria) | reverse complement strand
GTCAGTGCGACGGCCTTCTCCGCTGTTGTTGCAAGGGGCAGCACTTCATGCCCGAACCTGAGGAGCTCCTTTTCAAGACCTGCTGCGATGATTATTTCATCTTCGACGATGAGTATCCGCGGTTTCATTCTTCAGTATCCGGGCCGGGGAAGGTGATGGTAAATCGTGTGCCCTTGTCCCTTTGAATGTCCAGTATGCCGTCAATCTGCTCGGTGAGGAGGCGGATGAGCTCCATACCAAAAGTATCGCCCCGGATCTCCTCGGGAAGCCCTATACCGTTATCAGCGACAGAGAGGCATAATGAGGTATCCTGTAAAGAGAGCGACAGGGTTATTGATCCTTCTCGGTTATCAGGAAAAGCATACTTCAGGGAGTTGGTAATCAGTTCATTTAGGATAAGTCCAAGGGGTACTGCCCTGTTTATATCTAACAAGACGCCCTTTGCATTGGACTCTATGATAATGTTCCTGTCAGGGGCATAGATGTCTTTCAGCTTGGAAGAGATGTCATCTATATAGAATTCCATGTCAATACTGGAAAGGTCTGTCTTCTCATAGAGCCTCTGATGAACAAGGGCCATGGAGTATATCCGGTCACGGCTTTTCTGGAATGCTGCCACGGCCTGTTCCGCGGTCTCTATCCTGCCGGACTGAAGGTCAAGGAGGCCCAGGATTACACTGAGGTTATTCTTCACCCGGTGGTGGATTTCCCTGATAAGGATCTCCTTTTCCCGGAGGGAAGACTTAAGGGCCTCTTCGGCCTGTTTGCGGGAGGTGATATCCTTGACAATATGAACTGACCCCGTGACAGTCCCTTTTCTGTCAAGGATTGGTGAAGTGGATATTTCAAGATATATGCTAAGATGGGGTTCATATATCTCTACTGAAGCTGATTTTACCGTCTTAAGGGTCTGCTCATGGGGACAGCCAGGAATGGGGCATGCTGTCCCGTGTATCACTTCGTAACAATGCTTGCCGATCAGTTCTTCCTGGGTCATATTGACGGCATGGGCGTAGGCTTTGTTTACTCTGAGAAACTTGAAATCACTATCATGAATCGAGACCATATCTGTAATGGAATCAAAGGTCGTAATCCATTCTTCCGCGGACTCTTTTATTAATTTTTCAGCCTCTTTGTTTCTTCTCCGCATCTGTGCCTCTTCAAGCTCCCGTTTCACAACAGGAACCAAACGCACAAGATTTCTCTTCATGACATAGTCGTGAGCTCCGGCCTTCATCATCTCGACAGCAGTTTCTTCGCCGATAGTCCCGGAAACCACAATAAAAGGGATATCCAGACTACATTTTTGAAGGATCTCAAGGGCAGAAGGGGCATTAAATTGCGGGAGATTATAATCAGCAATCACCAAATCCCATGACAGTGATTCGAGGGCGGCCCGCATCTGGGCAGCCGTTTCCACTCGTTTGTAGTTACAGGTATAGTCTGCCTTCTGAAACTGACGGATAATCAGCTCCGCATCGCTCTCAGAATCTTCAATGATGAGGATAGAAAGATGTTTACACATCACAATCACAGCCTTACTTTTGGCGGCAGTTCATTCAAGACCAGCCAGTAGAGACCCAAATTCTCGATAGCCTCCACAAATTGGCAAAAATCAACCGGTTTTCGGATGTAGTTGTTGGCTCCAAAGTCGTAACCCATGGCAATATCCTGTTCTTCCTGAGAGGATGTGAGGATCACCACCGGCAGCCGTTTTGTTTGCTCATCCGCGCGAATCCTTCTCAATACCTCCAGACCGTCCACCTTGGGCAGCTTGAGGTCAAGCAGAATCACAGCGAGTAACGGGGCTGCATCCCGACCGGCGTATTGACCGGTTCCAAAAAGGTAATCGAGCGCTTCCTGACCGTCCTCGGCAACAACTAACTCATTGGCAATATGAGCCTTTTTCAGGGCTCGTTTTGTCAAATCAATGTCGCTCGGATTGTCTTCGACAAGAAGAATAGTTTTTGTTTTCATGTTGTCTCCTTTAGGGTGAAGTAAAAGGTTGCCCCTTGATCTACCTGTGCATTAGCCCATATACGGCCGCCATGGCGGTGAATAATGCGCTGCACCGTGGCAAGGCCGACACCGGTGCCGGGGAACTCAGATGATTTGTGAAGGCGCTGAAAAGCCCCGAACAGATTTGGTGCGTAAGCCATATCAAACCCCACTCCGTCATCCTGTATAAAGAAAGTCTTTTCTCCCTCGACCTCAGATTCGCCGAACTCGATCCTCGCATGGGACCGCGTACCGGTGAACTTCACGGCATTATCAAAAAGATTGAAGAGAGCTATGTCAATAAGTTGAGTATCTCCATTGGCTCTCAAGGCCGGTTGAATTATAAATTCTATCCTGCGATGCTGCATCTCTTCCTGCAAGCGGGCGGCAATGCTGCGCGCCATGGCTGTGAGGTCTATAGGCATCAACTGTAGTTCGGCACGGGTAACCCTCGAAAGCTTCAGCATATCGTCGATCAGCCTACCCATTTGCTGCGTCTCTGTGCGAACACGGTGGAGATATTTGTGTGCCTGATCATCAAGCTTTTCGCCGTAATCCTCCAGAAGGGCAAGGCTCCACCCGTCGATACCGCGCAGGGGGGCGCGAAGGTCATGAGAAACGGAATAGGCGAAAGACGCCAGCTCTTTGTTGGATGCCTCGAGCTGAACGGTGCGGTCAATGACACGCTGCTCCAGTTCGGCGTTGAGTTTCTTAATTTCTTCCTCCGCCTGCTTGCGTTTGGTCAGATCAAGGCCGCAAGCATAGTTTTTGTTTCCCATAGTAATGTATCTCCATAAGATATTCTTCTTCGATCCATCCTTGCAAGTTACTACGACTTCCATGGGCTCAATGGGCGATTGGGTCTCGATTGCGCGTTTGACCTTTGCTGTCCATTCCTCCGAGATTTGTCTGCGGTAATTTTCGTCGGGATAGGCCAGCGGCCACCATTTATCAACGGTCGGAACCATGTCCAAAGTATAACCAAACAGTTTGGTGAACATGGGGTTTAAGTATTCGCATTTCTGTTCTATTCCAACCGATAGGTATATGGCCACCGGGATGGATTCCACCACATCACTGAACTTCTCTTCGCTTTCCCGCAACACTTCCTTCGCCCGCTTGCGCTCGGTGATGTCTCTAAAAACACCCAAGAGATAATCTTTTCCTCCAAGGTTTATTAAACTGGAATTTATATCAGCATAAAAAATCCTTCCATCTTTTCTCATGAAGGGAATATCAGAAACAACTGATATTTCATTTCTCCTAATTCGCTCAAATTGTTCGATAACATAGGGCAGGTCTTTTTCTAAATGTATTTCACTTAGTCCGATTTTTATTATTTCCTTCTGAGTATAGCCAAGCATTTCACAAATTTTATTATTTGCCATGTAGAAAGTACGGCTCTCATTTTCGGCAAGGAGTATTCCATCCGATGCTTTGTCAAATATAGTTCTGAATATCAATTCTGCATCCCTGAGCGCCTCTTCCGCCCGCTTGCGCTCGGTGATCTCGGCTTCCAGGTTGTCTCGGGATACCGTTATCTGTTTAAGATTTGCAATCATGCCGTCGAAAGCCCGTGAGAGCTGCCCAATCTCGTCTTTGGATTCCGTGCCAACTTGATGGTCAAGATTTCCTGTGGAAATAACCTCGATCCCATCCCTGAGACGTTTCAGAGGCTTCGCGATGCTCCTTGCCAAAAGCATTGAACTGAAAATGGTGAAACATACCAGCAGCAGAACAGAAGCAAGAATGAGAACGTTGCTCTGGGATTGCCTGATGGCATATTCACGATCGGAAATCCTCTGGAGCTTGAGGAGCTTTGTTAATAATGAGTGGGCATCAATGATAAGCTGGGAATATACGAGACGTTCCATCTCCTGGCTCTGCGCGACACTGATCCTTCCTGCAACCATATCGTCCTGATTCACCACTAGACGAGTAAAAAGCACCTTCGTTTTGTCTAAGTACAGGGGAATTTGCTGCAAAATAAGCTTTTGTTCAGGCAACACAACGGCAGCCTGTGCCCGCTCAACTAATTTTTTCAAGTTTTCGGTCTGTTGCAGCCATTGTTCCTTAGGCCGCTCATTGTGGTTCAGCATATATTCATCCCGTAAAACCATTCTGTTGTTGTGTGTTGTGGCCATTTCTTCAGAGAGGTTGCGCTGTGCCGCTGCCTGTTTTAATTGCTCGCTGGTCCATGCATACAGGGATATGACCAGAATGGCCATAATGGCAGCAATCCAGGATACGGTTTTAAGTCTGGTCTTTATCTGCATATACGTATCACCTGTAAATGGTTACCGCATCAGGCTTCACTGAAGCGAGAGGTTCCGAATAGATGCTTTTCAGGTAATTGAGCGGTTTATCCCCAAGGGCAAACCCTCTGGTAATAGCCCAGCGGGCCTGATCTTCCATGGCTACAAACAAGGACTGGTCGAGGGATAGACCGATGATGTGCTTGGACCACACCGAAACGAGATAACGCTCATCAAGGGCAAGCCGTCGCGCCAGCACCTGCTGCACCCTTGCGGGATCTTTGCGAACCAGGGTCTCGGCGTCAGCCAATGCCCGGAACATTTTTTTTGCCGCCTCAGACCGGTTTTCGGCAAAATCAGTTCCGCAGATCAGAAGAAAATTAAATTGTTGGTCAGACTGGGCTGGCCAGGAAAGTACATTGCCGGCCAGCTTTTGTTTGATATTCCAGACATTGGGTTCCCACGTGATGGCAGCATCAACGCTCCCCTTTGTTATTGCCTCGATAAGTTTTTGCGGGGGGAGGTCTACAATCGTGACGGTTCGCGGATCAATGTGGTTGTATATAAGATACCGGTCCAGGAAATAGTGGGACGGCGCTTTGCTGGTGAGGGCAATTTTCTTGCCTTTTAAGTCAGCAGGCGACGATATGCCCCGATCTATGCGTGCGATAATCTCAATCGAATCCGATTGGGCGATCACGCCCAGAATTCTCATCTTGCTATAATTTTGCAGTGATTTGTTTACAAAGACGGATTCGGCTGCGGTGGCTATATCCTGAGTGCCCGCCGTAAGCGCCTCGACGGCTGCCACACCGGATTCGAAACCGGTCACCTGCGCATTCAGACCATATTTTGTAAAGAACCCCTCGCTTTCGGCCACCCACACCAGGGCAGTCATCTCCCCTTTAAAGGCTCCAATTCTGACGGTTTCCAGTTTTCCAGTCTCTTCCACAACCGCTTTATCCTTGCACCCCGCAATAAAAAGAGCAGCACAGACGATGATCATGACAGCGCAGGTCAACATAAATCGCTTGTTAGGGCGTGAGGTATGATTTCTTTGATTCATAAAGCGTCCTTTCAGACCGGTGATCCGGTAAAATCGCTGTTAATAAAAAACTTACCAACCTTATCAAGGGCTGCCTTTGTGGGAAGGATGATTTCCAGTAGTTCCCGTAGTTTGGGGATATCCCGCTGTTTATTATCCAGGCCATAGAAAAGCTGTCCTACTGTCTCTTCAGGTTTTACCTTAAAGAAGTCATGGAAGGAACGGCTGACCGTGATCACCCTGAGGGCTTGATCCAAAGAAATTAAGGGTTTGCGCACAGCGTTGTTAATTCTCTCGGCGAATTCATTGGCTTTATCTGCGGATTGTTTAATTACTTCCAGTTCTTTCCGGGTCTTTTCCGGCCCGGCTTCCATCTTCTTACGCTTGGAATAAACATTGGAAGTTCTCTTCATTGCGCATCCCCGCTCATTAATAATATGCAGACCTGTCAGATAGAGCTGATAAAGTGGATTTTGTTGGTCCGCCCTAT